>NZ_JBTWNF010000028.1:0-61988 GCF_054796175.1 Actinomycetospora sp. C-140 | reverse complement strand
CTCCCGCTCCGTCGCGGTGGTGTCCGACGGGAACCGCAGCCGCGCGGCGTAGGCGAGCGCGCGTCGGACGGTGAGCTGCGGGTGGAGGATGTCGTCCTGGGGGACGAGGCCGATGCGCTGGCGCAGCTCGTCGTAGTCGGCGTAGAGGTCGCGGTCGGCGTAGGTGACCACGCCCTCGTCGGCGGGGCGGAAGCCGGTCAGCGCGCGCAGCAGCGTCGACTTCCCCGCGCCCGACGGGCCGACCACCGCGAGCAGGCTGTTCTCCTCCAGGGCGAAGCCGACCCGGTCGAGCAGGGTGCGTCCCTGCGGTGTCCGGACGACGAGGTCCTGCGCGCGGAACGCGATCGCGCCGGCGTCCTCGCGCTCGACGAGCCGGTCACCGTCGAGGTGGAACAGGGCATGCCCGATCCCCACGAGCATCCCGGGGCGCAGCGCGGTGCGGCGGACCCGCTGACCGTCGACGTAGGTGCCGTTCGGGCTGCCGAGGTCGACCAGCTCCCAGCCGCCCGCGGCGTCCCCGACCAGTTCGGCGTGGTGCCGGGAGACGAGCAGGTCCGCGACGACGACGTCGTTGTCCTCGGCGCGCCCGATCCGGATGCGGCCGTGCGCGGCGGGGGCGTGGCCGGCCGGGGCGGCGGAAAGGGCGCCGGACGGGTCCGGCCCCGGCGCACCGGCTGTCGCCGGGGGCGCCGACGGCAGCCGGTGCACCGCCGACAACCGGCCCTGCCGGCTCGGTCCCGCGGGCTCGGGGACGTCGGCGGGCCGGACCGGGGACGGGGCGCGGCGCTCGGGGGCGGGGTGACCGGGGGCGGCGCGATCGGGGGCAGGGCTGTCAGGGGCACGGGTGCCGGCCGCGGGGGTCGGTGTCGGTCCGGCCCCGGGGATCGGCGTCGGTCCGGCGGGGGCGGGCTCCGGGCGGGGTCCCGGGGGTGTCAGCGGCGCCGCCGCGGGCACGGGCGGGGCGCCGGGGTCGGCGGCGACGGTGCGGAGCACCAGCGACACCTCGGGCCCGCCGCGGCCGAGCGCGAGGGTCAGGCGCGGCGTCGCCCCGGGGGAGAGGCGGAGCTGCTGCAGGCGCTCACCGGCGACGAAGATCCCGTTCTGGCTGCGGTCGATCAGCTCCCACCCGCTGGGCAGCGCCCGCAGCTCGGCGTGGACCCGCGAGACCAGGGGGTGCACGACCTGGAAGCCGGCCGCCTCGTCGCGGCCGATCGTGACGCCCTGCCCCGGCGGAACGACGAGGCGCTGGTCACCGTGCGTGAGCTCGAGCTGCGGCACCGTGAGCGGCCGGCCCCGGACCGCTCGACGTCCGGCCGCCGGCCGGGGCACGGGTTCCACGGAGTGCACTCCGCCGACCTCCTCGCGACCGGGCACCGTCGGCCCGGCGACGCCACCTCCCTCGGTGCGGTTGCCCGAGATGGTGACAGTCTGTGTTCGCGAGCGGAGTGCTCACCAGGGGGTTCGCGATAATCGCGGCGCAGTACTACCCGGAGTGACAGCGGGTCGGCGGGTGCGCGCGTCGCCCGCTCAGGCCGGTCGGGGCATCGCGGCCGTCGTGGGCGTCGCCGCGCGGTGCCGCGGCATGGGCGTGCCGTCGGGCAGGGCGAACGGCCGCGTCAGCGGGTCGCGCCGGGCGGCGTCGTTGTCGATGGCGTGGACACGCCCCGTGACCTGCACGGAGCCGACCTCCGCGAGGCGCCGGTGGACCCGATCGAGGCGCGCCTTGAGCGCCGCCTCGTTGCTGGCCTGCTGCTGCTGCGCGCGGCGGGTGTGCCGGGCCCCCGGGACGGACTCCGGTGCGTCCTCCTCGGGGGAGACGGCGAGAGCGGCGGAGGAGGTCGAGCGGCGGAACATCTGGATCACGTCCCTCGGTGCGACGGGCCTGTGCGTGAGCCGCTGTGCGGTCACCCTCTGCATCGGTGGGCACGCGGCCGCTCTTGATGCGCCGTCCGGTGGACTCCAGCCCGCGCCGTTCCGTGCCGACGGCGCGCGCGAGCGAGGTCGGAGGTGGAGCGAGGGCGTCCTTCGCTGCGTGGGACGCAGCCAGGGCGCCCCTCGACCCGTCACCGGTGGCGCGCGAGCGAGGTGGGGGTGGCGCGAGGGCGTCCTTCGCTGCGTGAGGCGCAGCCAGGGCGCCCCTCGACCCGTCACCGGTGGCGCGCGGCGCAGCGAGGGCGTCCCTCGCTCCGTCGCGGCGACCCGTCAGCCGAACAGGCCGCCGATCCCGCCGCCGTCGTCGTCACCGCTGTCGCCGCCGTCGCCGGTGCCGCCGGTGCCGTCGTTCGCGGTGCCGCCGCCCTGGGCCCCGCCCTGGGCGCCGCCCGCGGTCCCGCCGTTCCCGGTCGCCCCGTTGCCCGGGGCGCCGGAGGCCGGAGCTCCCGAGGAGGGAGCGGACCCCGCGCGGACGACGTCGACGGTGACGGTGCTGCCGCGCGGTACCGAGGTGCCGACGCCGGGGCGCAGCGCCACGACGGTGCCCGCGGCGCCGCCGCCGTCGACCTCCTGGAACGAGACCTCCAGGCCCACGCCCTCCAGCGTGGCCTCCGCCGAGTCGCGCGAGCGCCCCGTCACGTCCGGGACCTGGAGCGTCGCGCGCCGCTGTCCGACGGTCAGCTCGATCGCGCCGCCCGGCGGGCGCAGCGAGCCGGGCACCGGGTCCTGGCCGACGACCTGGCCGACCTCGGTCGGGTCGCTGGTCTCGCGCAGCTTCGGGACCGGGGTGAGCACGAGGCCCGCGCCCTCCGCGGCGACCCGCGCGGCCTCCGGGCTGCGCCCGACGAGCAGCGGCACCTGGATCAGGCCGGGGCCGCGGCCGACGCGCAGCGTCACCGGCGACTCCTCGTCGACCGACGCGCCCACGTCGGGTGTCACCGAGAGGACGTGGTCCTGCTGCTCGGGGGCCGAGGGCACGGGAACGACGAGCGGCGAGAGGCCGGCGTCGGTGACCGCGCGGACCGCGTCGTCGCGGGTGAGGCCCACGAGCTGCGGGACCTCGCTGTCGCTGCCGGCCAGGAGCCCCCAGCCGCCCAGGCCCAGCACCGCGACGAGGCCGAGGGCGACCACCGCGAGGCGTCGCCGCGGACGCGTGCGGGTGGCCGCGGCGTGGGCGCCGGTCCGGGTCCCGCGGGCGATCTCCGGGGTCAGACGGGTCTCGGCGGTGCTGCTGACGTCGTCGACGTCGACGACCCGCTGCGACCCGGTGAGCCCCCGCCAGGAGCGACGGCCAGGGTCGGTCGGCTCCTCGTCCTCGCCACTGACCCGCTCGTGCTCGGCGAGGATCGCCGGCGCGTCGGGGCGCTCGCCGGCCAGGACCCGCAGGAGGTCCGCGCGCATCTCGGCCGCGGTCGCGTACCGGTTCTCGGGGTTCTTGGCCATCGCCTGTCGGACGACGGCCTCGAGCTCGCTCGAGATCGTCACGCCGGGCGGGGTGAGGGTCTCGAGCAGCGGCGGGTCCTCCCGCACGTGCTGGTAGACGATCGCGACCGGGCTGTCGCCGGTGAACGGGGGCTCGCCGGTGAGGAGCTCGAAGAGCACGCAGCCCGCGGCGTAGACGTCGGCCCGTGCGTCGACCTCCTGGCCGAGGCCCTGCTCGGGCGAGAGGTACTGGGCGGTGCCGATGACCATGTCGCCGGTCAGCGCGGGCCCGGTCTCGGTGAGGGCGCGGGCGATACCGAAGTCCATCACCTTCACCACGTCGCCCGGGGTGATCATGATGTTGGCGGGCTTGACGTCGCGGTGCACCACGCCGTGCTCGTGGCTGTAGCCCAGGGCCGCACAGACGTCGGCCATCACCGCGCACGCGCGCTCGGGCGGCATCGGCCCGTGGGTGCGCAGGATGTCGCGCAGCGTCGAGCCGCTGACGTACTCCATGACGATGAACGGCAGCCCGACCTGCTCGGTCGGCACCTCACCGGTGTCGTAGACCGCGACGATCCCGGGGTGGTTCAGGCCCGCGACGTTCTGGGCCTCGCGCTCGAAGCGCAGCCGGAACGACGGGTCGCGCGCGAGGTCGGCGCGCAGGACCTTGACCGCGACCTCGCGGCCGAGACGCACGTCGAGGCCCGCGTGCACGTCGGCCATGCCGCCGCGTCCCAGGGACGGCCCGAGCTGGTAGCGCCCCGCCACCACCGTCGCCTGCGACATGCGCTCCCCGAGCCTCCGCTCCTGACGAACCCCGCTGCGGCCGGACGGCCGACGGACGTCACGGCGCCCCCGGCACCGTGTCGCGCGTCAGCATCACCCGGACGGGTCCAACGTGCCGGGAGCGGGTGGGGAACGGCGGGTCGCCCCTTCGGCGCGCGAGTTCGTCCGTTCGTCGGTCGTCGTGACGCCGGATGGGGTCAGCTGCCGCAGTCGCAACAGCTGCAGCAGCTGTCCCCGTCGGAGCAGCAGTCGCAGCAGTCGCAGCCGCACGAGGAGCAGTCGATGCAGGTGGGGCAGGGGCTCGACCGCGGCTGACCGCTCCACGGGCCGGTGAACTCCT
This sequence comes from Actinomycetospora sp. C-140, assembly GCF_054796175.1. Taxonomy (NCBI): domain Bacteria; kingdom Bacillati; phylum Actinomycetota; class Actinomycetes; order Pseudonocardiales; family Pseudonocardiaceae; genus Actinomycetospora; species Actinomycetospora sp. C-140. The sequence goes on along the minus strand of NZ_JBTWNF010000028.1, from coordinate 57,505 downwards.
CGGAGCAGCAGATCTGTCCGGTGCAACAGAGGCCGACCGCGGCGCCGCAGCCGGCGACGAACCCGCGCGGCGGACGGACCGGCGGCCTGTCGCCGGGCTGCGGCGGTTGGTCGGTGGACGGCTGCTCCGACCGGCCCATCGCGCGGACCAGCGCGCGGTCGGTCTCGTGGACCAGGAGACGATGGGCGAGCCGGGCGTCCGGACCGCCGGACAGCTCCAGGTCCGGGAGGGTGGCCGCGAGCGTCGCGACCTGGCGGCGCGCGAGCGCCCGCGTGGCCCCGACGCCGGCGCCGGTCGCGTCCACGGGGTTCCAGCGGCCGTCGCGACGGTCGTCGTCGAGGTCCTCGAGCGCGTCGAGGAGGTGCGCGAGCCGGCCGAACGCGGCGCCGGCCGTGTGCAGCGGCGCGGCGTTGCCGGGGCGCCCGGCGAGCACCGCGGTGTGGGCGAAGGCGGCGGCGACCGCGTCGGCGGTCGGGGCGGTCGCGTCCTCGAGGGTGACCGCACCGCCGGCGTGCTCGACCGCGTACTGGCGGGACGGCACGGCGAGCAGCGCCGACGGATCGAACCCGACTGGCGCGGTGGCGCGGGCGCGGTCGCTCCACCGGGAGGCCACCCGTCGGCCCACCGTGGCGACCGGACCGTGCCGGAAGGCGCCCTGGCCGTCGTCGACGTGGTCGGCGAGGTGCCCGGCCGCGAGCAGCAGTGCCGCGTGCGCGGCGAGCTTCGCGGCGTCGCCGGACACGACCGTCGCCGTCCGCATGCCGCGCGCCGGACACGGACCGGCGCGGCGCGTCGTCGTCCCGTCCCCGGCGGTCTGCGCGGCCGCCAGGACCGAGACGAGCAGGGCGTCGACGTTCGTGGCGGTGCGGGCGAGCTGGCCGTGGTCGTCACGCAGGGCGAGGCACGTGCCGCAGAGGTGTCCCATCCAGCGCCGGCGGAGGTCCGATGAGAGGTGGTGGCGACAGGGCCGCACGATGCCGAGCACCAGGCGGACCGTAGTGGTTCGGACGACCCCGGCCGGGGGCCCGTTCAGCGGCTGATCAACGCCCGTTCGCCGCAACCTCGCCGTTCAGTTGTGTGTGACGGACATGAACGTAGGGAAGGGTCCCCTCGACCGCGTCGCGCCCGTTTGTCGGGGGTGGACGTGAACGCGACGGATTCGGGTGGAGGACATCGTGATCTTGAACAGCAGGACGCGTCTGGTCGCGGCCCCGGTACTGATCGGGGCGCTCGGCCTCGGGATCCTGGGCGGGTGCGCCCAGAACGCGGCGCAGCAGGGGCCGCCTCCCGCCCAGCCGAGTGCCGCGGGCCAGGCCGCGCCGGGGCAGGCAGGCGCTCCGGGGCAGGCAGGCGCTCCGGGCCAGGCGGGGGCGCCGGGTCAGGCCGGCGCGCCGGGGCAGCCCGGCGCCGAGGGGCAGCCGGGCGCGGGCGGTGAGGCCGGTGCCGGTGGTGCCGGTGGTGCCGGTGGTGCCGGCGGTGCCGGGGCCGACGGCTCGGGTAGCGGCTCCGGCTCGGGCAGCGGCTCGGGCAGTGGCTCCGGCGGTGGCGCCAGCCAGACGCCGTCCGGCGGCGTCGCGACCGGCGGCGGCTCGACCTCGGGCGTCGAGCACGCGGGCATGATCGGCGCGGGTGCGCTCGCCCTCGCGGGCGCGGGCGCCCTCGGCGCGACGGCGGCCCGTCGTCGCCGCCAGGAGAGCTGATCACGCGCGGGCAGGGATCGACGGCAGCGACCCCGCACACCACGCGGTGTGCGGGGTCGCTGTCTGCGTAGCCTCGGCGCGGCGGGAGGAGGGCCGGTGGACGCCGCACCCGACGACGGCTCGGGAGATCAGGAGCGCGTGACGCACCCGGGGAGCGGCTCGGACGTGGACGACGCGCTCGTGATCTCCGGGGGCGTCGACGGCGCCGCCGACGCCGACGCCGAGTCCGGCACCGCGCCCTCGGCCGGAGATCAGGAGTGCGTGACGCACCCGGCGGGCGACGCCGAGGTGGATGACGCGCTCGTGATCTCCGAGGAAGACGCCACCGACCCCGCCGCCACCGACCCCGCCGCCACCGACCCCGCCGCGCCCACGCCGGCGCCCGCGCGTGGCCCCGACCGGACGCGGCGGGCCCTGATCGCCGGGGCGGCGCTGCTCGCGGTGCTGGGGGTCGCGCTGGTGGGCTGGGCGCTCGCGCACCAGACCGGTCCGCCGCCCGCACCCGTCGCGAGCGGGGCCGGACCGCCGCCCCCGCCGTCGCTGGCGTCGCCGCCGCCCGGGCGGGCGGCCGAGCCCGCGGAGCCGCTCGGGTCGTCGTCGCCCCCGGTGACGTTGACGGTGCCCGCGATCCGTGTCGCGTCGCCGGTCGATCAGGTCGGCCTCAACCCGGACCGCACGATGGAGGTGCCCGCCGAGGGCTCGCCGGGCTACGACCACGCCGCCTGGTTCCGCTACTCCGTGACCCCGGGCCGCCAGGGGCCGTCGGTGATCATCGGTCACGTGGACTCGGCGGCGGCCGGCCCCTCGGTGTTCTACGAGCTCGGTCGGCTGCGTCCCGGCGACCGCGCCGAGGTCGCGCGCGCCGACGGCGCGACCGTCACGTTCGAGGTCACCGAGGTCGCCGTCTACCCCAAGGACGGGTTCCCCACCGACCGCGTCTACGGCCCGACCCCCGGCCCCGAGCTCCGCCTGATCACGTGCGGCGGCAGCTTCGACAGCAGCGCGGGGTCCTACCGCGACAACACCGTCGTCTACGCCCGCGAGGTGCCGCGGTGAGTCACGCGCTCTGCAGCACCCGGGCCCGGAACTGCATGGCGCGGTAGGGCCAGTTGGTCTCGGTGTTCCACTGGCTGATCACGAGCTGGAAGTCGTCGGGCGTCGAGCCGGGCAGGATGTAGCCGCCGTAGGGCTGGGCGACGCGGCCGCAGCCGTGGTCCTCGTCGTGCCACCAGCAGCCGGCGATCACGGTGAGGCGCTCGGCGGTGTGGAGGTTGGTCGTCGGACCGTCGGGGAGCGGGATCAGGTCGACGCGGTAGTTCCCGGCGTCGAACGCGCACAGCCACCACTCGCCGTCGACGCGACGCAGGCACAGCTCCCCGAACGCACCCGGCAGCACGGGTGTGGCGGGACGGCCCCACGCCCACGTGCCGTCGGCGAAGCCCCAGCTCTCCCACGCGGCGGAGTCGAGCAGCTTCGCGGCCGGCACACGGTGCAGGAGCAGGCCCTTGTCACGCTGGAACCCCGTGGTCAGCGCGTAGACGAAGCCGTCCGGGCCCAGCTCCCAGGTGAGCATCTGGAAGTGTCCGTCGAGGTGGTCACCGGGCCACCAGGTGTCGGTGGGCTCCCAGGTCACGCCGTTGTCGGTGGAGCGGTGCACCTCGGTCCAGTGCACGGTCCCCAGCTGCTGGCAGACCATGACGTGCAGGTACATCACGTCGCCGACCGTGATCAGGTCGGTCGGCAGCACGGTGCCGATCTTGAGGCCGCCGACCAGGCCCAGGAACCGGCCGCCGACCCGGGAGCCGTGGTGGTACTCGACGACCTGGTCGGCATAGCCGTGCGTCGGCCCGGCGGACCCGGTCCACGTCAGCCCGCCGCCGTCCGCGACCGAGGACGGGTCGGCGAAGAGGATCACCGGCGAGCGCCACCCCGGCCCACCCACCCCGGCGCGCTCGAAGGTGTCGCCGAAGACCGCGACGAGGCGCCCGTCCGGGGCCAGGGCGGCGGCGCCGAGGTCGGTGCCGCCGACCCCGAACTCGTCGGTGTGGCCCGGCCCGGTCAGATCCCGCAGCTTCGTGACCTCGAGGTAGCGCATGCGGTGTTGATACCCCCTCGGCGCGGCGCCACGGAATCGATCCCCCTGTCCGGCGGGTCGCGCGGGCGTAACGACCTGATCTCGCCCGACGACTCCGTGAGCATCCCGCCGCCGGGGCGGGCACCGGGGAGGTCTCGACGTGGGAACCGTGATCGGCACCGTGGCGGTGCTCGTCCTGTTCGCCCTCACGCTCGCGGTCGCGCTGCGCCACCGCCCCGACCTCACGCCCGCGCCGCGGCTCTCGCCGGACCTCGCGGAGACGATCCTGCTCCGTGCCGGCTTCCCCACCACGCCGCACAACGTGCTCGCCGTCCGCGAGCACCTCGGGACGCTGTTCCTCGAGCAGGGCCGCCGGGACGTCGACCCCGCGCGGTGGGCCGACGTCGAGGCCGCGTGCGAGGCGGGCCGCTCCGGCGGGCACGGCGACATGAGTGCCTGGCCGCAGCACGTTCTCGACCAGATCGCCGCGGCCGGCGCCGGGCCCGACGGCGGGGGCGGCGGTCCGGCAGCCGCGCGGCTGGCACGGCGCTGTCAGGACGCGCTGCTCGCGAGCGTCGGCACCGGGCGCGGCGTCTTCGGGGGCTCGCTGTTCGAGCCGCTCCCGCGCCCGGGCGCCGCTGCTGTCTGACGCGGTGCGGCGCTGGGCGCGGTCGGCTCGGTGCCTCAGGCGGAGACGCGGTCGTCCAGGTCGCCGCGGCGCTGGGCGGGGATCGCGAGGACGGACGGCGGTGCGGTCCGCGCGGCGGCGCGACACGCGGCGCGGGTGCGCGAGTCGATGGTGCCCCGCGCGCTCATGGCCACGACGGGCGCGAGCATCCACGCCGCGGACAACCCTCCGAGGGCGAGCACCAGCGTCTTCATGATCCCCCCTGTGCCCGCGTTCGGGCGTGATCTCGTTGCTCCGACCGGCGGCCGGTTGCGCTCCCCACCGTAGAGCGCTCAACCAGGACGGCACTCGGCCGTACGGGTGGCGAGCGCTCAGGTTGCTCTCAGAGTTTTGTGAACTGGCTCACGCGACGCGAGGAGCGTCGGCGAGGCAAACTCCGAACGGTCAGCTCTGACCGTTCGCGATGTCTCGGAGGTCCTGTGCCCGTCTCCCGCCCCGTCCGCGTCGCCAACTGCGCCGGCTGGCTCTGGGACCGCTTCTCCGGCCTGCGCGACGCCCTCGCCGGACCCGTCGACGTCGTGACCGGCGACTACCTCGCCGAGCCGACCCTGCGCCAGCTCGCCCTCGAGCGGGCGAAGGACCCGGCCCTCGGGTACGCGCAGAGCTTCCTGGCCCAGTTCACCGACGCGGTCGGGCTGCTCGCCGAGCGCGGCGCCCGGCTCGTGGTCGACGCGGGTGGGCTCAACCCCGCCGGTCTGGCCGACGAGGTCCGCCGGGTGATCGCCGACGCCGGGCTCGGGCTCGTCGTCGCGCACGTCGAGGGCGACGACCTGTCCGCGCGGCTGGACGCCCTCGGCGCCCTCGAGCACCTCGACACCGGCGTCCCCCTCGCCGACTCCGGTCTCGAGCCCACCACCGCCAACGCCTACCTCGGCGGCTGGGGCATCGCGGCCGCGCTCGCGGACGGCGCCGACGTCGTCATCTGCCCGCGCGTCACCGACGCGTCCCTCACCGTCGGCGCGGCGGCCTGGTGGCACCGGTGGGACACCGAGGACTGGGGTGCGCTCGCCGGCGCGGTGGTGGCCGCCCACGTCATCGAGTGCGGGCCGCAGGCCACGGGCGGCAACTTCTCCGGCTTCAGGGCGGTCCCGCGCGTCGACGACCTCGGCTACCCGATCGCCGAGATCGCCGCCGACGGCACCGCCGTGATCACGAAGCACGACGCCGCGGGCGGCACCGTCACCACCGACACCGTGACCGCGCAGCTGCTCTACGAGATCCAGGGCCCGACCTACCTCAACCCCGACGTGACGGTGCACCTCGACGCCGTCACGCTGACCGAGGTCGGGCCGGACCGCGTGGAGATCGCCGGCGTCACCGGCTCACCGCCCCCGCCGACCACCAAGCTCGCGATGACCGCCCCGGGCGGCTACGAGTCGAGCGTCGCGTTCTACGCCACCGGGCTCGACCTCGAGGCCAAGGTCGCGCTGCTGCGCACCCACGTCGAGCGGATCACCGCCGGGCTCGACCTGAGCCTGCTGCGCGTCGACCGCATCGGCACACCGGTCGAGGACCCGCCCGACCAGTGGGCGGCCGCCCAGCAGATCCTCGTGACCGCCCAGGCGCGGTCGAAGGACCAGGTCGACGCGCGGGCGTTCGTCGCGCCGATGACCGGGCTCTTCCTGCCCGGTTACCCCGGGCTCTACGTCAACCCGCTCAAGGTGTGCGCGCCGGTCGTCGAGTACTGGCCCGCCCTCGTGCCGGTCGACGTCCTCGACCACGTGGTGGTCACCGCGGACGGCGCTCGCGTCGCCGTGAAGGACACCCCGGTCCGGGCGCCCGCGACCGGGCAGCGCCCCTCCGACGAGGCCCCGCCCCCGCCGGACCTCGGGCCCACGCGTCGCGCCCCGCTCGGGCTCGTCGCCCACGGGCGGTGCGGGGACAAGGGCGGCAACTCGAACGTCGGGCTGTGGATCCCGGCCGGGGCCGACGACCGTACCTGGGACTGGCTGCGCGCGGTGCTCTCCACCGAACGCCTGCGCGCCCTGTTCCCCGACGCCGCCGGCGTCGCCGTCGAGCGCCACGAGTTCCCGACGCTGCGGGCCGTGCACTTCGTCGTCCACGACGTCCTCGGCAAGGGCGCGTCGTCGAACGGCCGCCCCGACATCGCCGGCAAGGCCGTCGCGGAGTTCCTGCGCGCCCGGTACGTGGAGGTGCCCGAGTGCCTGCTCTGACGACCCGTCTCGAGGCCGCCTGGAAGGACCCGATCGCCGGCGACGACGGCTTCGACCCCCTCGCCGAGCTGGACGAGGTCCTGGCTCCGCTCGGGCTGTCGTCCGCCGACGCGGGCGGTGCCGTGACGGTGACCGGTGCCGACCCGGTGGTCCCGAGCCCGGTGCGCGTGGGGTCGGCCGCGAGCATCGGGCTGCTGGCGAAGTCGGTCGCCGCCGCCGCGCTGCACCGCGACCGCGGCGGGCCCGGGCAGGAGGTCCACGTCGACCTGCGGGCCTCGCCGCACCGCCTGTGCCCGTTCTACGACCGCACGTGGGAGCGCCTCGGCGGCTACCCCGTGGCGTCGTCGCTCGAGACCGGGAACGTCATGGGGTTCGCGTTCTTCCGGTGCGGCGACGGGCGCTGGGTGATGCCGCAGAACATGTACCCGGGCCTGCGGGAACGGGCCCAGGACCTGCTCGGGGTGCCGCTGACGAAGGCGGCCGTCACCGACGCCGTCGCGCGCTGGGACGCCCCCACCCTGGAGCTCGCCGCCGCCGAGGCCGGTGTCGTCATGCCGATGGTGCGCTCACTGCCGGAGATGCTGGCCGAGCCGCAGTACACCGACGTGCTCGCCGACCTGCCCCTGGTGGAGGTCACGAAGACCGCCGACGGCGCTCCCGAGCCGTTGCCGCCGCCGGGGGAGCAGCCGTTCTCGGGGCTGCGGGCGCTGGGCATGGGGCACGTCATCGCCGGCGCGGGCCTGGGGCGCTCGCTCGCGCTGCACGGCGCCGACGTGCTCAACCTGTGGCGCCCGGGCGAGTCCGAGCACGAGACGACCTACGCGTCGGCGAACGTCGGGATGCGCTCGGCGTGGCTCGACCCGCGCCGTGACCGCGACGCGCTGTCCGAGCTGCTCGCCGGCGCCGACGTCTTCTTCCACAACCGCCGCCCCGCGTTCCTCGACGAGATCGGGCTGACGCCCGGGAAGGCCGCCGCCGAACGGCCGGGGATCGTGCACGTCTCCGTCTCCCTGCACGGCCTCGAGGGTCCGTGGGCGGGCCGGCCGGGCTTCGACCAGTCCGCGGGGTCGGTGACCGGGATGATGCTGCTCGAGGGCGGCGGTGCGGCGCCGCGGCTGCCGCCGATCCTCGTCGTCAACGACTACATCGTCCCGTGGCTCGCCCAGGCCGGGGTGGTGGCCGCCCTGCGTCGCCGGGCGACCGAGGGCGGCTCGTACCACGTGCACGTGTCGCTGACCCGCGTCGCGCTGTGGATCCTCTCGCTGGGGATCCTCGACCGGGAGTGGGCCCACGCGACGGCGGGCTCGGACGAGCGCCACCGCTACCTCGACCCGGAGACGTTCACCGCCGACACCGCGCTCGGCGCCTACCAGGGCGTCACCGACCAGGTGCACATGTCGGCGACCCCCGGGCGCTACGACCCCGTGCTCGTGGCCCGGGGCGCCTCGGACCGGGCCTGGTGCGCTCCGCGCATGTGAGCACTTTCGAGTGCCCGGGCACTCCGAAGTGCTCACATGCCCGGAGGGCACCATGCGGAGTCGTGCGCGCGCCCCTGGTCCTCGGCGGCCTGCTGCTCGTCCTCGCGGCCTGTGGGGGAGCGGCACCGCCACCGCCGCCGCCCGTGCCGACGCCGCAGGCCCGCGAGGCCGTCCGAGCGGCGGAGCCGGCGCCGATCGTCGTCCTCGACCCCGGGCACAACGGCGGCAACGCGGCGGCGTCGGACGAGATCGCCCGCGAGGTGCCCGACGGGCGCGGCGGCAGGAAGCCCTGCAACACGACCGGCACCGACACCGCCGGCGGCTACGCCGAGCACGCCTTCGCCTGGGACGTGGCCGCGCGCGTCACGCGCATCCTGGAGGCGCGCGGTGTCGCCGTGCGCTCGACGCGACCCGACGACACCGGGGTGGGGCCGTGCGTCGACCGCCGCGCGGAGATCGCGAACGAGGCGGGCGCGGCGCTGACGGTGTCCATCCACGCCGACTCGGGGCCGCGCGGTGGGCGAGGTTTCCACGTCGCGCTCTCCGACCCGGCGCTCTCGCCCTCGCAGGGGGAGCCGTCGGCGGCGCTGGGCCGGGCGCTGGTCGCGGGCCTGCAGGCGCAGGGGTTCGGGACCTCGACGTACCGGGGCGAGGGCGGCCTCGACCGGCGCCCCGACCTCGCCGGGCTCACGCTCGCGCGGGTGCCGGCGGCGCTGGTGGAGTGCGCGAACATGGCCGATCCCGCGGACGCCGCGCGCACCGAGGACCCAGCGGGCCGGCAGCGCTACGCCGAGGGCCTGGCGGCCGGGATCCTGCAGGTGCTGCACCGCTGATCAGGCGGCCTGCCCGGGCCGCTCCTGGTGCCACCGCACGACGCGGATGACCACGTCGGCGAGCTCCTCGCGGTCGAGCGTCTCGCGCATCGACTGCGCGGCCTCCAGCGCCTCGAACCCCGGGAACGGGCCGTGCGCGTCGACCTCGCCGGTCTGGGGATCCACGGCGAGCACCACGTAGCCGTCGCACTCGTCGACCTCGATCTGCGCCGTCAGCCAGTCGACGCCGGGCGGCGGGTCGTGCACCGGCGCCGCGGCGGCCGGATCGGCGTCCAGCCGGGCAGGATCACGGTGCGTGGGCTCGGTGGTGTCGCAGTGGGTGGCGTCCGTGCGGGTGCACCGGGGATCGTGGTCCAACGGTCTCTCCTCCACGTCGGCGCGGTGCACCACCGCGCATCCCGGTCCGACCCGTTCCGCGGCGTCGCTCCGTCGAGGGACGGGGAGCGGGCCGGCGCGGGTCGCTGTCACGAGTGGTGACGTGAGGATGCCCAATCTCTGACTCAAGATTTCAACTATTCACCCGGGCGGGTGGACCGCTCAGCGACGCGGCCGCGTGCTGACCTCAGCGCGTCACGGGTCGTGTCGATCTGATCACTCATCGTTGATGCACGCTCACGATCTCATAGATTGTTAGCCGAACTAACGTCTACGGAAGGCCGCACCGTGAGCCGGTACGAGCAGTGGGACATCGTGTCGAGCGTGGGTCTGACCGCCCTCGTCGTGGCGGCCGGACGGTCCGTCGACACCCACCGTACGGATGCCCTGATCTCCGATCCCTACGCCGAGCGCTTCGTCGACGCCGCCGCGCCGCCCACGCCGCTGCCGACGCGGCCCGTGGCGCCGCGCGACGACTCCGAGGACGAGCTCTGGCAGATGATGTCGGGCTACATGGGCGTCCGCACGCGGTTCTTCGACGAGTTCTTCGATGCCGCGGGCGACGCGGGCGTGCGCCAGGCCGTCATCCTCGCGGCGGGTCTCGACGCGCGCGCCCAGCGCCTGGACTGGGCGGACGGCACGACGCTCTTCGAGGTCGACCAGCCGGCGGTGCTGACCTTCAAGGACGACGTCCTGGCCGAGGACAAGGCGCGGTGCGACCGGCGTCCGGTCGCCGTCGACCTGCGCGACGACTGGACCGGCGCGCTCGACGACGCCGGCCTGGACCCGTCCGCCCCGACGGCGTGGCTCGCCGAGGGCCTGCTGCCCTATCTGCCCGCCGAGGCGCAGGACGGGCTGCTCGCGGCCGTCGACGAGCGCTCGGCGCCGGGCTCGCGGATCGCGGTCGAGGACTTCACCAACCTCGGCGACCAGCTCTCCGACCCGGGCTTCCGCCGGATCGCGGCGGGGATCGGCGTGGACATGTCCGCCCTCATCCACACCGACCACCGGCCCGACCCGGGCGACTGGCTCGCCGAGCGCGGCTGGGCCGTGCGGCGCGACCTCGCGACCGCCGTCGCCGACGGCTGGGGCCGCGAGTTCGATCCGCTGACGCAGCGGCTCAACGGGAGGTCGACCTTCCTGACCGCCGAGCGCGCCTGACCGGTCCGTCCCGAGGATCCGGATCCGCGGTCACGCGGGGTGGTGGCCCCCCTCCGATCCGTTCCCGTCCCCTCCGGTCCGGCGGTTCCCGTGGGCCCGTCGTCCTGCCTAGGGTCGATGGCTGCCCACGACCGCCACCGGGAGGACGGCCATGAGCGACGACAGCAGCACCCTTCACGTCCCCGAGAACCTGACCTGGTCCGCGGTCACCGGGCGCGTGCGCGACCTGGTGGGCGAGGCCTTCACCGACGACGGGCCCGCCAACCTGGTCGACGGCGAGTGGCGGGCGATCGGCACGCCGTCCGAGCAGATCAGCCCGAACGACGGGTCGTCGCTCGGGACCATGCTCAAGCTCGACTCCGCCTCCGCCACCGACGCGGTCCAGCGCGCGGCGCAGACCCACCGCGGGTGGGCCGGCACGGAGCTCGACGAGCGCCGCCGCAAGGTGTCCGCGTCGCTCGACGCCCTCGAGGGGGCGCGCGACGACCTCGCGCTGCTCCTGGCCTGGGAGATCGGCAAGCCGTGGAAGGCGGCGTGCTCCGACGTCGACCGCTGTATCTCGGGTGTGCGCTGGTACGTCGACGAGATCGAGGGGATGCTCTCCCGCGACGTCGAGGGCGCGCCGGCGAAGCGCGTGCCGCTCGAGGGTCCGGTCTCGAACATCGCGAGCTGGAACTACCCGATGAGCGTGCAGGTGCACGCCGAGCTCGTGCAGCTCCTCGCCGGCAACGGCGTCGTCGCCAAGACCCCCACCCAGGGCGGCTGGATGACGCTGACCGTCGCCCACGCCCTCATGGCCCGTGAGGGCCTGCCGGTCACCCTGCTCTCCGGCGACGGCTCCGAGCTCTCCGACGCGCTCATCCGCTCGCCCGAGATCGGCGCCCTCGCGTTCGTCGGCGGGCGCTCCAACGGCGGCAAGGTCGCCGCCCAGCTCGCCGACACCGGCAAGCGGCACATGCTCGAGCAGGAGGGCCTCAACACCTGGGGCATCTGGGAGTTCTCCGACTGGGACGCGTTCTCGGAGATCCTCAAGAAGGGCTTCGAGTACGCGAAGCAGCGTTGCACCGCCTACCCGCGCTTCGTCCTGCAGCGCAAGCTCGTCGACCAGTTCCTCGCGACGTACCTGCCCGTGCTCGACGGCGTGCAGTTCGGGCACCCGCTCGCGGTGGACGCCTCCTCCGCGGGGAGCACCGACGACCTGCCCGCGCTCGACTACGGCCCGCTGATCTCGGCGGGCAAGGCCGAGGAGCTCGACGAGAGCGTCGCCGAGGCCCTGCGCCACGGCGCGATCCCGCTCTACCGCGGCAGCCGCGAGAACGGCCGGTTCCTGGACGGTCAGGACACCTCGGCCTACCACGCGCCGGTGTCGATGCTGGCCCCGCCGGGGGCGTCGCGGCTGATGCACGAGGAGCCGTTCGGCCCGGTCGACTCGATCGTCGTCGTCGACACCGAGGCCGAACTGCTCGCCCAGATGAACGCCTCCAACGGCGCGCTGGTCGCGAGCATCGCCTCCGACGACACCGACCACGCCGAGCGCCTCGCCGAGCAGGTGCAGGCCTTCAAGGTCGGGATCAACAAGCTGCGCTCCCGCGGCGACAAGGACGAGGCGTTCGGCGGACGCGGCGAGTCGTGGAAGGGCGCGTTCGTCGGCGGCGAGTACCTCGTGCAGGCCGTCACCGAGGGCCCGCCCGGGGAGAACCTCTTCGGCAACTTCCCCGGCTACCACCGCTACCCCGCCACCTGAGGTCCTGCCAGGTGAGTCCGGCTCGGGGCCGCGCTGGGTAGTGTCCTCCCGGCGCGGCCCGCGGGAACCGGCCCGCCGGAGGAGGTCGGGAGGGCTCGGGCATGGTGCTGCGCAGCCGCGTGTCGCGCGACATGGCGCCCGGGGGGCCCACCGCCGGCACCGTGGCGATGCCGGAGACGCGCATCGGGCCGGTGGTGGCCCTGCTGCGCCGCCTCGCGCTGGCGCTCGGAGCGCTGACCGCGGCCGCCCTGATCGTCTACGTCCAGCGCGACGGCTACATCGACAACAACAACGACGACGGCATCGGGATCATCGACGCCTTCTACTACGCCACGGTGTCGCTCTCGACCACGGGCTACGGCGACGTCGTCCCCGTCAGCGAGACCGCACGGCTGTGGACGATCCTCGTCATCACCCCGCTGCGTCTGTTGTTCCTCATCGTCCTGGTCGGCACGACGGTCGAGCTGCTGACCGAACGGTCGCGCCAGGCGTTCCGCATCCGACGGTGGAGGTCGCGCGTGCGCAACCACGTGGTGGTCGTGGGCTACGGGACGAAGGGGCAGGCGGCCGTGACCACGCTGCGCGGCGACGGCCAGGACGTCGACCACATCGTCGTCGTCGACACCGACCGTGGGCGCCTCGACGCCGCGTCGGCGCTCGGGCTGGTGACCGTGCGCGGCGACGCGACCCAGTCCTCGGTGCTGCGCACCGCCGGCCTGCCGCACGCCACCGCGCTCGTCGTCGCCACCAACCGCGACGACACGGCGGTGATGGTGACCCTGACCGCCCGCGAGATGGCGCCGAAGATCATGATCACGGCGGCGGTCCGCGAGGCGGAGAACGTGCACCTGCTGCGGCAGTCGGGCGCGGACTCGGTGGTCGTGTCCGCCGAGACCGCGGGCCGCCTGCTCGGGATGGCGACGACCACGCCCGCCGTCGTGTCCGTCGTCGAGGACCTGATCTCGCCGGAAGCGGGCATGAGCATCGGCGAGCGCCAGGTGGCGGAGAGCGAGGTCGGCGGCTCCCCGCGCCACCTGCGCGACATCGTGCTCGGCGTCGTGCGCGACGGGCAGGTGCACGCGATCGACGCCCCCGAGGTCGACGCCCTCGAACGCGGCGACCGCCTGCTCTGCGTCCGCCGCGCGGGCCCCGACGAGGGCTAGCGAGGTGTCAGCGAAGTGCCGTCACGGACGCTCAGTGTCCGTATCGGTACTTCGATCACCGACGCGCGTCGAGGAGCTTCGCGGCGCCGTGGACGTCCGCGAGCTCCGGGTCGAGCGGGCGCCCGTAGCTCTCGGCGAGCTCCGAGGCCGAGCGTCCGGTCACCGTCCACCCCAGCTCGGCGAGACGCTCCGCGGCGTCGGGGCGGTCGTCGGCGAAGAACAGCTCCCGGATGTCGACGCCGAACCGCCGGGACAGCGACGCGAGGCGCGAGTCCTCCCGCCCGAAGTGGTGCACGATGTCGCCGAAGTGCTCGACGGCGAGGTGGCTGCCGGGCGCCGAGAGCTCGCCGATGCGGTCGAAGAGATCGATCTCGGCCTGGGCGGGCAGGTAGGGCAGCAGGCCCTCGGCGAGCCACGCCGTCGGCGAGCCCGGGTCGAACCCGGCCTCCCGCAGTGCGGCGGGCCAGTCGTGGCGCAGGTCGACCCGCACCACGACGCGCCGGGCACCCCCGCCGGCGGTGGTGGCCTGCTGCTCGGCGAGCACGTCGTCCTTGAAGTCGAGGACACCGTGCTGGTCGACCTCGTAGACCACGGTGTCGGCGGGCCAGTCCAGGCGCTGGGCGCGGGTGTCCAGGCCGGCGGCGAGCAGGACGACCTGGCGCACGCCGTCGGCGGTGGCCGCGGTCAGGGCGTCGTCGAAGAAGCGCGACCGCACCCCGATGTACGCCGACTGCTCCTGCCAGTCCGCCTCGGTGGCGCCGTCACCCTGTTCCGCCGACAGCGCCGCCGCGTCCTCGGGGCCCTTCGGCAGCCGGATCTCGTCGGCCGCGGCGTCCACGAACGCCTCGGCGTACGGGTCGTGGACGAGGCCGTCGGGGCGATGGGTCTCCATCGCCCGGCCGCTGGCCACGCCCAGGGCGGTGACGCCCACGCTCTCGGTGATGCCCCACTGGTCGTCCTCGGTGCGCATGCGCACCGGGTTCCCCGATCGTTGCGCAGGCTAACGACCGACTGGGCTCAACGGTGCACCGAAAGCAGACAACCGGGGCAATCCGCTTGCTCCGCGCGTAGGCCGGTGACCACCTGCTCCACCGCGGCGCCGCAGCGTGCCCGCAGGCCGGTGGGGTCGCCGAGCTCGCCGGAGGTCACGTCGACGACGTGGCGGTGACGGTCCTCACGTCCGGCCGCGACGAGGACGAGCGTGCCGTCCGGGGACGGGTCGCCGGGGGTCGGCCGGCGGGGGTCGTCGGGTGACGGTCGCGGCCGGTCGCCCAGCGGCGGGGGCGGTGTCGAGGTCGGCATGGGGTCCATGCCGGTGCTCGGGCGCCCGACGGGGCGGGCGTCGGGATGGCCGGGGTCGGGGACGGTCACGGCGTCCCTCCTCTCGTGCCGGCGTGGCCCGTCCACCGTAGGTGCCGCGCGCCGACCTGTCGGCCCGTGTTCGCGCGGCGCGGAACGAGCACGACGTGCCGTTACTGGCTGGTATCGCTCGCCTGGCGAGTGATACCAGCCAGTAACCCGGCCCGGGCCGGGAGTCGGGTGCGGGGCGGGCCGGCGACGCCGGGTTCGTTGCCTGGGGGGGACCGGCGGTCAGTCGCCGAGCTCCACGGGCACGACGGCGCCGTCGGGGTGGTGCACCGCGCCGGCGACGACCAGGTCGGCGGCGTCGGGGATCGCGTGCTCGACCGACACCTCGGCGACCGTGCGGTCGCGCGGCCAGTCCCCGAGCGGCCGGGCCGTGTGCGGACCGCGCGGGGGCGGCTTGATGAGGGTCGCTCCCATGTTGATCGGGGAGAGGCGCACCGCGGCACCGTGACGGTCGAGCAGCGCGGCGGTGTCGAGCTCGAGGACCAGGTGGGCGCGGTCGCGGTACGCGCGCGCCGCGAGCAGTCCGGCCACCCGTCGGCGGGTCGGCCAGAGGTACACGCGGTCGTTCAGCATCCGGTAGAACGCGTCGATCTCCATGCCCTCGAGGCACCGCGCGAGCTGGCCGTCGTGCAGCACGCCGTTGTCCCGCAGGACGACGGGGTCGCGGCCCGGCGCGGACAACGTCACCGCGACCGGGCGCCGCGCGGACACGAGCTCCGGCGCCGCCCCGAACTGCTCCACGAGGGCCGCGGCGCTCGCGAGGCCCCGCGCCCGGATCGACGGCCAGGCACCGGGCTCGGCCATGTGGAACAGCCGCGGGTGGCGGGCGGCGAGCTCGCCGGGGGCGAGGCCGACGGGGGTCAGGAGCGGCGGCGCGGGAGCGGGAGCGCGGTGTCGCCCCCCGGTCCGTCGGCGGCCTCGCGCAACGGGCGTCGCGCGGCCGGCAGGTCACGCAGGCCCTCGAGCACGCGGGCGAGGACCTCGGGCCGTGGGGCGGGCACCGGTCCGACCGCCACGGCCGCCGCCTCCTGTGCGGTGTCGACCGGGTCGAGCACGGGCTCACGATCGGGCGTCACCCGTCCGAGCGTAGGGACAGCGGCCGGGCAGGAGGGGCAGGATCGTCGGCCGGGCGGGGGACGGCGGGCTGGGCGCGACGAAGAGCGCCCGGCCACCGGAGGCCACCGGTGCGCACGCTGTCACGCTGGGTCGTTCCCGACGGCCTCACACCGTGCGGCGCGTAACGATGGCCGCTCGCCGTCCGAGGTCCACGGGAGTGAGTCGTCGGCCGGCGGAGGCCGGCGGCCGCGGGACGAGGGTGGTCGGGGAATGAGCCTGGGAAGCATGATCGACCCGGAGCCGGGTCAGGACGAGGACGACCGCGGCCGGCGACGGCGCGGCCTGCGGGCGTTCGCGTACGGGATCATCGCGCTGCTGGTGCTCGTGCTCCTCGCCGCGGCGGGCGTCGTCATCGTCACCCAGCAGCTCGGGTCGCAGGTCGGGCGCTACCCGAACGTCTTCGCGAACGTCGACCCGTCGACGCGTCCCGCGGACTCCGGCGGGCAGACCTTCCTGCTGATGGGCACCGACACGCGCTCGCCCGACCCCACCACCGGCACCGACGCCGCGCCCGACGCCGTGTTCGGTTCGCAGCGCAGCGACGTGATCATGGTGGCGACCGTCGCCCAGGACGGGCAGAGCGCCAGCGTCGTCTCGATCCCGCGCGACTCGTACGTCGACATCCCCGGCCGCGGCAAGAACAAGATCAACGCCGCGTACGCGTTCGGCGGTCCGCCGCTGCTGATCCAGACCGTCGAGGGCCTCACGCGCGTGCACATCGACCACTTCGCGGTCATCGACTTCGCGGGCTTCGCGCAGATGACCGACGCGGTCGGCGGCATCGACGTCAACGTGGGCCAGGAGTCCGAGCGCGACGGCGTCGTCGTCCCGGCCGGTCAGCAGCACCTCAACGGCGCCCAGGCACTGGTCTACGTCCGCGAGCGCTACAATCTGCCCGGCGGCGACCTCGACCGCGTCCGGCGCCAGCAGGCCGCGCTGCGCTCGTTCGTCAGCAAGGCCCTCTCGTCCGGCACGCTGTCCAGCCCGACGAGCGCGTACAGCCTCGTCGACACCGTGACCCAGCACGTCGGCGTCGACGACTCGCTGAGCAACACCGGCCTCGCCGAGCTGGCGTTCAACCTGCGGAACCTGCGGAACTCCAACATCTCGTTCCTGACGACCCCGGTCACCGGGACGGGCATGGAGGGTGACCAGTCGGTGGTCTACCTCGACGAGACGGCCGGGCGGGACCTCTGGTTCGCGGTCAACAACGACCAGGTGCCGCAGTGGGTCGCCGCCCGCCCGCAGGAGCAGCTGTCGAACACGCCGCGCTGAGCGGGTACCCGGCGGATCATGAGCAGGGGTCCGTCCTGGGACGTGGTGATCGTCGGCGGGGGCTCGGCGGGCTGCGCGCTCGCCGGGCGCCTGTCCGAGGACCCGCGCCGGCGGGTGCTGCTGCTCGAGGCCGGTGCGGCCGTGGCCGATCCCGCGGGGTTCCCCGCGGAGGTCCGTGACGTCGCGTCGCTCGCCGCGTGCGACCCCGACGGCCCGCACACCTGGGACGTCGGCGTCGACCTCGCACCGGGCCGGCGCACGCGCGTCGGCCGGGGCCGGCTGCTGGGCGGGTCGAGCGCGGTCAACGGGGCCAACCACGTGCGCGCGACGCGGGCGGACCTCGACGCGTGGCCGGGCTGGTCGTTCGCCGCGACCCTGCCCTACTACGTCCGTGGCGAGGACGACCTCGACGTGCGCGGCCCGCTGCACGGCGACGCGGGCCCGGTGCCGGTCGTGCGCCCCGCCGGGGAGCTGCGCGCGACGGTGACCGAGCGGTTCCTCGACGCGGCCGCGCGCGTCGGGGTGCCCGCCGAGCCGGACAAGAACGGCGACGCGCCGCCCGGCGCCGGTCTCGTCCCCGCCAACGTCCGACGCGGGGTGCGCGTGAACGCGGCGCTGGCCTACGTGCTGCCGCACCTCGCGCGGCCGAACCTCACGGTGCGCGGCGACGTCGTCGTCGCCCGCGTGCTGCTCGACGGCGACCGCGCCGTCGGCGTGGCGACCGCCGACGGCGAGCGCATCGACGCGGGCGAGGTGGTGCTCGCAGCGGGCGCGGTGTTCTCGCCGCAGCTGCTCGCGCAGTCGGGGATCGGGCCGCCCGACGTCCTGCGCGCGGCGGGACTCCCCGTGCGCCACGAGCTGACCGCTGTCGGGCGCGGCTACACCGACCACCCGAACGTCTACCTCGCCTTCACCGACACCACCGGCGGCGAGCCCCTGCACCCGGAGGCACCCGGCGCCCAGGCCGCGGTGCACCTCGACTCCGGCGACGACCCGGCCGGCGACCTGGAGATCCTGCTGTTCGCCCGCCCCTTCGCCCCCGGCGGGCCGTGCCACCTCATGTGCGCGCTGCAGGCGCCGGAGAGCCGCGGGCTGCTGACACCCTCGCCGGAGCCCGGCGGGACCCCGCGCCTCGAGCACCGCTACCTCGAGTCCGGCCGCGACCGCGCGCGGATGCGCCAGGCGGTGCGCCGCGCGGGAGAACTGCTCGCCGCGGGCGGGCTCGCGCTGGGCACCGAGCGCGGCCTCGGCGACCGCGAGCTCGACGCCTGGATCTCCGCGCACCTCGGGACGTCGGCGCACCTGTGCGGCACCGCCCGTCTCGGAGCGGCCGGCGACCCCGACGCCGCCGTCGACCCGGAACTGCGCGTGCAGGGGCTCTCGGGGCTGCGCGTCGTCGACACCTCGGTGCTGCCGACCGTCCCCCGGCGGGGTCCGGCGGCCACCGCGCTGATGCTCGGCGAGCGCGCGGCGGACCTGATCGCGGGCGTCCCTGCGGGATCGAGCGGGCGGATTTCCTGACGTTGAACATGAGCGTGGACGCCAGGCTGACACGAGCACGACGACCCCGGGTGACGCCCGGTTCCGACCTCTTCGTGTCGCCGTGTCGATCTCTCTCACCGGACACGGTCACGGCTACGACACGATGGGGTGGAGCACCGTCACGTCCCGAGTGATCGCGACGACACTGATCGCGAGAGAGCCGCTCGAGAGGTGATCGAGGAGTCCGCGATGTCGTTCCTGCGCCGCCGTGCCGACGCGCCGTCCGTCACGCCCGCCGGCACCGACGACCCGCCGACCCCCCGCCCGGCCCGCCCCACCCGCGCCGAGCGCAAGGCCCGCAAGGCCGAGGAGGCCGCGGCCGCCGAGCTCGCCGCCCGCATCGCGCGCGCCCAGCGCCGCCTCGCCCAGGCCACCGGGCCGCTGCCCGTCGTGCCCCAGCGCCGCTCGAGCGACGACGCGGTGCGCACCGACTGACCGGACCCCGTCACCCCGGCGGCGGGCGCATGGAACGCTGCCCGCCGTGCTCCCCCGGAGTCGCCGCAGCGCGATCACCGCCGTCCTGGTGACCGTCCTGCTCCTCGCCGCCTGCGGCGGGACCGCCGAGACCGCCGCGCCGCCGCCGTCCTTCGACCCGCCGACCGGGTTCGCCGCCCCCACCGGCAGCCTCTTCGGCGGCTCGACCGGCCAGGTGTTCGGGCGCGACGCCGACGCCCTGCCCGCCGCGCTCGTCGGCACCGCGGTGTGGGGCACCGACGGCGGGCGGGTGCTGCGCGTCGACTCGACCGGGGCGGAGATCCCCGGAGTCGCGGCGCCGCCGGGGGCGTGGGCGGCGGGCCGCCCGGTCGCCACCGCCGACGGCGGCGTCCTCGTCGGCGCGGCGAGCACGATCCCCGGCTCCGGCACCACCCCGCCCGGCCTCTCGGTGGACCTCCTGTCGTTCGACGCGGCCACCGGTGCCCTGCGGTGGAACGCCCCGACGGTGCTGCCGTGGTCGGACCGCCCGCCCGCCGTCGCGCTGCGGGTCGCCGGCGTGGTCGCGGGGGTCGCCGTGCTCACCGCGAGCACCGACACCCAGCGGACCGCGCTCGGTGTCGACCTCACCTCCCGGCGTGTGCTGTGGACCGCGGACGGCGTCGGCGCCGACGCCGTGCTCGCCGACGGGCCGGCCGGGGGCAGCGCGCTCGGGGTCGCCACGGCGCCGGGGCAGAGCGGGACCTACGCGGACTCGACCGTCGTCGGGCTCGACGCGGTCACCGGCCTGCGGCGCTTCGAGGGGGAGACCCTGACCGCCCCGCAGATCACGCCGGCCGGCCCGGGGCTCGCCGTCGTCTCGGGGCGCAC
Organism: Actinomycetospora sp. C-140; assembly: GCF_054796175.1. Classification (NCBI taxonomy): domain Bacteria; kingdom Bacillati; phylum Actinomycetota; class Actinomycetes; order Pseudonocardiales; family Pseudonocardiaceae; genus Actinomycetospora; species Actinomycetospora sp. C-140. The sequence continues at coordinate 37,512 of NZ_JBTWNF010000028.1, read as the reverse complement.
GTCCGCGACGACGCTCTCCGCCCCCGCGGCCACCCTGCGGTTCGTGGACGCGCGGGGCGCGACCGTGCGCACCGTCGACGTCGGCCGCTCCTACACGCCGCCGCGGTGCGTGTGGGACGAGGCGGCCACGACCGTCTGCGGCGGCGACACGCGCGTGTTCGCCGTGGACGCGACCACCGCGGCCCCGCTGTGGGAGCTGCCCGACCCGGCCGCCAACCGCGTCGCCCCCCGCCTGACGACGGCGTGGCACGGCGCGGTCTACGGCACCACGGTCAACGGGCCGCTCGTGCTCGACGCGCGCACCGGCGCCGACCGCGACACCCGCCCCGGCGCCGCGCCGATCCTGGTGAACGCCTACCTGGGGCTCGGGGCGGAGGCCGGGGGTGTCGCGGGCTTCGGCGGCGGCGCGTCGATCACGCCGGCGATCCGCTGAGGGTCGGCGTCCCGGAAGCGGGTAGCCCCGGGGATGGGTGACTACGAGCACACGACCGACGTCCGGCGCCCGCCCGAGGACGTCTTCGCCTACCTCTCCGACGTCTCGCACCTCCCCGAGTACTTCAGCGGCCTCGAGAAGGCATGGAGCACGGGCCCGGAGGACGTCGCGGTGGTCGCGAACGTCGAGGGCGAGCGGTACGAGGGCACCGCCTGGATGCGCGCCGACCAGGACGCCAAGAGCCTGCGCTGGGGTGCCGAACGCTCCAGCGGCTACCACGGCGAGCTGTTCGTGACGGGGATCGGCGACGAGCACTCGCGCGTGACCGTCACGCTGCACACCGAGCGCGCCGACGGCCCGGCGATCCGCGCCGGCCTCGAGCAGACCCTCGCCGACCTCAAGCGGATCCTCGACGGCTCCGGCACGGAGCGGGTCGGCTGAGCCGTCCGGGTGGCCCGGATCGCTGAATCGGTCGACGTGGCGGGGGTCACCTTCCTCTGGCATCGTGGGCGGTTCCCGATCCGAGGGAGCGGAGAGCCCGTGCGCATCCCGTTCATCCGTCGTCGACCCACCACCACCGCCGCCACGCCCCCCACCGCCCCCGCTCCCGGCACCGTTCGCCGCGACGTGCCGGCACCCGACGTGATGGCCGGGATGGAGTACCTGGACACCCCCGCCCGAGAGCCGGTCCGCCCGCCGGCGCCCGAGGTGTCCGTCTGTGGGATCGACCCCCAGGTCCCGGGCAGCCCGTCGGTGCCGCGGCTGCACGTCGTCGTCGACGAGGACGTGCGTCCGGACTCGGTCGAGCAGCTGCTCGCGCTGGCGGGCGGCGACGGGGCCGCCGGGGCCGACGGCGCCGCGGGCGGCGACGGCCGGGTGCGGGTGCGCCGCCTGACCGTCGACGTGCGCGGCCTGCGCGACGTGCTCGAGAGCCGCGGCGGCTGGAACCTGCTCGCCGCGCTGGTGCGCGAGCCGTCCGACCGCGTCACCAACGCCGTCTTCCGCGCCGCGATGTCGCAGCCCGCCCCGGACGGCACCGGTGCGGTGCTCGAGGCGGGCGACGTCGACGTCGAGGTGTGCGTCGTGGGGGAGGGGGACACGGTGGCCGGCCGCTGCCGCCGCGAGCTCGGGCGCGGGCGGCTGTCGCTCACGCCGTTCCTGGCCGCGTCGGAGCGCCTGACCCGCCGCCTGGCCGAGGCGCTGGCCCGGCCGCGCGACCGCGGGATGCGGCGCTCGTTCGAGCACGCGCTCGCCGACGTGCTCGGGGACGCCGACCTCGGCGCCGTGCTGGGCCGCCACGGCGCCGCGCCCTACTGCTCCGTGCCCGGCACGTGGGCGACCCCGCCCACGGCCGCGACCCCCGCGCCGCGCCGCGCCGACCTCACCGAGCAGGTCCCGGCCGCCGCGTCGCTGGCGGAGGCGGAGCCGGTCTCGGCCCGGTAGGCGCGGCGCGGGCCGTCAGGTCGTGTGGACGATCAGCACGTCGGTCGGCGAGCGGCGCGAGACCTCGGCGGGGACCGACCCGAGCAGGCGGCCCGCGAAGCTGGCGAGGCCCTTGTTGCCGACCACGACGAGATCGGCGTGGTGCAGCTCGACTTTGTCGCAGATCGCGTGGACCGGCTCGCCCTCGACGGCGACCGTGTCGACCTTCTCGGCGCCGGCCCGCCGGGCGACGTCGCGCGCGTCGCGCAGCGTCTCCTCGGCGGGGTTGGAGCCGATGATCTTGTACGCCTCGTCGCCGAGCGCGCGTTCCGCCTCGGCCTGATCACGGGCACCGGAGCCGCGTGCGCGTTCGTAGGCGCACACGATGAGGAGCTTGGCGCCGGCGTCGGCGGCGATCTGTGCGGCCCGGGTCACCGCGGAGGTGGCCGAGGTCGACCCGTCCGTGCCCACGGCCACGAGCTGGTAGTCACCCACGGCGGCACCCTAGGGGGCTCCGGCGCGGGATCGGCGTCAGGGTGGACGCGGCGCGGCGGGGATGTCACCCGACGGGGCGCCGAGCCGCGGAGGCGGACGGATCGGCACGTTCCGGGTGACTCAGGTCACGGTGAGGTCACGATGTCCGCGTGTCGTCACGACGGGGCCTCGCGGCGGTAACGACCCCGGTCGGCCTGCTCGATGAGTGTCCGACGGCACACCGGACGGACGGGGCGGGCACATGGGGCGAGCGGGCGTGTCGGTGCGGCATCGGGCTCTCGTGCCGGGGCTCGTGCGAACGCTGGCGGCGGGGGCGCTGGTGACCGGCGCGCTGCTGGCGGGTGCGCCGGCGGCGCTGGCCGCCGACCCCGTCCCGGCCCCGGCGCCCTACGGCGGCGCGCTGGACGCCCCCGACCCCGGGTCCTCCTTCGACGAGGAGCAGATGCTCGAGGTCGGGATGCTCGGCCTCGGGACGATCAACGGGCTGGCCGTGGCGGGCGTCGTCATCATGAGCCGCTTCCGCGGCAGCTCGGCCCAGGAGACGCGCCGGGCCCTCATGGCCCGGACCTCGGCCGGGGTGCCGTCCGGGCCCCGTCGGCCGCGAGTCGCGCCGGTCGGGCCGGTCGCCGTGCCCCACCGTCATCGGGACGGCCGCTGACGCCGGGACGACCCCGGCGTCCGGACGGCGCAATCGGGGGAGCCCATCGGCGCCTGTTCGTGCTGACCAGCGGCCCCACGGGTGAAGTAGATCCCCCGAACGGGCTGTTCCGTGCGCCGTCCGCAACGCGTCAGGCTGGTCGCGACGATCCCCCGGGTGACCCAGTGTCGCCGTTCAGACGCCCTCGGCGAACCCGGCGGCGACACGCCCCCGCCCGTGAAGGAGCGCCGTTGTCGAGCGACGCCGCGACACCCGCGACTCCCGCGGCCGACGACCGGGTGCCCGAGCCCCGGTCCGGCCCCGGTCCCGTCGCCGTGCCCGACACCACCACCGACGCCACCGACACCACCGACACCGCGACGGACGCCACCACCACCCCGGAGGGCACCGACCCACCCCGGAGCGGGTCGACCACCGGGTCCGCGGGCGAGACCACCACCGAGCCGGCCGCCGAGGCCGACGCGGGCGATCAGGCCGACGAGGCCGCCGAGACGAGTGATGACACGACCATGACCGCCGTCGAGAGTGCCGAGAACGCGGACGCGGTCATCGCCGTGCCGGCACAGACCCGCTCCGAGACCGTGCCGGACGCCGTCGAGGCACCCGCCGCTCCGGCGACTCCCGTCGCACCGGCCGCCGCGCCGGGCGAGCGCCGCGAGCCGCCCCACGGAGGGCGCTTGACGGCCCGGATGCGCGAGGCACGCTCCCGGCTCGAGCCGGAGAGGACGGTGATCCCGGAACCCCGCAGCCCCGAGGGCGTGGTCCCGCCGGCCGCCTTCGCGGGCGGTTCGGCGAAGCCCGCGAAGGACCTCGTGAGCTCGCTCGAGGATCTCCACGCCGCGGTCGCGGAGACCGAGGAGAGCCCCGAGGCCCCGGAGCGTCGTGCCCTGGTGCGCGTCCTCGAGCTGTCGGCCGCGGGGGTCCCCGACGCGGGCTGGTCCTCCCAGGAGCGCGTCGACGCGGAGACGCTCGCCGGTGCGGCCGCCGTCGCGGGCACGCTGCTCGCGTCGGCGGAGGCGGTCCTGGAGCGCCTCGACGCGGACGGCCGCGCGGCGTCGGCGGTGGAGGTCGACGCCGTCGTCACGTCCCTGCGGGTGGCCCGGATGGTGCTGGACCTGGAGTCGTTCGACCGCCACGGCCTCTAGGCCGCCGCGCTGCCCGCACCCGCCTCCGTGGGGTGAACGGGCAGGTCAACCGAGTCGACGGCTCGCGCGCCGGCCCGGGGACTGCGACGATCGGCGGTATGGACGGTCGGGGAGACGGTGCGCCGCGTCGTTTCCGCCTCCTGTTCGTGTGCACGGGCAACCTCTGCCGGTCGCCGTTCGCCCGCTTCCACACACGCGCTCTGCTCGACATGCGCCTCGGCCCGCGCTGGGCGTCGTGGTTCGACGTGGCCAGCGGCGGCACCGGTGCGGTCGTGGGCGCGGAGATGCACCCGATGTCGCGCGCCCAGCTCGGGCCGCTCGCCACGCATCCCGACGTGGCCGCCTTCCGTGCCCGCCAGCTGCCGGCGCGGGACGTCGAGCTGGCCGACCTCGTGCTGACCGTGAGCCGCTCGCACCGCTCGGCGGTCCTCGAGCTCGAGCCCCGCGCGCTGCGGAGCACGTTCACGATGCGGGAGTTCGCCCGGCTGCTCGAGGGCGTGGACCCCGCCGACCACGCCGCCCTGCCCCCCGACCCGCGCGAGCGCGCGCACGCTCTCGTCGCCGCGGCGCTCGCCGAGCGCGGGCAGGGAGCGCCGGTCGATCCCGAGGACGACGCGATCCCCGACCCCATCCAGGGCGGCGTCGAGGAGCACGCCGAGGCCGCGCGCCGCATCCACGCCGCCGTGCGGCCCCTCGTCGACGCGATCGGTGCCGCCGTCCCGTGGCCCGGACGGCGGCCGCCGCCGCGCCCCGCAGGCCCGCCCGGCCCGCCCGGCTCGTTCGGCGCGCCGCGGCCGCCCGGCCCTGCGGGCCCGCCGGCGGGAGGCCCGCCCCCGCCACCGATGGTCAGGCCGCCAGGCATGCCGCCCCCCGGCTCGCCCCCCGGCTCGCCCTCCGGTTCGCCCTCCGGGCCTCGGCCCGCAGTCGCCGGCGGTCCCGTCCCGTCCGGCGCCGCGCCGCTGCGCGAGGGCTCCGTGCCGCCGGGAGCCCCGGCCGCTGCCTCCGGTGCCCTCTCGCCACCCGCGGTGCCGCCCCGCGGCGTCACCGGGCCGACCGGAGGCTGGACAGGACGGCACGGCATGCCGGACGGGACGATGCCGGGGACAGCGGGGCCGCCGGTCCCGCCGTCCGCTCCGCCGCCGGGGTCGGCGGTCCCGGGTCCGCCCGCCCACCTGCCGCCGCTCCGCGGCCCCGAGCCGGCCGGGAACGGGACCGGGCACCCGCCGGGTCCTCCCGCCCGTGACGACCACGACGACGGCCGGGCGGACGACGTCCGGGACGACCGCGACCACCGGGACGTCCACGACGACGGCGCCGGCGACGAGGCCTACGACGTCCGCTACGACCCGACCGCGGACGGGTCCGAGCCCTCCGGCGTGCCCGCGGTCCGCGCGCCCTCCACGCCGCGCGCCGGGCGCTGATCAGGCAGGCTCGTCGCCGGTCAGGGCGAGCAGGGGTGGTCGGCCGACCGCGGCAGGGAGAAGGCGCGGCGCACGCGGGTGCGGGCCCGCGTCGCGCTCGGTGCCGACGTCAGCAGCGGACGCCACACCGACCAGGCGTCGGCCTCGCCGTCGGTGGCCGGTCGTCCGTCGGCGGCGCGGTCGACCAGCTCCCGGCACGGGGCGACGGCGCCGGCCGGACGCACCACGCACACGCGCAGGCGCTCCTGCCCGGCCGTCACGTGCAGTCCCGCGCGCGGCGACCGGCCGAGGTCGAGGCCGAGCTCGTCCGGCGTGCCGTCGAACACGACCCGGCGGGTCGACTCGAAACTGAGGCGGCCGTGCCGCAGGCGCAGCACGCCGGGGACGTGGGTGACCTCGCGGACGATCCAGGCGAGGCCGGCAACGTCCTCGGCGGTCTCGGCGGTCTCTGCGGTCTCTGCGACCGGGGTGACCTCCCGGTCGGCGACCGCCGACGGAGCCTCCGGCGACCGGGGCGCCGACCGTGGGGCGGGCACGGCGGCGACCGTGCCGGGGGCACCCGCCGCGGCGAAGGCGGCGGGGCGGGGCGGGATGGCCATCGTGACCTCCTCCCGGGTTGTTGCTGTGTCGTGACCTGACCTACACCTAACGCGCGCCGGGCCTCGGGTGTCATGCTCCGGGCGGGCGAGCCGGTGTGGGCAATGGAGTGACGTCGATCCAACGTCGCTGCGTGAACCCCTCGGACCGACCGTGCGGGTGAGGGAGTGCCCTGATCGGCCCGCTCGGTAGTGCCCTCGGTGACCGCGCGGTGGCATGCTGCCGCCCCATGAGCCCAGTGGGTCGGGGGGAGATCCGACCCGGCCGGTCGACCGACCGGCTCGGACCTCGCTCGTGGTCCGGTCGGGTGTCACGGACAGCAGCCATCGGGGTGCGGAACGCCCTCGTCGACGACCGCAGGAGTACAGAGCGTGAGCAACCCCGACGGTTACCAGCAGCAATCGGGATTCGGTCCGCCCCCGGGTGGGTATCGGCAGCAGTCCGGATTCGGTGAGGCGGCGTCCGGCGCGGACGCCCAGGGCGGCCACGATCCGTCCCAGGCCGGACAGCCCTACGGCGCGCCGGGACAGCAGGGCTACGGCCAGTACGGCCAGCAGTACGGCCAGCAGGACCACGGCCAGCAGTACGGCCAGCCGGCGTACGGGCAGCAGCCCGGCCAGCCGGGGTACGGGCAGCCGTACGGTCAGCCGGAACAGCCGGGGTACGGGCAACCGGGATACGGCCAGCAGCCCGGCCAGCAGTACGGACAGCCGTACGGCCAGCCCGGCTACGGGCAGCAGTACGGGCAGCCGGGCCAGGCGGGGTACGGGCAGCCGCCCGCGTACGGCCAGCAGTACGGCCAGCCGGCCTACGGCCAGCCCGGGTACGGCGCTCCCGGCTACGGCGGCGCGGGCGACCCGACCGACGTCGTCGGCTCCCGCGTCGGGCAGTACATCCTCGACGGGCTGCTGTCGGCGGTGCCGACGATCATCCTGGTCTTCGTCGTGGGCGCGATCGCCGGCGCCTCGGCGGGCAGCGAGTCCGGCCTCGCCGCGGTCATCCTCGTCGGCTACCTGCTCGTCTTCGTCGTCGCGCTCGCCTCGGCGTTCGTCGTCCACGCCTACTGGCCGTCGACCCACCAGGGCCAGACGCCGGCCATGGGCTGGCTGAACCTCCGCATCGTGCGCGAGGAGGACGGCGGCGTCCCGAGCCTCGGCCAGTGCGTGGTTCGCTGGTTGCTGTTCATCGTCGACGGGCTCGTCGCCGGCATCGTGGGACTGATCGTCATGTCGACCTCGGAGCGCCACCAGCGGGTCGGCGACATGGCCGCGAAGACCCTCGTCATCCGCGCCTGAGCCGGATCAGCACGCCGGAGCGGAGCGAGGGCGTCCTCCGGTGCGCCCCACGCAGTGGGGGACGCCCTCGCTGCCGAACCCGCGCGCGTTCTCGACCGTCCCGGCGCCATTGATCCCATCGGCCCCACCGGCCCCGCCGGCGCGAGCGGCACGCTGCGCACCGCCGCGAGGCCTCGGTGCCTGCCGAACGTGCGGCTCGTGCCGGTGCGCGCCCTCGTCCGGGTCCAGGCGAGGTGCCGGGTCGAGTGACGCCACTGGGCCAGGCGGGCGAACATGAAAGGATCTGGACGAATCGCGAAACACCCGTCGTCCCCCGAGCGACTTCCGGGCCGTACCTGGGCGCAGGGGCGCGCCCGACGCCACGACCGGCTCGTCCGGACACCCCGGGCACGACCGGCAGTGAGAAGGCGGTTGACGTGAGGACGACACACCCCCAGCAGGGGCGATGCCGGGGAGGACACCGGTGAGCGCACCGGCACGCGGCGGATACGCCGCCTGGGTCAGTTGGCTGGAGGCCTTCCGGCGGGGCGAGGACCCGCCGACCGAGGGGCTTGGACCGGTCCGCGGGGGCTTCGGCTCCTACGTGGAGGCGCGGCTGCTCGAGCGGCTCTCGGCGGCGTTCGCCGACCGGGTCCGCCAGTGGCAGGCGGCCCTGGGCGACCGGATCGTCGCCCAGCCACCCGACGGCCCGGTGGCGGCCTCGGCGATGTTCCAGGACGCGGTGGCGCGGCTCGGGCCGCTGGTGCGGCTGGCGGACTCGCCGCTGGTCCCACGCCCGCTCGCGGTGTCGATGCACGAGATGCTCGGCACGGTGCGCGACGGCGCGCGGTCGGCGCTCGAGGAGGCGTGGCAGCGGGGGCTCGAGGACGAGCACGCACCGGGCATGCCGGCCCAGCGCCGCGTGGACCCGCCCGCCCGCAGGCCGGGCGTCGGCGCGGTGGCGTACCCGCGCCGCACCATCAGCGCGCCGCGCGTGCCGGACCCGAGGATGCGGCAGCACTGACCCGGCGCCCGGGGCCGGTCCGCGCGACCGGTCCCGGGTCAGCCCAGCCCGACGCGGGCGAGGACCCCGCGGTGGTCGCTGCCCGCGACGTCGACGACCTCGACGTCGCGGGCCTGCGGTCCCCCCGAGACCAGCACGTGGTCGATCTGCGCCCCGAACACCGTGGGCAGCGCGGACGGCCAGGTCCCCGTGAGGCCCTCCCCGACGTCGCTCGCCGCGTCCGTGCACCCCGTGGTGGCGTCGCGCAGCTCGGCGTGGTCGAGGGTGGCGTTGAGGTCCCCGGCCACCACCGTCGGCCGGTCGCCCGTGCACCAGCGCGACAGGGCGGCGACGTCGCGGCTCCACGCGTAGGTGTCGCCCGGCTTGGGTGACTGCGGGTGCGTGGCGACCAGACGTACCGCCCGGCCGTCGACGTCGGGCAGGTCGACGATGAGCGACGGGAACTCGGTGTCGCGGTTCGGCGTGGCCGTCGGGCGCCCGAGACTGCGGCGCACGAAGACGGTCATGGCGCTGTCGTCGCTCGGCGCGTCGGCGGCGAAGGCGCGGTAGCCGCTGACGCCCTGGTCTCCGCCCGACTCGTCGACCAGCGCCTGCTGCAGGCGGTTGCGCAGCGTGCCGCGGGCCTCGGGCAGCACGACGACGTCGGGCGTGCGCGTGCGGATGAGCGCGGCGAGGGCCTCCGGGTCCGCCCGGCTGACGTAGGCGCTGGCGGTGAGGACGGTGAGCTCGGGCCCGCCCGTCGCCCCGGCCTCGGCGGACCCCACCGCCCGCGGCGCGACGATGCCCAGCCCGACGACGCCGACGAGCCCGAGCGCCACCGCGGTCGGCCACGCGTGCCGGGCGAGCACCCCGATCAGCACCGCCAGGACGACGAGACCGGCCGCGAGCTGCGGGCGGAACGCGATCGTCTGGACGAACGGCGTCCGGTCGTCGATGCCGAGCCGGTCGGAGAACGTGACGACCGCGGCGCCGAGCCCCAGCACCAGCGCGGCACCGAGGGCGCCGGGGCCGGGGGCGCGGAGGGTGCGGAGGGACCGCAGCCGCCCGCGGGGCCGCGGCGGCCGGTCGCGCGGCGGGGCGCCACCGAGCGCGGGCGCCGGCTCCTGCGGGGCCCGGGGCAGGGCCTGGGTCGGACCGGGCAGGCTCCAGCGCCCGTCGGGACCGTGGTGCGGCCCGCGACCACCCGGTTCGGGTGCCCGGCGCGGCGTCCCGGCCGGTGCCGGGCGACCGGGCGGGACGGGAGGACCGGGACCCCCGGGGCGGCCGGACCCGTGGCCCGGTCCCGGGGTGGGTCCGTGCGGCGGTCGGCGCGGCGGTCCCTGAGGTGATCCGGGCGGTGGTCCGGACGAGGAGCCTGGCGGCGGTCCGGCGGGCCCCCGCGGGGGACCCGGGCGACCGCCGTGCGGGGGCCGCTCGGGACCGGACCGGTCGGTCACGCCCGCGTCACGCGCAGGATGACGTCGTCGGACCCGGTGTCGCTGGTCAGGTACAGGGCGCCGTCGGGCCCGAGGCGCGCGCCGCGCAGACGCCCGAACGCGCCGTCGAGCTCGGGCGGGACGCGGACCTCGACGATGCGGTTCTCGTCGGCGCCGGTGCCGGGACGCATGAGGTAGAGCTTCTCGCCCTTGAGCGCGCTCACGGCGAGCATCCCGGCCATGTCACCCCAGGCGGGGCCGTCGAGGAAGGCCAGGCCGCTGATCGCCTCGGTCGGGTCGCCGGAGCTCCAGGCGGCCGGGACCGCGTCCGGGTAGCGGTCGAGGTCGGTCATGGGCACCGACTCGTCGTAGCCGCCGGGGTTCTCGCCGCCCTGGGCGGGATCCCACCCGTAGTTGCGGCCGGGCACGACGACGTTGATCTCGTCGTCGACGTCGGGCCCGTGCTCGGCGCTCCACGCGCGCCCCGTCCCGGGCTGGACGGCCACGCCCTGCACGTTGCGGTGGCCGTAGCCGACGATGAGCCGCTCCGCGGCGCTGCCCGACGCGGCGAACGGGTTGCCCGGCGCGGGCCCGCCCGTGGCCGGGTCGATCCGCAGGACCTTGCCGCCGAGGGAACCGCGGTCCTGGGCGATCGTGGCCCGCGCGGTGTCGCCGGTGCCGACGAGCAGCATCCCGTCCTGGTCGAAGGTCGGCCGGCAGCCCGAGTGTCGGCCCGACGGGTTGATCGGGAGGCCGCCCACGAGCGGGTCGCGCACACGGTCGGCGCGCGTGCCGTCGGGGGACAGGCGCCAGGTCACGAGGCGGATGTCGACCGGTCGGCCGCCCTCCTGGTGGTCCTGGCACGTCACGAACGTCCCGGACGTCGCGACGTCCGGCGCGGCGGCGATGCCCAGCAGGCCGCCCTCGCCGCGGGCGTAGACGTCGCCGAGATCGGCCGCGACGGGCGCGACCCGCGCACCCGGTCCGAGACCCGTGACCAGCGACAACGTGCCGTCGCGCTGGGTCACGAGGAAGCGGTCGCCGCCGATGAACGCGATGTCCCACGGGTGGTCGAAGCCCGCGGCGACGGTCTCCACGCGCAGCCCGGTGCCGGACGGGGCGGTGGTCGTGGGGGCGGGGGTGGCGGCGCGGGGGCTCCCACCGGCACCGGCCCCGTTGCTCGGGGCGGCGGATGTTCCCTCGGTGCGCTCACCGCACGCGGTGAGGGCCAGCGTCAGCAGCGCCGCGAGGGCCAGCAGGGCGCGTGCCGGGCTCGGTCGGGGCTGACGGCTCGGTCGGCTCGGGGTCACGGGGGACGATGATGCCGGGTGCCGCGTCCGGTCCCGGTGGGACCCCGTCGCAGGTCACCGGCCGTGATCGCCGCCGAACCCGCGGTGCCCGGGCGACGGGCCCCGGAGTGAACCGACCGTGAAGTTGTCCGCGAACGGACCGCACGGTACTTTTTCCACGGCGTCGGGGCGCCCGTGCGATTCCGGGGGGCACGCACGGACGCCGCGGGGCCGGAGGTCGCCGGTGGCGGGGCGCCGGCGCCTCCACCCCCCGCGCGCTCGGCTCCCGGCGGCCCCCGGTGCCCCGGGTGGTCCGCGTCATCCCGGTGCCCGACGTCCGCTGTCGGGGTGCGCACGTATCCTGGAGTCATCCCCGGTGCGCCCGCTCCTCCCGGCGTGCCCGACGGTCCGTCGAAGGGTCCCTCCGCGTTGTCGCCCGCCGCGCCTGCTGTCGTGCCGCACTCCGCCCCGTCCGCCGCTCCTCTCGGTGATCTCCTCCCGTCGGTGCTCGCCGACCCGGGCCTGCGCGAGGTGGTCACGGCCGCCGGCCGCGACGCCGCGGTCGAGGGGCCCACGGGTCTGCGGCCGTTCCTCGCCGCCGCGCTCGCGGCGGAGCCCGGCGACCCTGCCGACGAGGCCGGCGGCGCGGGTGCCCCTGTCCTCGTCGTCACCGCCACCGAGCGCGAGGCCGAGGAGCTGGCCGGAGCGATCGGCGAGCTGCTCACCGCCGAGGCCGTCGCCTACCTGCCGAGCTGGGAGACGCTGCCCCACGAGCGGCTCTCCCCGCGCGCGGACACCGTCGGGCGGCGGGTCGCGGTGCTGCGCCGGCTGGCCCACCCCGAGGCCGACGACACCCCGGACACGCCGCTGCGCGTGGTCGTCACGGCCACGCGGAGCCTCATCCAGCCCGTCGTGCCCGGCCTGGGCGACCTCGAGCCGGTGCGTCTGATCGAGGGCACCGAGTACGAGCTCGAGGCGCTCACCGAGCGGCTGGTCGACCTCGCGTACGCGCGCGTGGAGATGGTCGAGAAGCGCGGGGAGTTCGCGGTGCGCGGCGGCATCGTCGACCTCTTCCCGCCCACGGCCGCCGCGCCGGTGCGCGTCGAGTTCTGGGGCGACGAGGTCTCCGAGCTGCGCTGCTTCTCCGTCGCCGACCAGCGCTCGCTGCCCGGCGACGGCCCCGACGCCCGGCCCGCCGAGGTCGTCGCCCCGCCGTGCCGCGAGCTGCTGCTCACCCGGCGCGTGCGCGCCCGGGCCGCCGAGCTCGCCGCCGAGCACACCGGCGACAAGGCGCTCGGCGAGCTGCTCACCCGGGTCTCCGAGGGCGTGCCCACCGAGGGCATGGAGTCGCTGATCCCCGCACTGCTCGACGGGGAGGGCGAGGCCGCGGAGCTGGAGCTGCTGCCCGAGCTGCTGCCCTCCGGCGGGCACGTGCTGATCTGCCACCCCGAGCGGGTGCTCACCCGGGCCGCGGACCTCGTGCGCACCGGCCAGGAGTTCCTCGAGGCCTCCTGGCTCGCCGCCGCCGACGGCACCGACGGGCGCGCCCCCATCGACCTCGGCGCCTCGGCCTACCGCGACCTCGGCGACGTGCGCGCCGTCGCGGCCAAGGCGGGGCGACCCTGGTGGACCCTGTCGTCGCTGGCGACCGACCCGGACGTGGAGGACGACTCCCACACCCGGGACGGGGCGCGGGTGATCCGGCCCGGGTTCACCGCGGTCGAGTCCTACCGCGGCGACATCCCCCGCGCGGCGGCCGACCTGCGCGCGCTCGCCGCGGCCGGCGGCGTCGGCGTCCTCGTCGTGCCGGCCGCGGGCACCGCCCAGCGCGCGGCCGAGCAGCTGCGCGAGCACGAGGTCCCGGTGCAGCTCGCCGACGAGGGCCTGCTCGCGGCGCCGGAGCCGGGCGTCGTCACGATCACGCGCGGCTCGCTCGCCGACGGCGTCACCGCAGGCTCGACGTCCCTGGTGATCGTCACCGAGGCCGACCTCACCGGCACCCGCCCGGGCACCGAGGGCACCGTCAAGCGCGCCCCGGTCAAGCGGCGCAACGCGGTCGACCCCCTGACGCTGCAGCCCGGCGACTACGTGGTCCACGCGCAGCACGGCATCGGCAAGTTCGTCGAGATGACGCAGCGGACCACCGGCACCGGCCCGGCGCGCACCACGCGCGAGTACCTGGTGCTCGAGTACGCGAGCTCGAAGCGCGGGCAGGCCAGCGACCGGCTGTTCGTCCCCACCGACCAGCTCGACCAGGTCAGCCGCTACGTCGGCGGCGAGCTGCCGACGCTGAACAAGCTGGGCGGGTCGGACTGGTCGAAGACCAAGTCGAAGGCGCGCAAGGCCGTGCGCGACATCGCGGCCTCGCTGGTGCAGCTCTACGCCGCGCGGCAGGCGGCGCCCGGTCACGCCTTCGCGCTCGACACCCCGTGGCAGCGGGAGATGGAGGACGCGTTCCCGTTCACCGAGACGCCCGACCAGGCGTCGGCGATCGACGAGGTCAAGGCCGACATGGAGAAGGCGGTCCCGATGGACCGCGTGATCTCCGGCGACGTCGGCTACGGCAAGACCGAGATCGCGGTGCGGGCGGCGTTCAAGGCCGTGCAGGACGGCAAGCAGGTCGCGGTACTGGTGCCGACCACGCTGCTCGCCCAGCAGCACCTGCAGACGTTCACCGACCGGATGCGCAACTTCCCGATCACGGTGAAGGGGCTCTCGCGCTTCACCCCGGGCAAGGAGGCCGACGCGACGGTCCGCGGCCTCGCCGACGGCAGCGTCGACATCGTCGTCGGTACCCATCGCCTGCTGCAGACCGGCGTGTCCTGGAAGGACCTCGGCCTGGTGGTCATCGACGAGGAGCAGCGCTTCGGCGTCGAGGCCAAGGAGCACATCACGGGGCTGCGCGCGCACGTCGACGTGCTGTCGATGTCGGCGACGCCCATCCCGCGCACCCTGGAGATGAGCCTGGCCGGCATCCGCGAGATGTCGACGATCCTCACCCCGCCCGAGGAGCGGCACCCGACGCTGACCTATGTCGGCGCCTACGACGAGAAGCAGGTCGCCGCGGCCGTGCGGCGCGAGCTGCTGCGCGACGGCCAGGTCTTCTACATCCACAACCGCGTGCAGTCGATCGACGACGCGGCCGCGAAGCTGCGCAGGCTCGTGCCCGAGGCGCGCATCGCCACCGCCCACGGGCAGATGGCCGAGGAGCGCCTCGAGCGCACCGTCAACGAGTTCTGGGAGCGTGAGCACGACGTCCTGGTGTGCACGACGATCGTCGAGAACGGCCTGGACATCTCCAACGCCAACACCCTGATCGTCGAGCGCGCCGACACCCTCGGGCTCTCCCAGCTCCACCAGCTGCGCGGGCGCGTGGGTCGTGGCCGCGAGCGGGGGTACGCGTACTTCCTCTACCCGGCCGACCAGCCGCTCACCGAGACCGCGCACGACCGCCTCGCCACCGTCGCCCAGCACTCCGAGCTCGGGGCGGGCACGGCCGTGGCGATGAAGGACCTCGAGATCCGCGGCGCGGGCAACATCCTCGGCGCCGAGCAGTCCGGCCACATCGCGGGCGTCGGCTTCGACCTCTACGTCCGCCTCGTCGGCGAGGCCGTCGAGGCGTTCAAGGCGCACACCGACGTCGACGGCGGCGAGGAGCCGCTCGCGGAGGTGCGCGTCGACCTCCCGATCGACGCCCACGTGCCGCACGACTACGTCGACACCGAGCGCCTGCGCCTCGACGTCTACCGCAAGATCGCCGAGGCCGCGGACGCGGACGCGCTCGACGCGGTGCGCGAGGAGCTGGTCGACCGCTACGGCGAGCCGCCGACGCCCGTCACCAACCTCCTGGCCGTCGCGGCGTTCCGCCAGGCGTGCCGGCGGCACGGGATCACCGAGGTCGCGGGGCAGGGCAACCAGATCCGTCTCGCGCCGGTCGACCTGCCCGAGTCGGCGCAGATGCGGGTCAAGCGCCTGCACCCGCGGGCGCAGTACAAGGCGGCCTCGCGCACCCTGTCGCTGCCCCGGCCCGTCGAGGGGGCGGACGGCAAGGGGCCGGTGCGCATGGGCGCCCCGCCCCTGCGCGACCTCGCTCTCCTGGCGTGGTGCGAGCAGCTGTTCACCCAGCTCTTCCCGGCGCCGGTGGCGGCGGGCTGAGGTCGCCGCGCGGGCGGCGGCGCACGGGACCGTGCGTCGGCCAGGGCGGCCTGCGGGCGTGGGCCGGGCGGGTGAGAAGGTGACGCCGTGCGTCGCCTGTTGCCGCTGGTCGCGTCGGTCGTGGTGGGTCTCCTGGGTCTGGGAGCGCTCGCCGGGTGCGGCACGGGCCCGAGCCAGGTCGGGGCGGCGGCGATCGTCGGCGACCAGGTGATCACCGTCGACCAGATCCAGTCCGGGCTGCGGACCGCGGTGCCCGATCTGCGGGTCGCGGTCGACCAGCAGGGCGCCGCGCAGGGCGTCGCCCCGGGGGCGCCGATCCCGCCGCAGCTGCTCGCGCAGGAGTCGCGGCGGCTGGTGACGGTGCGGGTCCTCCACGAGCTGATCGCCGAGCAGTCGCGCCGCGACGGCATCTTGGTGACGCCCCAGCAGGTGGACGCCGCGCTGGCACGGGCCGGTGGGGCGGAGGCCGCGGCCGCCGGCAGCGGGTTCGACCCGGCGACGATCCGCCAGCTCGTCGGCGACCAGATCGCCGCCGGCGAGATCGGCCGGCGGGTGTTCGACCGGCTCCAGGTCACCATCGACTTCACGGCGGTGCCGGACCGCGCGTCGGCCGAGGCGCTCGCCCGGCAGGTCGCCGCCGACCCGTCGCAGGCGCCGCGCCTGTTCGCCGCCGCGTCCGGGGGGCAGGGTGCGAGCGGGGTGACGGTGCGCCCGGGCCAGGACCAGGGCGCGGGCCTGCAGTCGTCGGCGTCGTCGGTGCTGTTCGGGCTCCCCGCGGGCACCGTGTCGATCACGCCGGGCGGGGGCTCCCAGTCGAGCGGCCAGGACCCGGCGCAGGGCCCGTGGACCGTCATCCACGTCAGCCGGCGCAACCTCGACGCCGCGCCGCCCGGACCGGGCGTGACGGCGGCGGCCGCGGTCGACGAGAACACGATGTTCGGGTTCGGGCTGCGCCAGCTCCAGCCGCTCGCGCTCGAGCTCGGGGTGACGGTCAGCCCCCGCTACGGCGCGTGGGACCCGACCCAGCTCGACGTCGTCGAGAACCCGGCGGCCGCGGGCGTCATCACCCCGGTGCGCAGCCAGACCCCGTGACCGAGCGCATCACCGTCGACCCGCGCCTCGGCGCGGTCCTGCCCGCCGGGGCGGTGCGCACCGTCGCCGCCGCCGACCAGGTCCGGCTGCACCCGGACCTCCCCGAGGCCGTCGCGGCGGCCTTCGCGCGCGACCTGGGAGCCGTGGGCCCCGGGACGCCGAGCGTCGACGGCGCCGTCGTCGAGCTGGTGCCCGGGCACGCCGGCGCGCCGCCGGGGACCGAGCTGCTCGAGGCGGTGCGCGTCATGGACCGGCTGCGCTCGCCGGGCGGGTGCCCGTGGGACGCCGCCCAGACGCCGGACTCGCTGCTGCGCTACCTCGTCGAGGAGACCTACGAGCTCTACGACGCGGTCGCCGCCGGCGACCGGGACGCCGTGCGCGAGGAGCTCGGCGACGTTCTGCTCCAGGTGCTCTTCCACGCCCGGATCGCCCAGGAGGACGCCGCCGACCCGTTCGGGATCGACGCCGTCGCGGGGGAGCTGGTGGCCAAGCTCGTGAGCCGCCACCCGCACGTCTTCGGCGACGGCGAGACGATCACCGGGGCCGATGAGCAGCAGGTCCGCTGGGAGGAGCTCAAGGCGGTCGAGAAGCGGCGGGCGTCGGCGCTCGACGGTGTCGCGACCGCGCAGCCCGCCGCCGCGCTCGTCGCCAAGTACCTGTCGCGGGCGCGCCGGGCCGGCGTGCCCGACGACCTGCTCGCGGGCGCGTCGGACGACCGGCTCTTCGCCGACGTCGCCGACACCGCCGCGTCGGCCACCGGCGACCCCGAGGGCGACCTGCGCGCCGCGGCCGCGGAGCTGGCGCGGCGGGTCCGGGCCGCCGAGGACGCGGCCCGCGCCGCCGGGGAGGACCCCGCCGCACTCGATGCCGACGCCTGGCGGCGGCACTGGGACGCGCCGCCCGGCACCTGAGAACGTCGCGAAACGGACTTTTCGTTCACCGACCGTGATCACACCAGGTCGGGCCGTCCGTCCCTTCCCTCCGTCGACAGCGTCAGGCTAGCCTCACCTCACGCAAGGTGAGGGTCACCTGAATTCCGGCTGAGAGGACGCCATGCTGGGCAACGCCCTGATCGGGCTGCGCGAGGGCCTCGAGGCCTCCCTCGTCGTCAGCATCCTCGTGGCGTTCCTGGTCCGCACCGACCGGCGGCGCGAGCTGCCCCGGGTGTGGCTGGGGGTCGGCCTCGCGATCGCCGTCAGCGTCGGCGTGACCCTGGCGCTGACCCTGTCGCAGCAGGCCCTGACCTTCGAGGCGCAGGAGGCGCTCGGCGGCTCCCTGTCGATCGTCGCCGTCGGCTTCGTCACCTGGATGATCTTCTGGATGCGCCGCGTGGGCCGCACCATCGCCACCGAGCTCGAGGGCGGCCTGGAGAAGGCGATCGCGATGGGCTCGGTGGCGGTCGTCGTCATGGCCGCGCTGGCGGTCGGGCGCGAGGGGCTCGAGACGGCCGTCTTCTTCTTCGCCGCGGCCCAGGCGGCGGGCGAGACCACCGGCCCGCTGATCGGGTTCCTGCTCGGCATCGCGGTGGCGGTCGTCCTCGCCTACCTGATCTACCGCGGCGCCGTGAAGCTCAACCTCGGCAAGTTCTTCACCGTCACCGGCGTCCTGCTGGTCTTCGTGGCCGCCGGCATCCTCGCCTACGGGGTCCACGACCTGCAGGAGGCCGGCATCCTGCCCGGCCTGACCACGCTGGCCTTCGACGTCAGCGCCGCGGTCCCCGCCGACTCCTGGTACGGCACCCTGCTCAAGGGCGTCTTCAACTTCTCCCCGCAGACCACCGTCCTCGAGGCCGTGGTGTGGGTCCTCTACGTCGCGATCGTGCTGACCCTCTTCCTGCGCCGACCCCGGCGGAAGGCCGTGCCCGACCGGGCCGGCGGCACCGCCGGGGGCACGACCGACGACACGGCGGACACGCCGGCCTGACCCGTCCCGACCCCGACCCCCGGCACGACCCCCGCGTGCACCGATGCGCGCGCCCCACGGAGGAGAACGATGTCCCGCAGATCCCTCGTCACCGCCGGAGCGGCCGTGACGATGATCGCTCTCAGCGCGCTCACCGCCTGCACGAGCACCGCGCCCCAGCAAGGTGGTCCCGGTGGCCCGATCCAGGTCCGCGCGTCCGACACCGCGTGCGAGGTGTCGGCGACGGAGGCCCCCGCGGG
This sequence comes from Actinomycetospora sp. C-140, assembly GCF_054796175.1. Lineage (NCBI taxonomy): Bacteria > Bacillati > Actinomycetota > Actinomycetes > Pseudonocardiales > Pseudonocardiaceae > Actinomycetospora > Actinomycetospora sp. C-140. The sequence goes on along the minus strand of NZ_JBTWNF010000028.1, from coordinate 18,930 downwards.
CAACGTGACGTTCTCGGTGCAGAACACCGGCACCAAGGTCACGGAGTTCTACCTCTACGGCACGGGCGACCGGATCATCGGCGAGGTCGAGAACATCGGTCCGGGGCTGTCCCGCCAGCTGATCGTCGAGGTCCCCCAGGGCGGGCAGTACACGACCGCGTGCAAGCCGGGCATGGTCGGCGACGGCATCCGCGCGCCGTTCACCGTCACCGGCAGCGTGCCGGGCTCGGCGGACCAGGACGCGTCGCTCGCGGCCGCCGTCGCGGGCTACCAGCGCTACACGAACTCGCAGATCGACGCGGGCGTCGCGCGCACGCAGGAGTTCGTCGACGCGATCAAGCGCGGCGACGTGAACACCGCCAAGACGCTCTACCCGGTGTCGCGGACCTACTGGGAGCGCGTCGAGCCGGTCGCCGAGTCCTTCGGCGACATCGACCCGCGCGTCGACGGCCGCGAGGACGACGAGCGCGACCCGGGCGTGCCGTGGACCGGGTACCACCGCCTCGAGAAGGACCTGTGGGTCACCGGCCTGCAGCCCGACTCGGCGGCGATGGGCGACCGGCTGATGGCCGACCTGAACGACCTGAAGACGCGTGCGGCTGCCGTCGCGCTGACCCCGGTGCAGCTGGCCAACGGCGCGAAGGAGCTGCTCGACGAGGTCGCCACCGGCAAGATCACCGGCGAGGAGGACCGCTACTCGGGCACCGACCTGTGGGACTTCCGCGCCAACGTGGACGGCTCGCAGGCCGCGGTCGCGGCCCTGCGGCAGACCATCGACCAGCGCGACCCCGCGCTCGGGCCCACGCTCGACGCTCGGTTCGCGGATGTCGACCGGCTGCTCGACCAGTACCGCGAGGGCGACGGGTACCGCCTGTACCCGACGCTCACCGAGCAGGACAAGCAGCGCATGACGCAGGTGATCGACGCCCTCGGTGAGCCCGTCAGCCAGGTCGCAGGTCTCGTGACGGCATGACGCAGGGCAGGACCGGGACCACCACCCCGGCCGCCGGGAACGGGGCGGCCGGGGTGGCCCCGACCGCCCCGGAGGCGCCGGGAGCACCGCCCGCCGACCCGACCGGCCCGCCGCCGGACGACCCCGGCGGCGGTGGCCCGCCGACCGGCGGTGACGGATCCCCGGGCGGCCGGGGTGTGTCGCGCCGCCGGCTACTGGGCTGGACCGGCGCCGGGGCCGCCCTCGCCGGCGCGGGGGCGGTCGCCGGGTACGCCGCCGGCCGCCCCGACCCGGCCCCCGACCCGTCGAGCGGCGTCGTGCCGTTCCGCGGACCGCACCAGGCCGGGATCGTCACGGCGGCGCAGGACCGCCTGCACTTCGTCGCGCTCGACCTCACGACCGTCGACCGGCTCGCGCTCGTGAGCCTCCTGCGGCGCTGGACGTCGGCGGCCGAGCGCATGACCGCCGGCGCCGAGGCCGCGCCCGGCGGGGCGGTGAACCGGAACCCGGAGGCCCCGCCCGCCGACACCGGCGAGGCGCTGGGCCTGCCGGCCTCCGCCCTGACGATCACGCTCGGCATCGGCGGCAGCCTGCTGGACAAGCTCGGCGTCGCCCGCCCGCCCGAGCTCGCGGAGCTGCCGCCGTTCCAGCAGGACCAGCTCGACCCCGCGTTCTCGGGCGGTGACCTGTGCCTCCAGGCGTGCGCGAACGATCCCCAGGTCGCGGTGCACGCGGTCCGCAACCTCGTGCGCACCGGATTCGGCACGACCTCGGTGCGCTGGTCGCAGCTCGGGTTCGGGCGGACGTCGTCCACCTCGACCGCCCAGGAGACCCACCGCAACCTCTTCGGCTTCAAGGACGGCACCAACAACCTCAAGGCCGAGGACAGCGCCCTGCTCGACCAGCACGTCTGGGTCCCGCCGACACAGGGGCCGGCCTGGATGGCGGGCGGCACCTACCTCGTCGCGCGCCGGATCCGCATGCACGTCGAGACCTGGGACCGCACCTCGCTGACGGAGCAGGAGTCGCTCACCGGGCGCACGAAGGGCGAGGGCGCACCGATCGGCCAGGCCCAGGAGTTCGACCCGCCGAACCTGGGCCCCGGCTCCGCGATCGGCGAGGACGCGCACATCCGCCTCGCCTCGGCGCAGAACAACGGCGGGGCACGGATCCTGCGTCGCGGCTACAACTTCGTCGACGGCAGCGACGGGCTGGGTCACCTCAACGCCGGGCTCTTCTTCGTGGCCTTCATGCGCGACCCGCACCGGCAGTTCGTGCCCATGCAGAGTGCCCTGGCCCGCCGGGACAAGATGATGGAGTACATCGACCACACCGGATCGGCGGTGTTCGCGGTCCCGCCGGGGCTCGCCGACGGTGCCTACTGGGGGCAGGCGCTCCTCGAGGGTTGACGGGCCGACCCGCACCTCGGAGGCGGGATCGGCGTGCGTAACCTCCCTCGCGATGAGCGCTCCCACCGATCCGACGCCGGGTTCGCGCGACCGTGCGGCGGGACCGCGCCGGTCGACGGTGCGCAGCGGGACCGACGGCGAGGCCACCCCGCCGCCGCGGCGCCGGTGGGCGCTCGTCGGGCGTCTGGGGCTGGTGGTCGTGCTGCTCGTGGCCGTCGTGGGGACGGTCGTGCTGGTCAGCAGGCAGGGCGAGTTCGGACGGCAGGACGCGGGCGCCGAGGAGATCCCGGCGCTCGAGGTCGAGCCCGCCCCCGTGCAGCTGGGCACCGTCGCGCAGCCCGACGCGCTCGCCCCGCCGTCGCTGGGCCTGCCGGGTGGTGCGCCGGAGTCCTCGGGCGGGGGCGACCAGACCTCGCTCGCGAGCTGGTCGGAGGGCATCGCGAGCCGGGTCGACGTGCCCGCCAGAGCGCTGCAGGCCTACGGCGTCGCCGACCTCGCCGTGAAGCGCGAGCAGCCGGACTGCAACCTCTCCTGGGTCACCATCGCCGGCCTCGCCCGCATCGAGTCCAACCACGGGCGCTACCGCGGCGCGTCGATCGCCGCGGACGGCAAGATCACGCCGGCGATCATCGGCGTCCCGCTCGACGGCACCAGCGGCAACCGGACCATCGCCGACACCGACCGCGGCGTCCTCGACGGGGACGCCACCCTCGACCGCGCCGTCGGCCCGCTGCAGTTCATCCCGTCGACGTGGGCCAAGTGGCGCTCCGACGGCAACGGCGACGGCGTGGCCGACCCCAACAACATCGACGACGCCGCTCTGGCCACGGGCCGCTACCTCTGCGCCGGCGGCCGCGATCTCGCCACCGGCCCGGGCTGGCGTGCGGCGGTGCTGTCGTACAACAACTCCGACGACTACGGCCGCCGCGTCTACGCCGCCGCCCAGTCGTACGCGCAGGCCAGCCAGGGCTGACGCCGCCGCCCGCCGTCAGCGGGGCAGGGCGTCGGGCGAGACGTCGCTGCTCTGGGCGTTGCCGCCGGCCACCGGCGTGAGGGTGATCGTCCAGGTCGTGTACTGCTGCCGGGTCGTCGTGAACGTGACCTGCTCGTCGAACCGGCTGGCGCGCCGGTCGGCGGTGAACCCCCGGATGTCGGAGTTCCAGCCGCTCCCGGTCGCGAAGTACAGGACGTATGTGCCGTCGGGGATGTCGTCCACGGTGGCGGTGCCCCCGGCGCGGACGTACACGCCGCGGATCACCCGCTGGTTCTCCACGACGGTGACGTAGGCGTCCCGGGTGCCGCCGTTCTCGGCGGTCAGCGACCCCCGTCCCGTCGACCCCTGGGTGACGACCACCTCTCCGGTCGCGGGGCGGGGACCCTGCGGTCCCGGGAGGGGCGGCCCGGTCGACGTCGGCCCGGCGGTGGGTCCGGCCGTGGGCACCGGAGCCGGGAGCGGCGCCGCGGAGCTCGTCCGGCCGGCGTTCGCCAGCGCGACCGCACCGCCGACGAGCGCGGCCACGATCGCCACCGCGAGCAACGGCGCCGCGAGTTGCCGCCGTCGTCGCGGCGGCGGCACGGACCCGGGCGGCACCGACCCGTGCGGCACGGGCCCGGGCGGCGACGGGTGGTACCGGGCGTCCGGCGGTGGGGAGGGCGGCGGGTACGGCGGCGGGTACGGCGGCGGGTAGGGAGGTGGGTAGGGCGGGGGATACGGCGGCGGGTAAGGCGGCGGGTACGGCGGCGTGGAGGGCGCCGCCCACGGTCCGGTGGTGCCGGGCTCCGGCGGCGGGTTCTCGATCCCGGGCGCCGGGCGCGGTGCCGGGATCGGCGGGCCGACCTCGTGCGGGACCGTGCGCCGTGTCCTGTCGTGCTCGTCGTGCGGCCCTGCCGTGGTCACCGTGCGGCCCCCCGTGCCCCCTGCGGCGGCGCCCGGCGGGTCCCGGGCGGCTCGCAGACACTTCCGCCCCGGAGAGTGCGCGCGCCGCACGGCACCCGACGACCGGGAGGCACCCCGAGAATTCGGCGGATCCCCCGGACGGCGGAGCGCGGTACCGGACCGGTGGGGCCAGGGGATCCGGCCGGAGAGTCGGGCCGGAGAGCCAGACCCGTGGATCAGGCCGGGGGGTGACCGATGCCGCGGACGGCGATCGAGGCGCTGACCTCGCCCAGCGCCTCCTGGTACTCCGGGCGCGGGTCCATGGCGGCGGCCATGCGCAGCTGCGTGCGGGCCTCGGCGAGGCGGCTCTGGCGCTGCAGGGTGCGCCCGAGGGCGAAGCGGGCGTAGTGGTCGGCCGGGTCGAGCTCGATGACGCGCAGGAACCCCGCCTCGGCCCGCTGGAACTGTGCCGACGCGAGGTACGCGCGGGCGGCCAGGAGGTGCACCGAGGCCGCGGCGTGCTCGGTCTCGAGCAGCGGCGCGAGCGCCTTGAGCGCGTCGAGCGGGCGGCGGCGTTCCAGGAGATCCTCGGCGCGGCGGAACTCGTCCACCGCGGAGACCGCTCTGTCCTGGTCGGGATCGGGCTGCGCGGCGGACATCGGTGCCACCGTAGGCCGAGTCACGGAACGGCGCGAGGGCTGTTTCGCCGCCTCGACCGCGTGATCACCAGCGTGGCGGCGTGCGCCGCCAGGGCGATCGGGACCACGACCGCGAGCGCCGGGGCGACGTACTCCGAGATCGCCGTGAACGGCTGCGTCAGCACCGCCAGGGGCACCGCGGTCGCCAGGGCTGCACCGGCGGTGACGACCGCGCCCGGCCGGGCCCGCCCGCCGTCCCCGAGCAGCAGGCGAAGCGCGACGAGGGCGACGGCGGCCGCGATGGCGAGCGCGGCGCACAGCACCGGCAGCAGCGGATCGGCGAAGAACGCCTGCGGGACGCCGTCGTAGACGGTGTAGGGCGTCACCGCGTAGGCGATCACCAGGTGCAGCGAGAGCATCACCACGCCCAGGGCGGTGGCCGCGGCAACTGCGCCGTCGGCGTCCGCGGCGGGGTCGGGGCGAGCCCGGGTCACGCTCCGGGGCAGGTGCACCGCCACGACACCCGCAGCGAACGGAACGGTCACGAGCAGCGGGAGCGCGAGTCGGGTGAGCTCCGGATCCGCCCACGCCGCGACCACCACGAGACCGGCGACACCGTGGGTGGTCGCGGCGGCGGCCCGGGGGACGGCGGCGCCGGACCGTCGGGCGACGAGGCGCGCGAGCGCGGCCACGACACCGACCGTCACGGCGACGGTGACCACGGTGCCCATCCCGGTGACGAAGCCCAGGGGACGGTAGGACACGGGGTCGGTGACGGTGGCCATCGACATCGCGACCCCGAGGAACAGCACGACAGGGAGGAGGGCGGTGAGGTCGGCCCACGCGCCGGTCGCGGTGTGCGGGGCCTCGAGGACCGGGGCCCGCGGGGGCGGAGGCGCGATGGACGGCGCGGGCCCGGGAGCCCGCCCCGTCCACGTCGGCGACCAGGGGCGCGGGAGCGTTCCCGCCGAGGTCGTCCGGGCGGCCTCCCCGCGCGGCGGGGGAGCGGGTGCACGCAGGGCGGCGCGAGCCTCGCGGGCGAGCTCCCCGGCCGAGGCGTGGCGCTCGGCCGGGTCCTTGGCCAGGGCCCGGGCGACGACGGCGTCGAGGCCCGGGGGCACCCGCGCCCGGTGCGATGGGGGCGTGGGCGTCACGTTGAGGTGCGCGTGCAGCAGGGCCGCCGCGTCACCGGCCGGGAACGGCGGCGCCCCGACCAGTGCCTCGTGCAGCACGCAGCCCAGCGCGTAGACGTCGACCCGCTGGTCCCACGTCCCGGAGGCGGTGAACCGCTCAGGGGCCATGTACGCGACGGTGCCCGGCGCCAGGCCCGTCGACGTGAGCGCGGTGCCGTCGCGCAGCCGCGCGATCCCGAAGTCGACGAGGTAGGCGAAGGTGCGCCCGTCGAGCGCCTCGGTCGGGGAGGCGGTGAGCAGGACGTTCGAGGGCTTGACATCGCGGTGGACGAGCCCGGCGCGGTGTGCGGCATCGAGGGCGTCGGCCACCTGCGAGACGACGTCCACCGCTGCCGCGGGCGGGAGCCCGCCGGACCGGCGGAGCAGCGCCGCCAGGTCGTCGCCGCCGACGAGTCGCATCTCGAGGAAGAGCCGGCCGTCGATCTCGCCGTAGTCGTGCACGGGGATGACGTGCGGCTCCTGCAGCGTCGCCGCCATCTCCGACTCGCGGCGGAACCGCGTCGCGAAGGTCGGGTCGTCGCCCAGGGCGGACAGGGGCAGCAGGCGCTTCACCGCGACCCGGCGGTTCTTGCGGGTGTCGACGGCCTCGAAGACCTCGCCCATCCCGCCGCGCCCGAGCAGACGTTCGAGTCGGTACGGCCCGAACTGCTCCGGCTCCGCCGGCTCTCCTGCCTGCCCGGAGTCCACCGCCTCGCCCCCGGTGTCGACGTCGTCACGACTGGCTGGTGATCGTCGCAGGTGGTCGTGGCTCGCGCCGTGCGTGGCGCGGCGGTCGGCGCATGACCGACGTCTACGATGCGGGCGACGTGCCGTGCCCCGGGGCGCGGTGTCGCGACACAGCGTTTCACCACAGGGTTCGGAGGCATGGTCCGTGGCGGTCATCGAGCAGGTCGGCGCACGGGAGATCCTCGACTCGCGGGGCACACCCACGGTCGAGGTCGAGGTGGCGCTCGACGACGGCACGCTGACCCGCGCCGCGGTGCCCTCCGGGGCGTCGACGGGCGAGCACGAGGCGGTCGAGCTGCGCGACGGCGACGACTCCCGCTACCTCGGCAAGGGCGTCGAGCGCGCCGTCGCCGGCGTCCTGGACGAGATCGGGCCCGGCCTGGTCGGCATCGACGCCGCCGAGCAGCGCGTCGTCGACCAGAAGCTCATCGACCTCGACGGCACCCCCGACAAGTCGCGCCTGGGGGCCAACGCGCTGCTCGGCGTCTCGCTCGCGGTGGCCCGGGCGGCCGCGGAGTCCGCGGAGCTCGACCTGTTCCGCTACGTCGGCGGCCCGAACGCGCACGTGCTGCCGGTGCCGATGATGAACATCCTCAACGGCGGCGCCCACGCCGACTCGGGCGTCGACATCCAGGAGTTCATGATCGCGCCGATCGGCGCGGAGTCCTTCCGCGAGGCCCTGCGCTGGGGCGCGGAGGTCTACCAGTCGCTGAAGAAGGTGCTCAAGAAGCAGAGCCTGTCGACGGGCCTGGGCGACGAGGGCGGCTTCGCGCCGTCGCTGCCGAACAACCGCGAGGCCCTCGATCTGATCATGGCCGCGATCCGCGACGCCGGGTACACGCCCGGCCGCGACATCGTGCTGGCCCTCGACGTGGCGGCGAGCGAGTTCTTCAAGAACGGGGTCTACACCTTCGAGGGCGAGACCCGCAGCGCCGCGCAGATGAGCTCGTACTACGGCGAGCTGCTCGACGCCTACCCGCTGGTCAGCATCGAGGACCCGCTCTCGGAGAACGACTGGGAGGGCTGGACCAAGCTCACCGGGGACATCGGCGACCGCATCCAGATCGTCGGCGACGACCTCTTCGTCACCAACATCGAGCGCCTCGAGGAGGGCATCGAGCGCCGCGCGGCGAACGCCCTGCTGGTGAAGGTCAACCAGATCGGCACGCTCTCGGAGACCCTCGACGCGGTCAGCCTCGCGCAGCAGTACGGCTACCGCTGCATGATGAGCCACCGCTCCGGCGAGACCGAGGACACGACGATCGCGGACCTCGCCGTCGCCACCAACTGCGGGCAGATCAAGACCGGCGCGACGGCCCGCTCCGAGCGGGTCGCGAAGTACAACCAGCTGCTGCGCATCGAGGAGGCCCTCGGCGACGCCGCCCGCTACGCCGGCGACCTGGCCTTCCCGCGCTTCGACCCGGACGCCTGAGCAGCGTGCCCGCCGGAGACCGCACCCCCGCCGACGGCCCCGCGGACCGTCCGACCGACAGCGGGTCGGCCGGTCGGTCCGGGTCGTCGGGGACATCGCGGGGTCGCGGTCGCCGGGGGAGCGCCGCCGGCGGGTCCACGGGCACGAAGGGCGCCACGGGCAGCAAGGCCAGCAAGGGCAGCAAGAGCTCGGCGCCGTCCCCGCGCGGCCGCACGCGCGCCCGCCAGGGCCCGCGCCGCGACCCGCAGCGCGTCGTGCGTCGCCGCGGCCCGATCGTGCCGTCGGGTCCGGCCGCCGCGGCCGCACGCGCCCGCCGGGCCGCCCAGGCCACCGGCGGGGCGCTGGGCCTGTCCACCGCGCGGCGGGCCGCCGTGCTCGCCGTCGTCGTGTGCGCGCTCGCGCTGACCGTCGCCGTGCCGCTGCGCAACTACGTGACCCAGCGCCACGAGCTGGCCGCCGTCGCCGCGGAGCAGGAGCGGCTGGGCGGCGACGTCCGCCGCCTCACCGACGACCGCGCGGCACTTCGCGACCCCGCGCACATCGAGGCGCTGGCGCGCGAGCGCCTCGGGTACGCGCGTCCGGGCGAGGTGCCCTACCGCGTGGAGCTGCCCGGCGACGCCACCGCGCCCCGCGACGCGCGCGACGGCGAGGCCGGCGCGGGCCTCCCGCCCGCCGAGGCCGAGCTGCCCTGGTACGCCCGCGTGGCGCGGACGACCCTCGGGACGGCGCCGTGACCGGTCCGGACCCCGGGCCGGATCCCGACGACGTCGCGGCCGTCGCCGCGCAGCTCGGGCGCCGGCCGCGGGGGCTGCGCCGGGTCGCGCACCGCTGCCCGTGCGGGCTGCCCGACGTCGTCGAGACCGCGCCGCGCCTCGAGGACGGCACGCCGTTCCCGACCCTCTACTACGCGACGTGCCCCCGCCTGACCTCCCGGGTCGGGACGCTCGAGGCCGACGGCCTGATGCGCGAGCAGACCGAGCGGCTCGAGGCCGACCCGGACTTCGCCGCCGGCTACGCGCGGGCCCACGCCGACTACCTCGCCGAGCGCGACGCCATCGCACCCCTCGGGACCGAGGTCAGCGCCGGGGGGATGCCCGAGCGCGTGAAGTGCCTCCACGTGCACGTGGCGCACACGCTGGCCCGGGGTCCGGGGGTGAACCCCGCCGGCGACGAGACCCTCGCGCGCCTCGAGCAGCGGTGGCGCGGGCCGTGGTGGCACGCGGGCCCGTGCGTCGAGGTCCCGGGCGGCGCGACGGACTGACGGCTCGACGGGCTGATGGCTCGACGGGCTGACGGCCCGACGGGCGGGCGGCTCGACGTGCTGATCCCGCGGTGCCCCACCGGGGGACGTCGCCGCCGGGCAGCGCGGCGCCGACGGCACGCACCGTGGCCTGCGCGCCACGGACCGGTGGAGCTGCGCCACGCCCCGGTCACAACCCCCGTCTCGGTTTGATCGGCATCGGGCGGCGCCGCAGGATGGGAGCAGCCGGTTCCCCCGATCGGCAGAGTGCAGCGGTGCGGACGGCTCGCTGCACGACGGGCGGCGACCCGCCGCCGTGACCCGCGGTCCCCGAGGCCGCGCGGGCACGCCGGGCCCGCCCGCGACCGGCCGTCGGGCGGCCCCACCCGCCGGGGCCGCCCGACGCCGGGGCCGGTCGCCGCCCTTCGGTGAACCCGCTCCCGGTGCGAGGATCACCACGTCAGTAGCGTGCGAGGGCGAGCCCGGTCCTCCGGGGAAGTCCGCTGGTGCCAGGGAGCGTCCATGCCACGGGTCGCGGCCGTCGACTGCGGGACCAACTCGATCCGCCTGCTGGTGGCCGACGTGACCGTGCGCGAGGACGGGTCGGCCTGGCTGCGCGACGTCCATCGGGAGATGCGGATCAACCGCCTGGGCCAGGGCGTCGACGCCACCGGGCGTCTCGCGCCCGAGTCGCTCGCGCGCACCCGCGAGGCGCTGGGCGCCTACGCCGAGATGCTGCGCCGCCACGGCGTGGCCGTCGGTCCCGACACCGTGCGGGTGTGCGCGACCTCGGCCACCCGCGACGCGGAGAACCGCGAGGAGTTCTTCGGCGCGGTGCGCGAGGTCGTCGGGGTCGACGCCGAGGTGATCACGGGCGACGAGGAGGCTCGGCTGTCCTTCGCGGGCGCGGTCGCCGACCTCGACCCCGACGAGGGCCCGTTCGTCGTCGCCGATGTCGGCGGCGGGTCCACCGAGCTGGTGACCGGGACGTGGGACGCGGTGCGCGCCGAGGTCATCGGTGCCCGGTCGACCGACGTGGGCTGCGTCCGCCTGACCGAGAAGTTCCTGCACGACGACCCGCCGACCGCCGCCGAGACCGCCGAGGCCGAGGAGTTCACCCGCGCCACGCTCGCGCCGGCGTTCGCCGACGTGGCCGTGGGCGACGTCCAGACGTGGGTCGCCGTCGCCGGCACCGCCACCACGCTCGCGGCGGTCGCCCTCGACCTGCGCACCTACGACGCCGAGCGCATCCACCTCTCGCGCCTGGGCCTCGACGACGTCCGCGCCACCGCGCACCGGCTCGAGTCCATGCCGCGCGAGCAGCGGGCCGCGCTCGGCCCCATGCACCCGGGCCGCGTCGACGTCATCGGCGGCGGCTCGCTGGTGATGCGCGTCCTCGCCGACGAGCTCGCCGAGCGCACCGACGTCACCGAGCTGGTGGTCTCCGAGCACGACATCCTCGACGGCATCGCCCGCGAACTGGCGGCGCGGTGGTGACGACGGCGCGCACCTCCACCGTGGCCGCGGCGGGCGTCCTGCCGCTCGCCGCGCTGGTGCTCGCGCGCCGGGTCCGGGCGCTCGTCGCGGTCACGGTGCTGCACTCGGTGGCGCTGGCGGTCACCGCGTGGTGGGCCGGGGACGGCCCGAGCCTGCCCGGCGTCGCCGCCCTCGCCGCGCACCTCGCGGTCTCGCTGGGTGCCGCGCTGCCCGTGCGCTGGCAGTTCGCGGGCGACCCCGCCCGCCGCGAGCGGCAGGCCGTACGGGCGATGACGGTGTCGTTCGTGGTGCTCGCGGCCTACAGCACCGTCGACGCGGTCACCGACGCGCTGGCCCGGCCCCGGCCGGGGGAGACGCTCGTCGGCGCCGTGCTCGGGATCCTCGGCGCTGCGGCGCTGCCGCTGCTGGTCGCCGCCGACGCACGGCTCGCGCGCGCCGAGGGGGTCGACCGCGATCCGCGCGCCCGCGGGGCCGCCCCCGCGGCGCTGGTCGTGGCGCTCGACGCCGTGCTGCTCGCGGCGGTCGCGGTCGACGTCACCGACCTCGTCGCCGGCACGGCGGGACCGTCGGTCGCCGCGCCCGCCGTCTCGGCCGTCGTGGCCGTGCTCGCCGCGCGGGAGGCGTGGGGTGCCTGGCGGGGCTGACACCTCGATCGACCCGGCGACGGTGCCGGACCTGCCCTCCCTCGACGCCGCGGTGTCGGGGTGCCGGGCCTGTCCCCGGCTGGTGGCGTGGCGGGAGGAGGTGGCGGCCACCCGGCGCGCCGCCTTCCGCGACGAGACCTACTGGGGCCGCCCGGTCCCGGGCTTCGGCGCCACCGACGCGCGCCTGCTGATCGTCGGCCTGGCCCCGGCCGCCCACGGCGCCAACCGCACGGGGCGCATGTTCACCGGCGACCGCAGCGGCGACGTGCTCTACGCCGCCCTGCACGCGGTCGGGCTCGCGTCGCAGCCGACGGCCGTCGCGGCCGACGACGGCCTCGAGCTCGTCGGCACCCGCATCACCGCGCCCGTGCGCTGCGCCCCGCCGGAGAACAAGCCGACACCCGCCGAGCGCGACCGCTGCCGGCCCTGGCTCGCCCGCGAGCTCGCCCTGCTGCGCGGCACGTTGCGCGCGGTGGTGGTGCTCGGCGGTTTCGGTTGGCAGGCGCTGCTGCCCGTCCTCGCCACGGCCGACCCCGCCGGCGGGCACCCCGGCTGGGTGGTCCCGCGGCCCCGGCCGGCCTTCGGGCACGCGGCGCACGTGACGCTCGAGCCCGCGGACGCCGCGGCAGCGGCGCCGCTCGAGCTCTTCGGCTGCTACCACGTCAGCCAGCAGAACACCTTCACCGGACGCCTCACCCCGGCGATGCTCGAGGCGGTCCTCGCCGACGCGGCCCGGGCCGCGGGCCTGGACCCGACCCCTCCGGCCCGACGCTCCGACTAGGCTGCGACCGCGCCGGTCACGACCTCGAGGTCCGGCCCCTGTAGCCCAATCGGCAGAGGCAGGCGACTTAAAATCGCCGCAGTGTGGGTTCGAACCCCACCGGGGGCACGCGCCGCTCGTCACCCCGTTGGCCCCCCGGTCATCTCCACTACGCCGCTGCGTCGACTCCGCGTCACCCGCCCGTCGCAGCGCACGTGCGGAGAACGGTCCGGACGGCGGGGACGGCAGCGAAGGGTGACCGCTCGGGCGCCCCGATCGGACCGCTCGACGTTCACGCCCGAAAGCTGCTCCGAACGGGCCAGAAGATCAGCCACACTCTCCGTCGGGAGGTGAGCGACGTGGCTGATCCCGGGGACCTGACGGGTCGCATCCCGGTGCCCGCCCGAGAGCCCTCCGGAGACTCCTCCGGAGCCCGTCCGCCGTGGCGGGAGCTCGAGGGACTGCGGCCGTTGACGCTGCGGGCCTGCCGGCGACTCGTGGTCGTGGCGCCGCACCCGCGCGACGAGATCCGCGCGGCCGGCGGGCTGCTGCGCCGCCTCGCGGCGCGCCACGCCTCGGTGGACGTCCTCGCGCTCACCGACGGCCCGGGCCGCACCTGCACCCCGCCGGAGGGGCTCGCCGTCCCCCGGGGGCCGGAACCCGCGCTCGCCGATCTGGTCGTGCGTCCCGACGACCTCACCGACCCCGACACGCTGGCCTCCGTGCTCGCGCGTCTCGACCGGGCGGGCCCCGAGGACGACGACGTCGTCGACGGGCCGGGCGTCGACCCGGAGGAGGCCGAGCTCACGGCCGCCTACGAGGCGCTCGGGGTGGCGGAGGTCCGCCGGCACCGTCTCGGGCTGCCCGACGGCGGGCTCGCGGGGTGCGAGGCCGACGTGCTGGGCGCGCTGAGCGAGATCGTCGGCTTCGTCGAGGACCCGCACGGGCTCTGCGTGCTCGCGCCCTGGTCGGGCGACGGGGACGACGACCACGAGGCGGCCGGGCGCGCCGCCGAGACCGTCTGCGCCGCCTACCGGGTCCGTCTCGTGCGGTGGCTGGACCAGGCGTGGAGCTGGGCCGGCCCGGAGTCCGACGAGGTGCCGTGGCGCCGCGCCCGCCAGCTCGCGCTCTCCGAGACCGTGCAGGCCCGCAAGCTCGCGGCCAGCGCGGCGTTCGGCGGCCGTCCCGGCCGCGACCGCGAGCTGCCGGACGGCTCGGCGCCCGGTCCCCGCGAGGTCTTCCTGGTGTGAGCCCCCTGCGCTCGTCCCGGGGACGCCTCGTTCGTGTCGCGGCCAGCCCGTCCGTCACCCGGACGGGCCGATCCGTCGCCGGGCGATCCCGTGGGGGTCACACCTCCGTCGGGACCGGGTCCGGGCCGATAGGCTCCGTGGGGTGACGGGCAGGACGAACGGCGATCACGGCGAGGTGGCGACGGAGGTCGCCGGTCTCGGCACCGAGGTCACCAACGGCGCCGACTACGTCGCCGAGGCCCAGCGCGTCCGTGACTCCGTCGTGGACGCGGGCGGGAGCCGCACCGATCTCCCGCAGGTCCTGCACACCGCCCCGGCCGCCGTCGCGCTCATCGACCTCGGCGAAGGGCTCGTCACCTACGCCAACGACTCGGCCGCGGGCCTCACCGGGGGCCGGGCCACGCTGCCCGTCGAGATCGACGCCTGGAGCGAGGCGGCCGGCCTCACCGACCTGTCGGGGCGGCCCATGCGCGACACCGCGTCGCCCCTGTCGCGCGTCGCGCAGGGCATCCCGGTCTCCGGCGAGCCCGTCGCGGTCGCCGACGCGGCCCGCAAGGGGTCCGAGGCCTCCGAGGAGGAGCGCGAGGAGGCCGAGGGCCGGCTGCTGTGGGTCACCGGCTTCCCGCTGTCGGAGGCGGTCAACTCCGACGAGCGCCGGCTCGCGCTCGTCGTGTTCCTGCAGCTCTCGGGCGCCGGCGCCCAGCGGCACCTCGAGATGGTGCGCGACCGCGCCGTCGTCGCCACGGAGCTCTCGTTCACGATCTCGGACCCGGCGCGCGACCAGAACCCGCTGGTCTGGGTCAACCCGGCGTTCACCGCGCTCACGGGCTACGAGCTCGACGAGGTGCTGGGCCGCAACTGCCGCTTCCTGCAGGGCCCGAACACCGACCCGGCCTCGATCTCGCGGATCCGCACGGCGCTGGCCGAGGAGCGGCCCATCACCGAGGTGCTGCTCAACTACCGCCGCGACGGCACCGCCTTCTGGAACCAGGTGTCGATCACCCCGGTGGTCGACGGGCAGGGCCGGGTCGTCAACTTCGTCGGCGTCCAGGCCGACGTCACCGAGCGCGTGATGGTCGAGAACGAGCGCCGCGCCGCCCTCGCCGCCGCCGAGGAGACCCGCGAGCAGCTGCGCCTGCTCACCGAGTCGACCTCGGCGATGTCGGCGAGCCTCGACACCACCGGCGTCGCCGACGCGCTCGCCCGCATCGTCGTCCCCGCCATGGCGGACTTCTGCTGTGTCGACCTGCTCGACGAGGTCGACGACAACACCTCGGTGCGCCGCGCCGCGGTCAACCACCGCGACGAGTCCAAGTCGTCCGAGGTCCGCGAGCTGGGCCGGTGGGTCAGCCCGACCGAGGACGGCCGCGACCCCATCGGGCAGGCCCTGGGCACCGGGACGCCCTCCCTGTTGCCCGAGCTGCCGGTGCGGCCCGCGGGCATCGCCGAGAACCCCGATCTCCTGCGGCGCTACGAGGCCCTGCGGCCGCGCTCGGCGATCGTGGTCCCGCTGCGCGCCCGCGGTCAGGTGCTCGGCGCGCTGACCCTGGGCACCGAGCTGCCCTACGGCCGGCGCTACTCCCAGCGCGACCTCTACCTCGCCGCCGACCTCGCCGCCCGGGCCGGGCTCGCCGTGGACAACGCCCGCCTCTACGCGCGCGAGCACGGCGCGGCGGAGACGCTGCAGCGCAGCCTGCTGCCCGCCGTGCCGACGATGGCGGGCATGACCATCGCGTCGCGCTACCTCGCCGCGACCGACGGCGCCCAGGTCGGCGGCGACTGGTACGACATGCTCACGCTGCCCGACGGCGCCGTGGGGCTCGCCGTCGGCGACGTCGTCGGCCACGACCTGCGCGCGGCGGCCGCGATGGGCGAGCTGCGCGGGGTGCTGCGCTCCTACGCCTGGGAGGGCCTCGGTCCCGCCGACGTCGTCGACCGCTGCGACGACGTCGTCCAGGGGCTGGACATGGCCGCGATGGCGACCGCCGTCTACGCCCGTCTCGAGCGCGGCGACGACCCGGACGACACCGGGTGGACCCTGCGCTACTCCAACGCCGGGCACCCGCCGCCCCTGCTGCGCCGGGCCGACGGCGCCGTTGAGCTGCTCACCGGCAACCTCTCGCCGCTCATCGGTGCGACGCGCGCGATCACCCGCCAGGAGACCAGCGTGCGGTGCGGGCCGGGGGACCTGCTCCTGCTGCACACCGACGGGCTCATCGAGGCCCCGGGGATGGATCCCGACGAGCGCACCCAGCTCATCGTCGACACCCTCGCCGCGCAGCCGCTCGACATGCCCGTCGAGGAGCTGTGCGATCGGCTGCTCGGCGTCCTCGGCGTCGACAGCCTGCGCGACGACGCGGTGCTGCTCGCGATCCGCCTCGACCACCCGGCGCGCGGCTGACGCCTCCGTTCCCTGCTCACGACACACGACGGCCCGGTCCGTCGGTGCTGACGGACCGGGCCGTGGCGCGCGGTGCTGGTGTGCCCAGGGCCGGTGCCTAGGGCCGGGGCTCCTCGCCGGGCGGCGGCGGAGCCTGACCCTCGGCCGGCTGGTCGCCGTGCAGGAACTCCTTGGCCTTGTCGGCGCCCTGGCCGACCTGGTCCTCGTGGCCCGCGAACTTGCTGTTGACGAAGTCGGCGCCCTTGTCGACGAACGAATCCGCCTTCTCCGGGTTCTCGCCGGCCCAGTCCTTCGCCTTGTCGGCCATGCTGCCGAAGTCCACCATGCTCGGGTCCCCCTCCTCATGGGTCGTGGGATCTGCGTGTCCCCGGGCAGCATGCCCCGTCGTCGCGGGACGACACCACCGACCGGGCCCGATGACTCCGAACGGGCGGATAGACTTCCCCACGGTGGTCCTCCACGGGGCGAACCGGACACGCTCCGTCCCCACGGAGTTCCCCACCATCCGGTAAAGTTCCTTTTACCCGGGCGGGAACCGAACCGCCGGTCCGGTCGTTGGACCGGTGGACGACAGTCCGCGGCCGACCCGCACGATGACATCCCGCCATCGGTGCCGGCTCCGCGTAGGAGGAGGACGAGAGGTGCGCACCAGCAGCAACCCGGCGTTCCGCAACCTGCCCACCTCACCGGGTGGGTACGCGCGGTTCGGCCCGGCAGGCCAGGCCCCGGCGGGCATGGCCGGCGCGGGCGGCATGTTCGGCGGGGGCGGCAGCCCCATGCCGACGGCGGCGGCCGACGACCGTCCGCTCACCGTCGACGACGTGGTCCAGAAGACCGCGCTCAACGCCGTCCTGGCCATCGCGGTCGGCATCGGCAGCGCCGTGGTCGGCCTCGGCGGCATCGGCATCCTGGGCGGGCTCGTCGTCGGGCTCGTGCTCGCCCTGGTCATCATCTTCAAGCAGAGCACCAACAAGTTCCTGGTGCTGGGCTACTCGCTGGCCGAGGGCGTCGCGCTGGGGTCGTTGACCGGCGTGCTGGAGGCCTCGAGCAACCAGTACGCGGGCATCGGCTTCCAGGCCATCCTCGGCGTGCTCGGCGTCTTCATCGGCATGCTGGTCGTCTACAAGACCGGCGCGATCCGCGTGACGCCGCGCCTGACCAAGATGGTCATCGGCGCCGCCATCGGCGTCCTCGTGCTCATGATCGCGAACCTGCTGATCGGCTTCTTCGTCGACGGCGGTCTGGGCCTGCGCTCCGGCGGCCCGCTCGCGATCATCTTCAGCCTGGTCTGCATCGGCATCGGCGCCTTCATGCTGCTGCTCGACTTCGACCAGGCCGACCAGGCGGTCAAGGCCGGCGTCCCCGCGCGCTTCGCGTGGTACCTCGCCTTCGGCTTCATGACCACCCTGGTCTGGCTCTACATCGAGATCCTGCAGCTGCTGAGCTACTTCAGACAGTAGGCACCGCGGACGACGGCCCCTCCCGGACTCACCGGGAGGGGCCGTCGTGTGTCCGGGGGCGTGACCGGGGCACGGTGTGGGTGCTCGACGTGGTGATGTGGGGGAGCGAGGGGCGCCCTGAGTGCGTGGGAAGCACCGAGGGACGCCCTCGCTCATCCCGAGCTCTGGAGCCCCGTTGGAGCGAGGGGCGCCTTGAGTGCGTGGGAGGCAGCGAGGGACGCCCTCGCTCGGCGTGGGGCGGAGCCATCACCGGGGAGCGAGCGCGTGGACGGCCGGCCGCGGGCGCGCGCTGGCGACGGCGTGTGCGGCGAGGAGATCGGCGCGGACCTGCGCACGGTCATCGCGGAGCTGCCGCGGTGTGTGCGCCACGACGTGCACCGCGTGGCCGGTCATCCGGGCCTCGCGGTGCAAGGTTGCGTCGAACGCCTCGGGGTCCCCGTGGTGCTTGAAAGAGTGGATCTCCCAGGCGAGCCCGACCTCGTCGAGCCAGCCGTCCGGGTCGGCCAGCCAGGTCCCGTCCTCGAGGACGAGGCGCGGGTTCCAGACGATCGAGCTGAACTCGGGAATCGTCGCAGCGATCGATCGTGCCCACGCCTCCGGCGCTGATCGCACGCCATCGTCGAGCTCGACGAGCACCCTGCGGACCTTCGCTGTGCCCCGTTGGCAACCCGCCGCCAGCTCTCGGCGCAGCGCGCGGACCGACACCAGGCCTCGTTGGACGGCTTCGGCCAGCAGTGCGCGGATCTGATCGAGGTCGCGCAAGCGCCGAGCCGCGTCGAGCACGGCGCGGGCGACCGGGGCGATCCGCAGTCCGTTGACGACGACGGGCTCGGGGAGACGATGGGTGCGCTCGACGGTGATCGGCGCCCGCGACACCCGGTGGCGACGGTGATCCACGAGCACGAGGAGCGCTCCCCGATCGTCCGGCACCCGCTGGAGTCCGTGGAGCCGCGCGGCGGCGCTGCCGGACAGAACCGCTCCGTCGCCTCCGTACAGAAGAGCAGCGGCCGACCGCTGATCGGCCGTCTTCGGCGGACCCGTGAGCGAGATGACTCCGTACGCGCTCCGGTCCCAGGCTCCCGCCTGTACCCGCCGTGTGATGGTGCTGGAGAGGACCCCCATGCCGACGAGGTCGGCGTGTCGGATCTGGTCGTGGAGTGCTGCTTGGCGGACGGCGACCCAGTCGATCGCACGACGACGACTCATATGGGTTTCGACGGCAGCGTGTGATGGACGGTTCCACGGGTCTCGCGCCTGTGGATCGAAGGACGCCTTCGCTGCGTCCCGTGCAGTCAGGGTGACCCTCGCTCCACGCCCCGGCGCCCCGAGCCCTGGTGCGAGGGCGTCCCTCGCTGCGTCCCAGGCAGCGGAGGTGACCCTCGCTCCCACCACCCGAGCCGCCACCCGAGCCGCCACCCGAGCCGCCACCCGAGCCGCCACCCGAGCCGCCAC
>NZ_JBTWNF010000027.1:0-62113 GCF_054796175.1 Actinomycetospora sp. C-140 | reverse complement strand
GGGAAGGCCGCTCGGGTGAGCGTTCGGGCTGTGCGGACGACGCCGGCGACGGCGCGCTCGTCGTCGAGCCCGCACAGGTCGAGGAGGGTCAGCACCGCCTCGGCGCTGACGACGATGGCGAGGTCCTGCACGAGGTCGTCGACAGCACCCCGCCACGGCGCCAACGCGAACTCGATGAGCTCGAACCGGTATCCGGGTCGCAGCTGGGCCACCTCGGGGCGAGTGATCACACCCGCGAGGACGGCCCGCACCGCCCCCCGCCGCCGCAGCACGTCCCGGGCGAGCACCTCGGCGGCAGCGGCAACGCGCTCGACAGGGTCGGCGCTGTCGGCCACCGGGGCCATCGCCTCCGCAGCACCCTCCCGCCGGATCGCCTCGCCGAGCAGGGAGACGAGGTCGGGGAAGTAGCGGTAGGCGGTGGCCTCGGAGACCGCCGCGGCCGCGGCGACGCCGGGCATCGTCACCTCGCCGCCGGTGTCCGCGAGCTCCCGGGCCGCGGCGACGATGGCACCGCGCGTGCGCTCCTTCTGGTTCGTGCGGGCGGTCACCGCAGCACCGGCGCCAACACCTCGCGCACGGCGTCGGGCCGCTCGACGAAGGGCAGGTGCCCGGCCTCGGGGACGGTCACGAACTCCGCGCCCAGCGCCGCGGCGTAGGCGCGGCCGTAGTCGACGTCGACGATCCCGTCGCTCTCGCCCCAGACGACCAGCGCCGGCACGCCGACCTCCGGCAGCCGCCCGAGCAGGGCCGGATCGTGCATGTACGGGTCGCCGGCGTAGGTCGCGAACGCCGCAGCGTTGTCCGCCATGGCCGAGCGGCGCTCCTCCGAGAACAGCGCCGGATCGACCCGGAAGCGGTCGGGGTCGTGGTAGCTGAGGTCGGCGAGCCGGGCGAGCGGCAGCGCCGAGACGTCGGTGATCGGGTGGCCGGGGACGTCGACGCCGACGGCGTTGATCAGGACGACGTCGCGCAGCCGCCGCGTCCCGTGGGCCCGTTCTTCCAGCGCCATCTGCGCCGCGACCCACCCGCCGACCGAGCTGCCGACGACGGTGACGTCGCGCAGACCGAGGTCGTCGAGCAGGCGGCGGTAGGTCCGCGCGAGGTCCGGGACGGACTCGAGGCCGGCAGGCCGGTCGGTGCCCTCGAACCCCGGGATCGTCGGCGTCAGCACTCGCAGCCCGAGGTCGGTGAGCATCGTCGACAAGCCCGCCACCGACGCCGGGCCGCCACCGCCGTGCAGGACGAGCACGGGCCGGCCGGTGCCGCGGTCGTCGACGCTCAGCGCCAGCCCGTCGGACAGCACGACGCCGGACGACGGGGCGGCGGCGTAGGAGGTCGCCGGCTCCGTCGCGTACCTGGCCATCACGCCCGCGACGGCGTCGCCGGAGAGCTCCTGGCCGCCCTCGATCATCGAGCGGAGGTCGCGGAAGTACTGCACGTAGAGGTCCGGGGTGAACGTGTTGAGGATGACCGCGGGCTCGTCGCCCGGGTTCGCGAACGTGTGCGGCGCCCCGGTCGGCACCATCACCAGCGTCCGCGGGCCGGCGTCGACGCTCGTCTCGCCGACCGTGAACCGTGCGGTGCCCGAGACGACGTAGAAGCCCTCGTCGTGCTGGGCGTGCCGGTGCTGGGCGGGGCCGTCCGTGTGCGGCGCGACCGTGATCTCCCCCAGCCCCAGCCGGTGGTCGGTGGTCCGCCCGTCCTCGAGGATGCGCATGCGGACCGGGCTCGTCAGCGTGATCTCTCCGTCGTCGGGTCCGACGACCGACACCTCGACCATGACCGGCCACCTCTCGTGAGAGTGAACTCGCACGACCGACGCTAGACCCCGCGGGGCCACTCGTGCAAGTCTGCTCTCACGACGAGAGTCAGGTGTCGAGAAGCTCGGAGACGAACAGGTCCTCGACCGCCCACCGCCGGTCGGACAGGCCCTGCTCGTGGAAGTAGCGCAGGAAGGTGTCGAGCGCCGTGTGGTTGCCGGCGACGCCGTAGGGCCACCAGTCGGTGGACAGCAGGCGCCGGTTCTCCTCGTAGAGCTCGGAGAACCACGGGACCATCACGTCGATCTGCTGGGTCTCGCGCCGGAACTCGTAGTGCGCGAGCGCGGCGTCGCGGGAGGCGCAGAAGCCGTCGTGGAGCGTCCGCGCGAGCCCGGGGTGCTCGGCGAGCAGCTCCTTGCGGGCGACGACGGTGTGCATGATCGGGAAGATGCCGGTGCGGGCGTGCCAGTCCCGCTCGACGTCGACGACGTCCGGGAAGAGCCGCGCGACGTGCGGCGAGCCGTCGAGGACGCACCGCGGCGGGTGCGCCGAGATCAGCGCGTCGATCTCGCCCGCCTCGAGCATCGGCCCGAGCGCCGTCCCCGCCGGGGCCGGGGCGACGTCGACCGAGGACGGGTGGCGCAGCGGCACGAAGTCGAACGGCGCCATCGGCTCGTCGGCGCCACCGATGATCCAGCGGCACCGGTCCGGCGTGACGCCGTACTCGTCGGCGAGGATGCCCTTGAGCCACACGCCGGGATCGGTGCCCCAGGTGGCGAACTCGCCGACCGTCCGCCCCGCGAGATCCTGCGGCTTCTGGATGCCGCTCGCGGTGTTGACGTAGATCGCCGAGTGCCGGAAGTGCCGGGCCGGGAAGACGGGCAGCGCCACGAACGGCGGGTCGGGCAGGTCGAGGGTGCGCAGGTAGAACGTCAGCCCGAGCTCGGCGACGTCGAAGGCCCGCTCCCGGACCATGCGGTCGAAGATGTCGGAGACGAGGTCGGCGCTCGAGAACGACGCGTCGACACCGCCGAAGGTCACGGTGCCGTCGAAGAGGGCCCGCACGTGGTCGTAGCGGGCGGTCGCGACGGTGATCTGCGGGAAAGCCATGAGCCTAGCCTCATCCCGCTCGATCGAGAAGTCCAAGAGCATGTTGAGCGGCAACTGATAACGCAGCACGATAGATCACATGGAGCTGCGCCAGCTCGTCTACTTCGACGCCGTCGTGCGCCACGGCGGGTTCAGCCGCGCCGCCGAGCACCTGCGGATCGCCCAGCCCGCGATCTCCGCGCAGATCCGCCGCCTCGAACATGAGCTGGGCGTGCGGCTGCTCTCCCGCACCACGCGACGCGTCGGGCTCACGGAGGCGGGCACGCTCTTCCTGGCGCGCGCACGGCGGGTCCTCGACGAGCTCGACACCGCCCGCGACGAGGCCGCCGACCTGGCGGCGGTGCTGCGGGGCCGGGTCGTGCTCGGCGCGACGCCGGTGCTCGCCGGCCTCGACCTCCCCGCCGCCCTCGCCGGGTTCGCCGCCGACCACCCCGGCGTCCGCCTGACGCTGCGCTCCGGCCTCGTCGCCGGCCTGCTCACCGATCTCGACGCCGGCGTCCTGGACCTGGTCGTCGGGCCGGTCCACGACGACCTCTCCCCCGACCACACCGCGACGGCCCTGCGCGACGACGAGCTGGTGCTGCTCACCCCGCCCGGCCACCGGCGCGCCCGGGCCCGGCGGATCGACCTCGCCGGCCTTCGCGACGAGCCGTTCGTCTGCCTCCCGCCCGACAGCGGCCTGCGCCGGGTGCTCGACACCGCCGCCGGCGAGGCGGGGTTCCGGCCGCACGTGCCCTTCGAGGTGCCGACGCCCGCCGACGTCCAGGCCCTCGTCGCCGCCGGTCTCGGCGTGGCGCTGCTCGCCGCGTCGACCGTCCGCGACGACGGGCCACCCGTCGGCGTCCACGCGGTGCGCCCCGCCCTGCGGCACCCGCCGATCGGCCTGATCCACCGCGGCGAGCAGCACCTCTCCCCCGCCGCCCGGGCGCTCGGCGCCCACCTCACGCGGGCGACGGGCGTGTGACCCCGGTCACTTCCCGACGGATTCCCGGCGCCTCCCCGGTCTCGACGGGCGACCGATCGCACCTCGAGCACCGGAGGCCGTCATGCCCGTCCCCACCACCGCCCTCGTGACCGGCGCGAGCCGCGGCTTCGGTCGCGCGATCGCCGCGGCGCTGGTCGCCGCCGGCAGCGAGGTCGTCGGCGTCGCGCGCAGCCCCCGGGATCTCGACGCCGTCCGCGACGACCTCGGCGAGCGCTTCGTCCCCGTGGCGGCCGACGCGACCGACGAGGACGTCGCCGCGACGCTGATCGCCGAGCGCAAGCCCGGCCTCCTCGTGCTCAACGCCGGCGCCGCCCCGCACATGGCGCCGTTGGCCGACCAGACCTGGGAGACCTTCCGCGGCCCGTGGGACGTCGACGTCCGGCAGGCGTTCGCCTGGATGCGGGCGTCGTTGCGCGTGCCGATGGCGCCGGGCGGCGTCGTGGTGGCGATGTCGAGCGGCGCCGCGCTGGCGGGGTCGCCGCTGTCCGGGGGCTACGCCGGCGCCAAGGCGACGATCCGCTTCCTGCGCACCTATGCCCAGGACGAGGCGCAGCGCGCGGGGCTCGACCTGCGCTTCCACGCCCTGCTGCCCCAGCTCACGCCGCGCACCGGGCTCGGCGCGCTCGCCGTCGCCGGGTACGCGGCACGCCAGGGCGTCGACCCGGACGCGTTCGCGGCGGGCCTCGCCCCGGTGCTGACGCCCGAGCAGGTCGCCGACACGGTGCTCGCCGTCGCCACGGACGACGGGGCGGCCGCGGAGTACCGGATCGGCGGCGCGGGTGCGAGCGTGCTCGGGTGAACCGTGCTCCTGTCGCGGCCGGCTTCGAGGCGCTCACCGCGCCGTGGCGCCGCGAGGTGTTCGCCCACTGCTACCGGATGATCGGCGCGGCCCAGGACGCCGAGGACCTCGTGCAGGAGACCTACCTGCGCGCCTGGCGGGGCTTCGGACGCTTCGAGGGCCGTGCCCCGGTGCGCCGCTGGCTGCACGCGATCGCGACGACCGTGTGCCTCTCGGCGCTGGAGACCCGCCCCCGGCGCCCGCTGCCGTCCGGGCTCGCCGCCCCGTTCGACGACCACCGGGTGGCCGTCGGCGAGCCCCGGGAGTCGGTGCCGTGGCTCCAGCCGGCCCCCGACACGTCGCTGGGGGTCGACGACCCCGCGACCGTCGCCGCCGCCCGCGCCACGGTCCGGCTCGCGTTCGTCGCCGCCCTGCAGTTCCTCCCCGCCCGCCAGCGGGCGGTCCTCACGCTGCGCGACGTCCTCGCGTTCACGACCACCGAGGTGGCCGCGATGCTGGAGACCACGCCGGACGCGGTCGACGGCCTGCTGCGCCGCGCCCGGCGTCACCTCGCGGACGCCGCCCCGGTGCCCGACGACCTCGTCGAACCCGCGGACCGTCGGGCGCTGCTCGACGACTACGTCGACGCCTTCACCCGCGCCGACCCGCACGCGCTGGTCGCCCTGCTGCGCGCCGACGTCGAGCTCGAGATGCCCCCGATCCCCTCGTGGTTCACCGGGCGCGACGCCGTCGTCGGCTTCCTCGCCGCGCGGGTCCTCGGCCGGGGTCGCTGGACGATGCGTCCGGCGGGCGCGAACGGGCAGCCGGCGCTCGTCGTGCACCGGCGGACGGCGGACGCCGAGCTCCCCTACGGCGTCCAGGTCCTCACCCTCGCCGGCGGCCGGGTCGCCCGGATCACCTCGTTCAACGACCCGTCGCTCGTCGGCCTGTTCGCCCCGGACGATCAGGCCGACGCGATCCGCGCGCGGGCCTGAGCGATCAGGCTGCGCGCGGAGGCGTGCATGCGCTCCCCCACGTCGACCGGCGCCTGGCCGGCGCACGCGCGGACGTAGGTGCCCTCGAGCAGGACGCCGAGCTTGAAGCACGCCATCACCGCGTACCAGGGCACGGCGGCCGGATCGGTGCCCGTGCGCTCGGCGTAGCGGGCGACCAGCTCGTCCTCGCCGCACAGGCCCTCGACGCGCGCCCAGCCGAGGTCCGTGCCGCTCACGGGCCAGGTGGCGAGCAGCCATCCGAGGTCGAGCAGGGGGTCGGCGACGGTGGCCATCTCCCAGTCGACGATCGCGGTCACCGCCGAGCCGTCGGGGTCGACCAGCACGTTGGCGAGGTGGTAGTCGCCGTGCGCGATCGCGGGCGGGCCGGACGACGGCAGTCCGCGCTCGAGCCAGTCGGCCACGTCGTCCGTCCCGTCGCCGAAGCCCGGGTAGCCGTCGACCTCGCGGTAGCGCGCGAGCTCGTCGCGCCAGCGCGGCACCTGGCGCGCGAGGAACCCCTGCGGGTTGCCGACGTCGCCCAGCCCGACCGCGTCGACGTCCACCGCGTGCAGGGCGGCCAGCGCATCGACCATCGCCGGACCCAGCCCGTACCGCAGGCCCGCGTCGGCGGCCTGCGCCGGCGACACCCCGGTCGCGACGTTCACGCCCGGCACGTCCGCCATGGCGTAGACGACGCGTCCCGGCAGGACTCCGTCGGCCGGGGCCGTCGCGAGCAGGCGCGGGTGCGGGACGTCGGTCGTCGCGAGGGCGCCCAGCACCCGGATCTCGCGCTCGATGGCCGCGTTGCTGCCCTTGCGCAGGTGCCGGGGCCCGGTGCGGACGACGAGCCGCCGGTCGGGCCCCGCCGCCCGCACCATCAGGTTCTGCGTGCCGCCGGCGAGCGGCTCGAACGTCCACGGCCCGTCGCCGAGTCCGGAGGACGCGAGCCACGCGGCGACGGCGTCGGTCTCGTCGCGTGCCAGCATGCGTCCATCTTCACCGGAGGGGGGATCGCCGCGCATGGGCGGGTTCGAGCGCCAGGTCGTGGTCGTCACCGGCGGCAGCCGCGGCATGGGCCGGGCCATGGTGACGGCCTTCGCCGCCGCCGGCGCGTCCGTGGTGATCGCGAGCCGCAAGATCGAGGCGTGCCGCGAGCTGGCCGAGGAGGTCACCGCCGAGCACGGCGTCGACGCGCTGCCCGTGGCCTGCAACGTCTCGCGCTGGAGCGACTGCGACGCCCTCGTCGACACCGTGTACGACCGGTTCGGACGGGTGGACGTGCTGGTCAACAACGCCGGCCTCTCGCCGCTCTACCCCGCGCTCGACGAGGTGTCGGAGGCGCTCTTCGACAAGGTCGTCGGGGTGAACCTCAAGGGCCCGTTCCGGCTCGCGGCCGCGATCGGCACGCGGATGGTCGCCGCCGGCGGCGGGGCGATCGTCAACATCAGCTCGATCGCCGCGATCCGGCCCGGGCCCGCCGAGCTGCCGTACGCGATGGCGAAGGCCGGTCTCAACACCATGACCGAGGGACTGGCGCAGGCGTTCGGCCCGACCGTGCGCGTCAACGCCGTCCAGGCCGGCCCGTTCCGCACCGACATCTCGACGGCGTGGTCCCCCGACGCCGTCGCGCACTTCGAGCGGAGCGCGGCGCTCGGCCGGATCGGCGAGCCCGAGGAGGTCGTGCCCGCCGTGCTGTACCTCGCCTCGGCGGCCGCCTCGTTCACCTCGGGGGCGGTGCTACGGGTCGACGGGGGCACCGCCTGAGCCCCCGCCGACCGCCGCCTACTTGACGAAGCGCCCGACGAAGTCGAGGCAGGTCCGCGCGACGTCCGGCCAACCCGCGTCGATCGTCAGCGAGTGGCCCCGGCCCTCGATCTCGGTGAACTCGGTCGGGAAGTGCTCGTTGCGCTTCTGCGCCTCGTAGGTCGCGTACGCGATCGCGTGCGGGGCCTGGTGGTCGAGCTCCCCCGACACGACGAGCATCGGACCGCGGTCGTCGCCGGTCTTCTCGGCCGCCACCTCGGTGGACGGGTTGATGTTCGCGAAGGCCGCCTGGAAGACGGGCACGCCCGACCCGGCCACGTGGTACTGCTCGTAGAGCTCGCGGGCCTCCTCCTCGCCCACCGCGTTCGCGAACCCGAAGCGGAACTGGTCGAAGGTCAGCGTCACGGCGCGGTGCCGGTTCGCCGGGTTGCCCAGCACCGGAAAGGACGCCTTGAGCGCGGCCAGCGGCAGCGGGAGCACGCCCCGCGACGGCGCGGGGTCGATCGCGCAGGTGACCGCGGACAGACCCCGGCCGGCGAGGATCTGCACGAGCACCCCGCCGAAGGAGTGCCCGATCAGCGCGGGCTTCCTGTCGAGCCGCTCGATGATCATCTGCTGGTAGGCGGCGACGTCGCCGACGCTCTTGCCCGCGAACACCTCGGGGTGGGCGTGGGCCTCCTCGACCGAGAGCGGGTCGTCGGGCCAGCCCGGCGTGACCGCCACGTAGCCGGCGTCCTCGAAGAACCTCGCCCACTGGTCCCAGCTCGAGTCGAGCAGCCACAACCCGTGCACGAACACCACCGGCTGCTTGCCGGAGGCGTTCGCGCGGTCGATCTCCTCCTGCTCCCCGGGGGTCGGCCCGGTGGGCGCTGATGCGGTCATGGTGTGCTCCCGTCGCCTCGATGACGGGATCGACCCTGGACGACTACAGCCCGCTCGGATGGACTGGCACTGCACGGCGCTGTGCAGAACGTGCAGACCACCGTGGAGGAGACCTCACGTGCCGTCCTCGCTGCGCTTCGCCGACGTCCCCGTGCGCGACCGGATCGAGGTCCTCCACGAGACCGTCTGGACCCACGTCGTGCCGGTCGAGATGACGTTGCCGGCGCCCGCCGCCGTCGACGTCGAGCTGCGGGTCGCCCAGGCGGGCGCCCTGAACGTCTCGTCGGCGCGGACGAGCCCGATCGCCATGGAGCGCACCAGCGCGCTCGTGCGCCGCGACCACGTCCCCCAGGTCTTCCTGGCCGTCCAGGTCGCTGGGACGACGGTGGTCGAGCAGGACGGGCGGCAGGCGCTGCTGCGGCCCGGCGACATGTCCTTCTACGACAGCACCCGGCCGTACCGCATCGAGAACCGCGGGCGCAGCGAGGTGCACTACGTCCGCATCCCGCGCGAGGCCCTGGGCCTGCCCGGACGCCGGCTGGACCCGATGGTGGCCCGGCGGATCGACGCGGCCGGCAACCCGCTCGCCGGGGCCGTCGGCTCGTTCTTCACCTCGCTCGCGACCTCCGACGCGCTCGACCACCCCGACGCCGCCCGGCTGGTGGCGGAGCCCGGCATCGAGCTGGTCCGGGCCCTGCTCGCCGTCCACGCGGACGCCGTCGAGCGTGCCCCTCTCGAGCGCTCGCTGGTCGTCCGCGTCGAGCAGTACGTCCGCGACCACCTGCGCGAACGCGACCTGACCCCGCAGCGGATCGCCGCGGCGCACCACGTCTCGCTGCGCCACCTCTACGCCGCGCTCGCCGCGTCCGGCGTGAGCCTGCACGACACCATCCGCGACCAGCGCCTCGAGGCGGCGCGGCGCGAGCTGCGCGACCCCCGCCACGCCCACCAGGCGGTCGCCACCGTCGGGCGCCACTGGGGCTTCGTCGACCCCTCGCACTTCGGTCGCGCGTTCAAGCAGGCCTTCGGCGTGACGCCCGCGGAGTGGCGCCGATCAGCGGGCCGCTAGTCGGGCACGAGCTCGATCCACCCGCGCACGACCTCCGGCGTCACCTGCCCGACGAGATCCGGGTGGTCCTGGCGCACGTGGGCCAGGACCTGGTCCACGACCTGCCCCTCCGCCGCGCCCCGCGCCGCGTACCCGCACTCGCACGTCACCTGGTTCATCGCCCGCTCCTCTCGTCCTCCCTCGTCCCGACGGTGACCACCCTGGCCGGGCGCGTTGCCGAATTCCTGCCGCGCGACGGTCGCCCGACGAGCGGTCCGTCGTGTCCGGTTCCGCGCACTAGAATGCCGCGGCATCACGGCCCCGGGGGGACGCTCATGGCCGACGAGGACGCTCCGCCGGTACGGATCCAGCTCCACGGCCGCTTCGCCGTGGCCGTCGACGGCCGGACCGTCGAGCAGTCCCTGCCCGGGCGCCGGGCCCGTCTCCTCGTCGCGGTGCTGGCCCACGCGCACCGGGGCGCGGTCGAGCGCTCGGCGCTGCTGGACGTCCTGTGGCGCCCCGCCGAGCCGGGCGACGGCGCCGCCGCGACCTTCTCCGCGTTGCTCTCGAAGGTGCGGACGCTGCTGGCACCCGCCGAGATCCGGGGCCGCGGCTGCCTGCAGCTCGTGCTCCCGGCCGGATCGGTCGTCGACGCGGCGGTGGCCGAGGGCGCGCTGCACGCCGCCGAGTCGGCGAGCGCGCGGGAGGACTGGCCGCGGGCGTGGACCGAGGCGCTCAGCGCCCTGTTCGTGACCCAGCGCGGTTTCCTCGGCGACTTCGACGACCCTTGGAGCGAGGACCGCCGCCGCGACGCCGCGCACCAGCACCGCCGGGTGCTCGCCTGCTACGGCGAGGCGTGCCTGCACCTGGGCCCGGGCGAGCTCGGTGGCGCCGAGCGCAGCGCCCGGGCGCTGATCGAGCTCGACCCGCTCGCCGAGACCGGCCACCGGCTGCTCATGCGCGCCCTCGTCGCCCGGGACGACCGGGCCGCCGCCTTGGGCGTCTACGAGCAGATGCGGCGGGCACTGCGCGAGCAGCTCGGGACGGCCCCGAGCGCGAGCACCCGCGAGCTCCACGCCGCTCTGCTGCGCTGACCGCCGCCCGGACTCAGCCCGCGAGGAACGTCGTCACGACGTCCAGCACGAGCGCCGTGCGAGCCAGGCCGGAGAAGTGCGTGGTGCCCGGCAGCACCGCGAGCTGGGAGGACGGCACGCCGATGAAGTCGCCGTTGACGTCGCCGCCACGCAGGCGCAGGAAGCGCACGGCGTGCTCGAGCCGCACGGCGTCGCAGTCGCCCACGGTGATCAGCGTCGGGGCGGCGATGCCCTCGATCTCGGCGTCGCTCCACCCCGGCCCGCCGTCGAAGGCGCCGAGCTTGTCCAGCAGGCCCTGCAGGCCCTCGGGGTGCGGGGACTTCGCACGGTAGGAGTCCGCCATCGGCGTGCCCTCGATCATGTCGACGGTCATCGCGCCCACGGCCTCGGCGTTCTCGGGGCGCATGCCGTCCGGCGTGAACGACACCGACGACACGACGATCCGGCGCACCAGCTCCGGGTGCCACACCGCGAGGTCCAGCGTCACGGCACCACCGACGCTGAACCCGAAGACGTCGACACGTTCGACACCGAGGTGCGCGAGCAGGCCGACGACGTCCTCGGCCAGGGCGGCGCTCGACAGCGGGCGGTCGAGGTCGTTCGTGCGGCCGTGGCCCTGGAAGTCGGCGGCGATGACCTGCCGGCCGGCCGACAGCCCCGGCAGCAGGGCCCCGAACTGCAGGTCGATGTCGAACAGGCCCCCGTGCAGCAGCAGGAGCGGCGGCGTGCCCTCGCGAGACTCGCCGTGGATCTCGTAGTCCATCCGCAGGTCGCCGACGGGGGCGTGACCGGTGATCATGGAACTTCTCCGTTCGGGGCGGGCCGGTGATCTCACCTCCGCGTCGAACGACCCGGCCGTCCTTCGACAGGCCCTCGGAGAAACTTCTCAGTCCAGCAGGCGCATCCCCGCGTCGAGGGCGGGCAGCAGCACCGACCGTGGCGTGAACCGGCCGCCGAGGGTGCTGAGCTGGTTGATCAGCCCCGGGGTGACGCTGCGGTCGCCGCGGGCCATCGCGGCGACGCCGGCCTCGGCGACGTCCTCCGCCGCGCCGACGACGAGGTCGGGCACCCGGTCGAACCCCTCGGTGTCGGCCGCGTCCGCGAAGCCGGTGCGGGTCAGGCCGGGGCTGACGGTGGTGAGGGTGACGTCGGTGCCGGACAGCTCGGCGTGCACGGCCTCGGAGAACGACTGCACGAAGGCCTTGCTCGCCGCGTAGCTCGCCGCGCCCGGCAGCGGCTGGAACGCGGTGATCGACGAGACGTTGAGGACGGCGCCGGGCCCACCCCGCCGGACCAGCGCCCCCACGGCGGCGACGGTCAGGTCGTGCAGGGCGAGCACGTTGAGCCGGACGAGGCCGTCGAGCGCGGCCCGCTGTTCGACGTCCCCGGCGAGGTCGGCCACCCGGCCCGTGACACCGAACCCGGCGGCGTTGACGAGCCCGACCACGCGCTCGTCGTCGACGAGCTCGCGGACCGCGGCGAGGCCGGCGTCGGAGCCGAGGTCCGCGGGGTGCACCTCCGCCTCGAGACCGGACAGGCGCGTCAGCTCCTCGGCGAGCTCGGCGAGCGCGTCGCCGCTGCGGGCGACGAGCGTGGTCGGGTGCCCGCGGACGGCGAGGGCCCGGGCGACGGCGGCGCCGATCCCGGAGGAGGCACCCGTGACGAGGACACGGGCGAGGGGCCCGGGCGGCGGCAGTGGCATGGCCCCCGAGTACCCCCCGAGCTTGCGTTCGAGCGCACTCGAAGGCATAACGTCGAGGACGTGCCAGGTTCGATCATGGGAACGGCCGTCCGCCGCGTCGAGGACCCCGAGCTCCTCCGTGGCCACGCCACGTACGTCGACAACATCGTCCCCGCGGGGACCCTCCACTGCGTCTTCGTGCGCTCCCCGCTCGCGCACGCGCGCGTCGGGGCCGTGGACGCCGCGAAGGCACGGGAGGCGCCCGGGGTGGTGGCCGTGCTGACCAGCGAGGACGTCGCGGACATCCCCGACCACCGCCCGTTCATGGTCCTCAACGACGCGTGCGCGCGGCCGCTGCTGGCCCGGGGCAAGGTGCGCTTCGTCGGCGACATGGTGGCCGCGGTCGTCGCGACCACCCGCGCGGAGGCGGTCGACGCCGCGGAGCTCGTGGAGATCGACTACGACCCGCTCGAGCCCGTCGTCGACGCCGAGGCCGCCCTCGGCGACGGCGCGCCGCTGCAGTTCGAGGAGCTCGGGTCGAACCTCGCGGCCGGCGTCCGCGACCCCGACGACGTGCACCCGCTCGACGGCGCCGACGTCGTCGTGCGCGCCCGGATCGTCAACCAGCGCCTGGCCGTGGCGTCGATGGAGGGCAACGCGGTCACCGCCACGCCCGGCGGGGCCGACCAGCCCTACGACATGACCGTGCACGTCTCCACGCAGATGCCGCACGGGCTGCGCGGGCAGGTCGCGGCGCAGTGGGGCTGGGACAGCGAGCGGGTGCGGGTCATCGCCCCGGACGTCGGCGGCGGCTTCGGCGGCAAGGCGGGCATGGCGCCCGAGCACGCCGTCGTCATCGAGGCCGCGCGGCAGCTGGGCCGGGCCGTGACCTGGACCGAGACGCGCTCCGAGAACCTCACCGCGATGCCGCACGGCCGCGGCCAGGTGCAGTACGGCGAGCTCGGGCTGCGCCGCGACGGGACGATCGTCGGGCTGCGGGCGCGGGTGGTCGGCGACGCCGGGGCCTACGCCGGGTTCGGCGGCGCGCTCGCCCTCGGCCCGACCCGCAACATGGCCCAGGGCGTGTACCGCATCCCGACGATCGCCTACGACGCCGCGGCCGCGCTGACCACGACGACGCCCATGGGCGCGTTCCGCGGGGCCGGGCGCCCGGAGGCCGCGGCGATGCTCGAGCGCCTGGTCGACATGGCCGCCCGCGAGCTCGACGTCGACCCCGTGGAACTGCGGCGGAAGAACTTCCTCCAGCCCGACGAGTTCCCGCTGACCACGCAGACCGGATCGCTCTACGACTCGGGCGACTACGCGACCGCGCTGGACAAGGCGCTGGAGATCGCCGGGTACGAGGAGCTGCGCCGCGACCAGGCCGAGCGCCGCGCCCGCGGGGACCGGGTCGCGCTCGGGATCGGCCTCGCGGTCTACGTCGAGGTCACCGCCGGGGGCGGCGGCGCGGAGTACGGCTCCGTCGCCGTCGACGCCGACGGCGGCGCGACCGTGTCGGTGGGGACGTCGGCGCACGGGCAGGGCCACGCGACCTCGTTCGCGATGATCGTCGCCGACCGGCTCGGCATCCCGATGGACCAGGTGCGGTTCGTGCAGTCCGACACCGCGGCGGTGCCGCGCGGCGGCGGGACGGGCGGATCGCGGTCGCTGCAGCTCGCCGGCTCGAGCGTCCTCGTCGCCGCGGAGACGGTGCTGGAGCGGGCCCGGGAGGTCGTCGCCACCGCGCTCGAGGCCGACGCGGACGACATCACTGCAGTTGACGAAGGTCTCGGCGTCGCGGGCGTGCCCGACCGGGCGCTGTCCTGGCGGGAGATCGCGGCCGCGGCGGGCGAGCAGGGTGTGTCGCTCACCGAGGTCCGCGACGAGGCGCAGGCCGGGGCCACGTACCCCTTCGGCGCCCACGTGTCGGTGGTCGAGGTCGACCTCGACACCGGTCGGGTCACCCCGGTGCGCCACGTCGCGGTCGACGACTGCGGCACGGTGCTCAACCCGACCCTCGTCGCCGGCCAG
The DNA here is from genome assembly GCF_054796175.1 of Actinomycetospora sp. C-140. Taxonomy (NCBI): domain Bacteria; kingdom Bacillati; phylum Actinomycetota; class Actinomycetes; order Pseudonocardiales; family Pseudonocardiaceae; genus Actinomycetospora; species Actinomycetospora sp. C-140. The sequence goes on along the minus strand of NZ_JBTWNF010000027.1, from coordinate 47,985 downwards.
CAGCACGGCGGGCTCGCCCAGGGGATCTCGCAGGCGCTCTGGGAGGGCTTCTCCTACGACGCCGACGGCAACCCGTCGACCGGCAGCTTCGCGGCCTACCTGCTGCCGACCGCCGCCGAGCTCCCGAGCTACGAGGCCGCGAGCACCGAGACGCCGACGCCCTACAACCCGCTCGGGGCCAAGGGCATCGGCGAGGCGGCGACGATCGGGTCGACGCCCGCGGTGCAGAACGCCGTGGTCGACGCGCTCGCCCCGCTGGGCGTGCGCCACGTCGACATGCCGCTGACGCCCGACCGCGTCTGGCGGGCGATCCGCGACGCCGAGGCCGGGACCGCGGCCGACCCGTGGACGGAGCCGCCGGCCTTCTTCGCGGCGCTGCCCGTGCGCGGGGACTCGGCGGACCCGGAGGCCGCGGCCGTCGACGTGTGAGCACGTCCCCCCGCCCACTTCAAGCTATAGCGGGCGGGGGGACTTGCCGCAAGACCCGGGTCGTTCCCCAGAATCGCCGCCTCGACGGCGGTGGACAGGGGGAACGCGTGATCGACGTGATCGTCGCCGGCGGTGGCCCGACCGGCATGATGCTGGCCGCCGAGCTGCGGCTCCACGGGGTGCGGGTCGTCGTCCTCGAGAGGGCGACCGAACGCGCGCCGTACGTCCGCTCGCTCGGCCTGCACGTGCGCAGCATCGAGCTGATGGACGCGCGGGGGCTGCTCGACCGGTTCCTCGAGCACGGCACGATCCACCCGCTGGGCGGGTTCTTCGCCGGGATCCCGAAGCCGGCCCCGACCGGGCTGGACACGGCCCACGGCTACGTGCTCGGCATCCCGCAGACGATCACCGACCGGCTGCTCGAGGAGCACGCAGGCGAGGTCGGTGCGGACATCCGCCGCGGGTGCGAGCTGGTGGGGCTGGAGCAGGACGAGCACGGCGTCTCCGCGGAGCTCGCGGACGGCACCCGCCTGCGCGCCGGCTGGCTCGTCGGGTGCGACGGCGGCCGCAGCCCGGTGCGCAAGCTGCTCGGCGTCGGTTTCCCCGGGGAGCCCGCGACGCTCGAGACGCTGATCGGTGAGATGGAGGTCGGGGTCCCGGCCGAGACGGTGACCTCGGTGGTCGCGACGGTCCGGGAGACCGAGCGGTGGTTCGGCCTCGGGCCCGCGGGCGAGGACGGCGTGTACCGGGTCGTGGTGCGGGCCGCGGGGACCACCGGCGAGCGGGGGGCGCCGACGACGCTCGACGAGATCCGGACACAGCTGCGGGCGGTCGCCGGCACCGACTTCGGCGTCCACTCCCCGCGGTGGCTCTCACGCTTCGGTGACGCCACGCGACAGGCCGAGCGCTACCGCGTCGGGCGGGTCCTGCTCGCCGGCGACGCGGCGCACATCCACCCGCCCACCGGCGGCCAGGGGCTCAACCTCGGCATCCAGGACGCGGTCAACCTCGGCTGGAAGCTGGCCGCCGAGGTCCGGGGCGAGGCACCCGCCGGGCTGCTCGACACCTACGGCGCCGAGCGGCACCCGGTCGCCGCCGATGTCCTGGAGAACACCCGCGCGCAGGTGGAGCTGATGCGCCCTGAGACCGGGCCACGCTCGGTGCAGCGGCTGGTGGCCCGCCTCATGGATTTCCCGGAGGTCAGCCGCCACCTCACCGAGATGATCACGGCCATCGGGATCCGGTACGACCTCGGCGACGACCACCCGCTCGTCGGGCGCCGGCTGCGGGACGTCCCGCTGACCGACGGCCGTCTCTACGAGCGGATGCGCGCGGGACGCGGCCTGCTCCTCGACCGCACGGGCGGGCTGACGGTCGGCGGCTGGGCGGACCGGGTCGACCACGTCGTCGACCACCGGGCGGATCTCCCCGTGGCACGGGGCGCGGACCCCACCGTGTCCGCGGTGCTGCTGCGCCCGGACGGCCACGTCGCGTGGGCCGGCGGCGAGCAGGACCGGGAGCAGCTGACCCAGCGGTTGGCGGCGTGGTTCGGGCCCGGTCGTCCCGGGCACGGCCCGGACCACGCCCCGGGCCGTGCCACCGCGACGATCAGGAGTGTGCGCGCGGGCGGGGCGTGAGCGGGAAGACCGGAGCCGGCGAGCAGACGCCGCAGCGGCGGCGCTGGGCCTCGAGATCCCCGCCGTCGGCCCAGACGCGGACGACGTCGACCGCGTGCGACCGGCGCGGGGCCGGGATCTCGTCGTAGCGGTGGTGGTGCAGCGAGCCGTCGCGCAGCGCGGCGCGCAGGCGGGCGATGCCGGCGCGCAGCCGGGTGCCGTCGGGGGCTGTGACGGTGGCGGCGACGGGGGTGGCGGTCGCGGGGACGGGGGAGAGCTCCGGGGACGCGGTCATGTCCCCGGCAACGGCCGGCGCAGCCCCGAACTGGATCACCCACAAGGTGCGGCGCGCCGACTGGACACCTCACACGGGACACACCCGGGACTCACCCCGGCACGCCGCCGCAGGCCGCCCACACCATCGCGGCGGTGCGTCGCGCCCAGTCGTCGCCGAGGTCCTCCCCGCAGGCGGCGTGCGCCAGCCACGATCCGGCGAGGAGGTCCTCGGCCGTGGCGTGGTCCGCCTGCGCCCGCAGGGCCCCGGCGGCGACCCCGGCCGCCAGGCAGTCCCGCAGGCGCCGCCTGCGGGGCTCCACGAGCTGGTGGCGGACCTGTTCGCGCACGCGCGCGTGGGTCCCCTGCAGCAGCGCCACGGCCACGAGCGCGGTCGCGTCCGTCTCGGCGACGAAGCGACGGAAGCGCTCGAGCTCGGCCACCAGGTCGGCGTAGGAGTCCCCCGTCGCCGGCGCGAGGCCGCCGTCGGCGATCGTGCCGAGCGCGGCCACGGCCAGCTCGGTGCGGCCGGTCCAGCGGCGGTACACGGCCGCCCGCGTGGTCCCGGCCTCCTCGGCGACCGCCGCGACCGACAGACCCGGGAGCCCGGCACTGCGCAGGTGGCGCAGCGCGACCTCCAGGACGTGCCGGTCGATCTCGGCGTTGCGCGGCCGGCCCCCGACACCGGCCGAGGCGGCGCGCTCGATGTCCTGCTCCGCGGGCGGCACCCCCATCAGGTGACCCAGCACCCGGGATACACAAACGTTGTGTAACCCCGCTTCCCGGCACGACGCGGACGTCGAACGTCGAACTCTCACGTCAAGCGACAACGGCTAGGCCGTCCGAGTGAGGAGCGAGCGTGGACAACCCTGAGGACACCTGAGAGCTGCCACGGTCCGTGTTGTCACCGCACTGTGACGATGTTAACGTTTCGATCCGATTCGATACATGTCTGCCGTGTATCGCCGGGGGTGCGGCGAGGCGAATCGCACGGCAGCGGGGAGGGCTGCATGATCACGAACCGCGATCTGGACGTCATCGGCCTGCGCGGCCTCACCCCTCCGGCCGCCGCGGCCCCCAGCCCCCGCTCCGCCCCCGACGAGGCGGACACCTACGAGCTCGTCCGCGACGTGCCGACCCTGCACGGCGGCTGGTCGCTGCGGTGCCGGCACGCCGGACGCGTCGCGTGGTCGATGCCCCTGGCCTCCCGGGGCGCCGCTCCCGGCGTGCGACCGGGCGTCGCCCAGGCCGTCGCGGTGCGCGTGCTCTCCGAGCTCGGCGTCTTCGTCAGCGGGTGGAACCAGCTCGACGACGGCGACGACGGCTCCCTCGACGACGCCTGGCGCTTCGTCGCGCGCCGCCCGCGCGGCGCCGACGCCGTGCCCGTGTAGGCCTCCACCGACTCCTTACGATCATCGGGGTGGGCACACCCTGGGCACTGGTGGCAGGCGGGTCCGGCGGCATCGGGCGCGCGATCGGGCGGCGTCTGGCCGCCGACGGGTGGGACGTCGCGCTGACCTACCGGAGCCGGCCGGAGGCCGCCGCCGCCGCGGCCGCGGAGGTGGAGGCGTCCGGGCGCCGGGCGATCACGGTGCCGCTCGACCTCGAGGACGCGGCGGCGACCGCCGAGGTCGTGCGCACCGCGACCCCCGAGCCCGTGCGGGCGGTCGTGTACGCCGCGGGCCCGCACATCCCCATGCGCTACCTCTCGTCGATCACCCCCGACGAGTACCGCCGGCAGATCCTCGGCGACACCGTCGCCGCCTACAACCTGTTCCACCCGTCTCTCGAGGTGCTGCGCGCGACGCGGGGCTGCCTCGTCGCCCTGGTGACCCCGGCGATCGAGCGCTACTCGAAGAAGGACGCGCTGTCGTCGGCGCCGAAGGCCGGCGTGGCCGCGACGATCCGGGGCATCGCGGCCGAGGAGGGCCGCTACGGCGTGCGCGCCAACTGCGTGGGCGTCGGGCTCGTCGAGGGCGAGGGCATGTGGCGGGAGCTCGTCGCCCGCGGCGACTACACCGACGAGCTGCTCGACACCGCGCGCCGCAACCTCGCGCTGCGGCGCTTCGGCTCGGTCGACGACGTCGCCGAGGTCGTCGCGTTCCTGGCGTCGTCGCGGGCCGGGTGGATCACGGGGCAGACCGTCGACGTCGACGGCGGCTACGCCCTCTGAGCCGCCGCGGCCCCGATGTCGCGCTGCGGGTCGATCCCCGCGAGCTTCGGCAGGACCTGCTCGCCGTAGACGTCGAACGACCGCTCCGCGACGTCCTGGGGCATGCCCCCGAACGCGAAGAGGTTGACGACGCCGCCGGCGTCGAGCGCCCGGACCCGCTCGACGGTCTGCTCGACGAGCTCGTCGGGCGTGCCGCCCATCTGCAGGTCGGCGAGGAACCGGTTGAACGCCGGCAGCCCGTGCTTGGTGATGTTGCGCCGCAGTCCCGCGTAGTACTCGTAGCCCGGGACGTGCTCGAGCCGGGAGTTCGTGAACTCGTAGTGGTCGATCGTCGAGCGCGCGTAGGCCGTGGCGTACTCGTCGTGCAGCTCGCGCGCCCGCGCCGGGTCCGGGTCGACCGTCGTGAAGTTGACCAGCACCGGGGCGGGCGGGTCGACGCCGTGGATCCCGCGGAACAGCTCGGCGTACTCACGGGTCTCGCGGACGGTGACGTCCCACGGCTTCTGCGCGATGAGCATGAGCCCGTAGCCGAGCGTCGCCATGATCTGCGCGGACTCGGGGGACACCGCCGAGGCGTAGGTCCGCCCGCGGAAGCTGGTGAAGGCCGGCGGGTGCAGCTCGGCACATGGCTGGCGGTAGAGCTCGCCGTCGGCCTCGATGGCCCCGGTCTCGAACGCCGACGAGATCGCGCTCGCGTACTCGACGAACCGTTGCCGTGACTCGCCCATGTCGAGGCGGAACCCGTCGAACTCGATCGATCCCAGGCCGCGGCCGAGCCCGAGTACCACCCGCCCGCCCGACACCGAGTCGAGCCACGCGATCTCCTCGGCCACCCGCACCGGGTCGTGCCAGGGCAGCACCATGACCATCGTGCCCAGCCGCGCGTGGGTCGTGCGGCCCGCGAGGTAGGTCAACAGCTGGGCCGGGTTCGGCATCATGTGGTAGCGCGTGAAGTGGTGCTCCGCGGTCCAGATCGACCGGAAACCCCGCGGCTCGGCCTGGTCGGCCAGCGCGAGCCCGCCGCGGACCACGTCGTGGTCGTCGCGCCCGTCCTCCAGGCCCTGGAAGAACAGCCCCATGCCGACGTGCACGCCGACCGCCTCCTCGATTTCTGAACTCAGACTAGAAAAAGTCGCGGCGGTGGGCAACGATCCGGGCCATGGAGCAGCACGACACCATCCACGACGTCGACGTCCTCGTGATCGGAGCCGGGGCGGGCGGGCTGTTCACCGCCGCGCGGCTGGCCCACCGCGGCTACCGCACGCTGGTGGTCGAGCGCCGCGACCGCGTCGGCGGGCGCGCCTCCAGCGAGGTGATCGACGGCTTCACGGTCAACAACGGCGCGATCGTCATCGAGACCGGCGGGATCACCGAGCAGACGTTCGCCGAGGTGGGCGCCCGGTTCGACGTCCGCCCCGCGAAGCCGCCGATCCTCTACCGGATCGGCGGCAAGGACGTCGACGTCACCGGCGGCGGCTGGGGCTTCCTGCTGGGCAAGCTCACCCGCCAGGGCGCGAAGCTGCTCGAGGGCCTCGGTGCGGCGCGGACCGACGACGGGCTGCCCGAAGGCCGGCTCTCGACCGCGGACTGGGTGCGGCGGTACACGGACAACGAGAAGGTCCACGGGATCTTCCGCAACATGTGCGCGTCGATCTTCGCGGTGAGCTCCGCGGACCTGCCGGCCGCCGTCTTCCTCACGTACTTCACCCGGCGCAGCGCGTTCAAGAAGTTCGGCTTCTGCCCCGAGGGCACGATCGGGATCTGGCGCTCGCTGGCCGACGCGGTGGAGGGGACGGGGTGCGGCGACGTCTGGCTGGACAGCGAGGTGCGCTCGCTCGAGCGCGGCGACGACGGCACCGTCACCGGTGCCACGGTCGTGCGGGACGGGCGCGAGGTGGCCGTGCGCAGCCGGGTCGTCGTGAGCGACGCCGGGCCCGCCGCGACCGCCGACCTCGTCGGCCGCGAGCACCTGCCCGGCGACTACACCGCCACGGTCGACACCACGCCGTGCGCCATGATCGTCGTGAACTTCGCGAGCCGCGAGCCGCTCGTGACCGCACCCGGCCTGCTGAGCTTCGCCACGACCCGGCGCCTGTGCTACGTCGCGAACTTCACCGCGACCTGCCCGGAGATGGCCCCCGAGGGCTGGCACCTCTACAACGGCACGTCGGTGCCCGAGCCCGCGACCGGGGACTTCGACGAGGACTCCGAGCGCGCGCTCCTGTACGCCGACCTCCGCGAGCAGATCCCCGGGTTCGACACCGCGCGCGTGCTCTCCGAGACCGTGTGGCGCGACGGGTGGCCCCCGCAGCGAGCCGTCGCCGGCCACGACCTGCCGCACACGACGCCGATCGCCAACCTGTGGAACGTCGGCGACGCGGTCAAGCAGTACGCGAACGGGGGCACCACGGCGTGCGCCGAGACCGCGGCGCTCGTGACCGACGAGATCGTCGCGCGCTACCCGGCGACCACACCGGCCTGAGCCGGCGCGACCATCCGCGCCAGCCGGAACTTCTGGACCTTGCCGGTCGGGGTGGTCGGGAGCTGCGCCGCGTCGAGGAACACCACGCGGCGCGGGACCTTGAAGCGCGCGAGCTCGGCCTTGCAGAGCGCGATCAGGTCGTCGGCGGTGACCTCGGACCCCGGCTTGGCGACGACGCACGCGACCCCGATCTCGCCCCACCGTTCGTCGGCGACGCCGACCGCGAACGCCTGGCTGACCCCGGGATGGCGGGAGAGGACCTCCTCGACCTCCTTGGGCATGACGAGCTCGCCGCCGGACTTGTAGAGCTCCTTGCTGCGCCCGGTGAGCACGACGTAGCGGTCCTCGGTGACGTAGCCGAGATCGCCCGAGCGCACCCAGCCCTCGTCGTCGAGGGCGAGGGCGGTCTCCTCGGGCTTGCCGTAGAACCCGAGCATGTTCGTCGGGCCGCGGGCGGCGAGCTCGCCCTCCTCGCCGGCGGGCAGCGGCTCGCCGGTCATCACGTCGATCGTCCGGTACTCCGTGAGGTCCCCCGACCCTGGCAGCCCGGCGGACCCGGCGAGCTTGACCCGTCCGACCGTGCCGGACAGGCGCTCGAAGGGGTCCTCGGGCAGCGACAGGGTCATCGCGCCGCCCTGCTCGGTCATGCCGTAGCCGGTGACGATCTCGTCGACGCCGAGGGCGTCGCGCACCTTCTCCCACAGCCACACCGGGGCGGGCGCGGCGCCGGAGAGGATGGCGCGCAGGCTCGACAGGTCGCGCGTGGCGAGGTCGGGGTGCTCGAGCAGCGCGACGGTCATCGTCGGCACGCAGAGGATGTCGGTGGCCCGGTGGCGCTCGATGCCCTCGAGGTAGCGGCCCGGGTCGAACGCGGTCTGCGGGATGATCGCGCCGCCGACCATCATCGCCGCCATGAGGCCCTCGACGTAGCCGAACATGTGGTAGCAGGGAAGGCTGAACAGGATGCGCCGGCCGTCCTCGAACGCCCGCGTCAGCGCGGACGCGTAGCCGGTGCGCTGGCTCGCGTCGTGGGTGATCAGCACGCCCTTGGGCGAGCCGGTGGTGCCCGAGGTGTAGAGGATGTCGGCGACGTCGTCCGGGCCCTGACCCTGATCGGCCCCGCGTCCCGCGCTGCCACCCGGGTGCTCGCGGCCGAGCTGCTCCAGGTCCTCCACCGATCCGACGCCCGCCCGCGAGCGGCCGTCGGTGGAGAACGTGACGACGCCCCGCAGCTCCGGGAGCGCGTCCTGCTCGCCGCTGTCCCAGCCCGGCGCGATCTCGTCGAGCATCCCCAGGTGGTCGAGCCCGGCGAACCCGGTCATGGTGATCAGCAGGTGCGCCTCGGACTGCTCGAGGACGTAGCGCAGCTCGTCGGTGCGGTAGAGGTAGTTGAACGGGATCGCGACCGCGCCGGCCCGGGAGATCGCGAACTTCAGCGGCACGAACTCGACGTAGTTGGCCATGACGAGCCCGACCCGGTCGCCGGGCCGGACGCCGAGCGCCACGAGCCCGTCGGCGAGCCGCTCGGTCCACGCCGCGACGTCGGCGTAGCTCACGGTGCGCTCATCGGTGATCACCATCGGCCGGTCGGCGAACTCCTCGGCGCACCGCTCGAGCCGCTCGTGCAGCGTCATCGGCGTCCACGTCGCGAACCGCCGCCGCAGCACGTCGCGCCGCTCGTCCAGGCTCGCACCCATCGCCCACCGCTCCTTCGGGTTCGTCCCCCGATTTTTTAGTCGCGAGAAGAATACAGAGCTTCAGCGGGTGCGGAAGCCCTGCAGCCGCGCGCTGACCGCGGGGTCGGCGAGGTGCTCCAGCACGACCTCCGTCTCGCGCGCCAGCCCGTCCTCGAGCGACCCCCGCAGGCCCTCGTGCACCAGGGCCTTCGTCCGCGCCGTCGCCGCGGGGTCGGCGCGGAGCAGCCGCGCGACGACGTCGTCGACCAGGGCCTCGAACCCCGCGGCGGGCGCGCTGCGCCAGGCCAGTCCGAGCGCGACCGCCTCGGTCCCGGAGAGCCGCTCGCCCAGCAGGATGTGGGTCAGCGCGCGCTGCGCCCCGAGCAGGCGCGGCAGACGCTGCGAGCCGCCACCGGCCGGGACCTGGCCGAGGCGCGCGTGGTTGTCGGCGAGCAGGGCGTCGTCGCGCACCACCACGACGTCGGCGGCCTGGGCGAGCTCGAAGCCGCCGGCGGTCGCGGAGCCCTCGACCGCCGCCACCACGGGCACCGGCAGCGTCGCCACGACCGAGCAGGCGCGGTGGAAGGCGTCGAACAGCCCGCGCAGCTCATCGGAGGCGCCCAGGCGCGTGACCTCCTCGACGTCGCCGCCCGCGCAGAAGTGCCCGCCCGCGCCGCGCACGACGATCACCCGGGCCCGTCCGGCGAGGTCGACGAGCGCGTCGTGCACGCCGTCGGCGAGCGCGATCGTGATCGCGTTGCGGGCGTGCGGGCGGTTCAGGACGACGTGGCCGACCTCGCCGTCGAGCCGGGTGAGCACCACGTCGGACAACACCATCACCTCGTCGGCAGGATATTCTCATCCACATTAGAAGAACGAGGAGGCCGGCATGGAGTCGCCCGAGAAGACCGCGCGCCTGCTGTACGACGCCCTGGCCACGGGCGACCGGGCGATCCTCGACACGCTGCTCGACCCGGCGTTCGCCGGGCAGGCCACCGAAGGGCTCCCGTTCGACCTCGGTGGCACGCACGACGGCGCCGAGGCGATGATCCGCGACTTCTGGTGGGCGATCGGGCGGCACTACCGCGCCCGCGCCGAGCCCGCCGAGTTCCTCGCGCTCGCCGACGGCGGCCTCGTCGTGCTCGGGCGCTACACCGGCACGGCGCGCGACGGCGGCCGGGCGCTCGACGCGGCGTTCGCGCACGTCATCACGTTCACCGACGACGGCCGCATCGCCTCGCTGCGCCAGTACACCGACAGCGCCCGCTGGGCCGGCGCTGCCCGGTCGACACCGGCCGGGCAGCGCGAGCTGCGCGTCGTCCGGTACGACGTCGCCGACGGCGTCGCCACGATCACGCTGGACCGCCCCGAGGCGGGCAACGCGATCGACCCGACGATGGTCGAGGACCTCGACGAGGCCACGTTCCGTGCCGCGCACGACCCGGCGGTGCGCGCGGTCCTGGTCCGCGGCACCGGTCGGAGCCTGTCGGTGGGCGGCGACCTCGCGTTCTTCGCCGGTGCCGCCGACGCCATCCCGGAGCGGCTGCGCGGCATCATCGACCGCTACCACGTGACGCTCGACCGCCTGGCCACGCTCGACGCGCCGGTGGTGTGCGCGGTGCACGGCGCGCTCGCGGGCGGCGGGCTCGGGCTCGCGCACGTCGCCGACATCGTCGTCGCCGCCGACGACAGCCGCTTCGCGGTCGGCTACGGCGCCATCGGGCTGGCCTCCGACGGCGCCAACACCTGGTACCTGCCCCGGCTGGTGGGGATGCGGCGCGCCCAGGAGATGTTCCTGCTGAACCGGATGCTGACCGGACCCGAGGCCCTCGACGCCGGACTCGTCACCGAGGTCGTGCCCGCCGACGCGCTCGCCGCCCGGGCGCAGGAGCTGGCGGCGACCCTCGCCGCGGGCCCGACGCAGGCGTTCGGCCACATGAAGCGCCTCCTGCTGCGCAGCCAGGACGCCGATCTGTCCGATCAGCTCGCCGAGGAGACCCGGCGCATGACCGCCTCGGGCGCGACGGACGACGCCCGCGAGGGGATCACGGCGTTCGTGGAGCGCCGGCGTCCGGACTTCCGGGGTCGCTAGCCGGGGGCGGGAGGCGCAGCAGCGCGGCGACGGACTCCGCCGTGCGCGCGGGCGACCGTCCCGCGAGGCCCGCGGCGTTGAGCGCGCCGAGCAGCAGGTCGCGCACCTCGGCGGGGTCCGGGCCGGCCGCGAGCGTGCCGTCCGCCTGCGCGGCGGCGATGAGCTCCGCCCACCGTCGCAGGTACTCGCGGCGCAGGGCGCGGAAGCCGGCCGCGTCCGGGCGGGACGCCGCGAACGGCGGCGCGAGCACCACGACCGCGTAGTCGGCGAGCTCCGCGAGGGCGCGCAGGTGGGCGCGGACACCCGCGCGCAGACGGTCCGCCGGCGGCCCGGCGGGCACCGCCATCGCCTCGTCGAGGCGCTCCAGCGACGCCCGGATGCCCTCCTCGAGCACGGCCTCGACGAGCTGCTGCTTGGACGCGAAGTGGAAGTAGAGGCTGCCGGTGCGCAGCCCGGCCGCGGCCGCGATCGCGCCGAGGCCGGCGCCCGCCGGGCCGTGCCGGGCGATCTCGGCCGCGGCGGCGTCGAGGATCCGGCGCCGGGTCAGATCCCCTTTGCTGCCGACCGCCGGATCGTCAGTGGATGCGCCTGTCATGTCCGCGCCAGTATGGCTCGCGCAGCACCGGCTTGATGACCTTGCCGGTGGCGGTGCGCGGGAGCGCGTCGACGAGGTCGACGGACTTCGGGCTCTGGAAGCCGGCGAGCCGTCGGCGGGCGAAGGCGGCGATCTCGGCGGGGTCGGGAGACGCGCCCGCGGGGACGACGACGGCCTTCACCGCCTCACCCCACCGGTCGTCCGGGACCCCGATGACGGCGACCTCCGCGACGTCCGGGTGCAGGGCGACGACCTGCTCGACCTCGGCCGGGTAGACGTTCTCCCCGCCGGTGACGATGCGGTCGCCGGCCCGGTCGACCAGGTGGATCCGGCCGGCCTCGTCGAGCCGGCCGAGGTCGCCGGTGCACAGCCAGCCCTCTGGGGTGATGGCCGCGGCGGTCGCGTCCGGACGGTGCCAGTAGCCGACCATGTTCTGCGCCGAACGGGTCCGGATCTCGCCGATCGCGCCGTCGGCGACCTCGTCGCCGGTGGCCGGGTCGACGACCCGCACCTCCACCCACGGGTACGCGCGCCCGGCGGAGCCCAGGGCCTCGCCACCCGCCCGGTGCTCCGCGGCCGAGAGCTGCGCGAACGCGCCGGTCGCTTCGGTCAGACCATAGATCTGCACGAAGTCGCAGCGCAGCGCGGCCATCGCCCGCTCCAGCGCGTCCTCGCCGATCGGGGACCCGGAGTAGATCATCTGCCGCAGGCCGAGGTCGCGGCCGTCGACGCCGGGCACCGCGCACAGCGCCGCGAGCATCGTCGGGACGCAGAACGCCGTCGTGACACCGTGCGCCTCGATCACGTCGAGCACGTCGCCCGGCACGAAGTCGCGGACGACCACGGCGCGGGCGCCGCGGGCCATCCCCGCCAGGGCCCACGCGAGCCCGCCCATGTGGAACAGCGGCATCGCGACGAGGCTGACGTCCCCGTCGCGGAACCCCCACGCCGTGGCGATCTCGTCGATCAGTACCGCGAGGTTCGTGCCCGCGAACATCGCACCCTTCGGCCGCCCGGTGGTGCCCGACGTGTAGAGCTGGAAGGCGACGTCGCCGGGCGCCACCGACCGCTCGGGGTCGTGCGCCGGCCCCACCCAGTCCGCGAACGACCGCCAGGACGCGTCCCCGTCCACCGGGACCTCGCCGAGGACGACCACGTGCCGGCCGGACAGGACGTCCGCGAGCGCCGCCGCGAGGGCCTCGTCGACGAGCACGACCGTCGCCCCGGAGTCGTCGATCATCGACAGGAGGTCGTCGGTGGCCAGGCGCCAGTTCAGGGGCGTGAGCACCGCCGCGGCCAGCCCGGCGCCGAAGAGGATCGGGAAGTACGACGGGTCGTTGCGCGCGACCAGCACGACCCGCTCGCCCGGCGCCACGCCGTCCCGCACGAGGGCCGCGGCGACCGAGCGCGCCTGGTCGCGCAGCGCTGCCCACGTCGTCCCCTCGCCGGGTCGTCCCGCGGCCTCGACGGCGATCGCATCCGGAGCCTCGGCGCACCGGCCCTCGAGCAGCGCGCGCAGGCTCATGACCGCCCGCCTCCCCGGTGCACCCCGATCTGCTTCATCAGCCCGAGCAGGTCGTAGGTGGCGTTGAGGTAGCACGCGCGCCCGCCACGGAAGTCGAAGACCTCCAGGCCGGCGAAGGAGAACGCGCGCCCCGTCCCCTCGATGCCGGGCGGGTCGAGACGCCCGGAGAAGTGCCCGGTGCCGCGCCAGTGGAACGCCGCGCGGGCACGGTCGTCGGCGTAGAGCGGCGGGGCCGTCACCTCCCACTGCAGGTCGGGGTAGGCGCCGAGCACGTAGGCGATGTAGCCCTCGGCCGCGGCCGGGCCCCGCACCTGCCAGCCGGTGTGGCGCGTGGTGGGGCTGTCGAGCAGGAAGTCGTCGGTCAGCAGCTCGCGGCAGAGCTCCGGGCGGTTCTCGTTCCATGCCGCGATCCAGCCCTCGTACCAGCGCACGGCGAAGGCGCGGTCGAGGACCGTGTCGTCGCACTCCGGGACCACCACGGCGGTCATGCGGCCTCCTCGTCGTCTAAATCACGTTAGAATCTAACGAGACTCAGATTCGAGGGCAAGAAGTACGTTGGGCCGCGTGGCATCGGTGACCCGGCGAGCGCAGGGCTCCCGCGCCCGGCGGAGAGCAGAGAACCTCGCCAAGCTCCTCGATGCGCTCGAGGCGATGCTCGCCGAGGGCGAGTCGTTCACGGAGGTCAGCGTCGAGCGCCTCGCCGCCCGCGCAGGCGTCTCGCGGTCGACGTTCTACGTGCACTTCGCGGACAAGGGTCAGCTGCTCAACGAGCTGACCGCCGACGTCGTCGAGCAGCTGCTCGAGGCCGGTCGCGGCTGGTGGGGCCACGAACCGCCGGCGACGCGCGCGGAGCTCCGAGCCCGCGCGGCGACGATCGTCGCCACGTATCGCCCGCGCGCTGAGCTCATGCGGGCGGTCATCGACTCGTCGAGCCACGACCCCGCGGTCCGCGAGGTCTTCCGGGAGCTCACGGGCCGCTACGTCACCGAGATCGCCGCCCACATCGCCGCCGGGCAGGAGGCGGGCCGCGTACGCCGGGACGTCCCGGCCGGGCCGACCGCGCAGATGCTCACGTCGATGGCCGAACGCGGGCTCGACCGAATGCTGCGCGGCGCCGACGACGCCGCCGCCGAGGACGCCGTCGAGGCGTTCACCGCGATCGTCTGGAACACCCTCTACCGCGACGCGCCCTGAACCTGGACACTGTGTCCAGACAATGCGTCCAGTTCCGGGGTGTCCTGAGGGGGAGCCCATGACCACCACCGACGTCGGCCGGGATGCCGAGGCGGACCGGATCCGCTCGCTCGTGCGTCCCGACGCCGTCCACGGCTCGCTCTACACCGACCCGGCCGTGTACGCCCGGGAGCTCGAGCGCATCTGGTACTCGACCTGGGTGTACGTCGGGCACACGAGCGAGGTGCCGGAGCCGAACGACTACGTCCGCACGACGATCGGGCCGCAGCAGGTCGTCATGACCCGCGACAGGACCGGCGCGATCCACGTCCTGCACAACCGGTGCTCGCACCGCGGGAACCTCGTCTGCGACGCCGACCGCGGCAACGCCGGATCGTTCCGCTGCCCGTACCACGGCTGGACGTTCGCGAACACCGGCGACCTGCTCGGCTTCCCGTTCAACCAGGGCTACGGCGGCTCGAGCGCCCGCGACCGGCTCCCGGGTCTCGCCGCGGCGCCGCGGGTCGAGGTCTACCGCGGGTTCGTCTTCGCGAGCCTCGCGGCGGAGGGGCCGACGCTGCGCGAGCACCTCGGCGCCGCGGCGGAGCGTCTCGACCGGCTCTGCGCGCTCTCCCCCGCCGGCGAGGTGGAGATGACGGCGGGCTGGGTCCGCCACGAGGTCAGCGCGAACTGGAAGATGCTCGTCGAGAACGAGACCGACGGGTACCACCCGCAGTTCGTCCACTCCTCGATCTTCTCGATCTCCGGCAGCGGCATCGGCGCGCTCTACAGCGACAAGTCCACGGCGGTGACGCGGGCCCTCGGCGGGGGGCACACCGAGAACGACCTCTCCCCCGAGTTCCGCCGCCTCGGCGTCCCGATGGGCTGGGCGGGCACGCCCGAGGCGAAGATCCCGGACTACGTCGCGGCCATGCGGCGGGCGCACGGCACCGCGGCCGCCGACGAGATCATGATCAACGGCTCGCCGCACGTCATGATCTTCCCGAACCTCTTCATCGCGGAGATCCAGCTCTTCGCGATCCAGCCCCTCGCCGTCGACCGGACCGTCCAGCACGTCACGGCGATCCAGTTCAAGGACGCGCCGGACCTCAACCGCCGGCTCGTCACCCAGTGCGTCGGCTCGGTCGGGCCCGCCGGGATGCTGCTCGCCGACGACGCGGAGATGTACGAGCGCAACCAGCGCGGCGTCGCGGCGCGGCAGCCGGAGTGGCTGGACCTCAGCCGCGGTCTGCAGCGCGAGGGCGTCGACGACGACGGGTTCACGATCGGCACCGCGACCGACGAGACGTCGATGCGGGCGATGTGGGCGCACTACCTGGAGCTGATGACGTGACCGCGCTCCCCGACGTCGACGCCGCCCTCGACATCGATCTCCGCGAGGCCGAGCGGTTCCTCTACCGCGAGGCGCGGCTGGCCGATGCGTTCGCGCTCGAGGAGTGGGAGGCGCTCTGGACCGACGACGCCGTCTACCACGTGCCGGTGGACCCGGAGGCCGACCCGCGGACCCACATGTCGATCATCTTCGACAACCGCGCCCGGATCGCGACGAGGATCCAGCAGCTGCAGACCGGGCGCCGGCACTCCCAGCGCCCGCCGTCGCGGCTGTGCCGGTCGGTGACGAACGTGGAGATCCTCGGCCAGGAGGAGGACGACACGATCGTCGGGTCCGTCGTCCAGATCCTCGAGTCGCGCGACCGCGGCACGACGTGGTGGGTCGGGCGGGTCACCCACCGGCTGCGGCGGGTGGACGGCGGACTGCGGATGGCGGCGAAGACGATCGTGCTCGTCGACAGCGACCGCTCGCTGCCGACGATGTCGTTCCTCATCTGATGGACTGCCGCTGATGGAACCCGACATCGTCGCCAACGAGTTCGCGGCCGTCGCCGTCTCGGTCGACGACCGGGGCAACGGCACGCGCCTGCGCCTCGAGGACCGGCGCACCGGCACGGTGCGCTACCTCGACGCGCTCGAGCTGGAGTCGATCGTGTGGGCCCCGGAGGAGTGGATGCGGGCGCTGCTGGATCCGTCGCGACACCGGTGGCGCGACGCGGACCGCGGCCCGGCGCGGGAGTCGATCCACGAGTCACGGCCGGAGTCGCCGACCTAGGATCACGCGCGTGCCCCGCGAGCGGACCGCCCCGCCGTCGCCCGACGCCCCCTCAGCCGGCGGGCGGAAGTCGGCCCGCACCCGCGAGCGGATCCTCGCCGCCGCGGCGCAGATCCTCAGCCGCCAGGGCTGGGCGGGCACCCGGCTGGTCGACATCGCCGAGGTCGCGGCCGTGCAGGCGCCCGCCGTCTACTACTACTGGCCCTCGCGCGAGGACCTGCTCGCCGAGGTCGTCACCGTCGGCCAGCAGGCGACGCACGCCCACGTCGTCGCGTCGCTCGAGGCGCTGCCCCGCGACGCGGGCGCGTTCGACCGGATCGACCGGGCCATCGCCGCGCACCTCGAGGTCGTGCTGGACCGCTCCGACTTCGCCCTCGCCGCGATCCGCAACGCCGCGCAGCTGCCCCTCGACATCCGCGAGCGCCAGCTGGTCGGTCAGCGCGACTACGCCGACGTCTGGCGCGGGCTCGTCGAGGACGCCGTCGCCGCCGGCGAGCTCGCCGCCGACGTCGACGCCCGCGCCGCGCGCATGCTCGTGCTCGGGGCACTCAACTGGGCGCCGGAGTGGTGGAACCCGGACCGCGGGTCGCTCGACGAGGTCGTCGCGACGACCCAGCACGTGGTGCGCAGCGGCTTGGGTCGGTCGGGGGCTACTCCCCGCTGAAGCGCGGCGCCCGGCGCTCGATCACGGCGTCGAGGCCCTCGCGGGCGTCGGCGGTGCCCGAGAGCTCGGAGACGGTGCGCGCCTCCTCCGGGAGCTGCGCCTCGACCCGCGAGCCGATGCCCGACCACAGCAGCCGCTTCGTCGCCGCGAGGGCGCGCGGCGCCCCGGCGACCAGCGTCGCCACCAGTTCCTCGGTCCGTGGGGCGAGCTCCTCGTCGGGCACGACCGCGGTGAGCAGACCCGCGTCGAGCGCCTCGGCGGCCGTGAGGACGGGGTTGGTCAGCGCGATCTCCAGCGCCTTGCGCATCCCGACGAGCGCAGGGAGGGTCACCGTCGCGCCCGCGTCCGGCGCCATCCCGACCCGCGTCGCCCCGCCGAGGAACTTCGCCGACTCCGCGGCGACGACGAGGTCGCAGGCGCACACGAGACCGAAGCCGCCGCCGCCCGCCGCGAAGCCCTGCACCGAGGCCACCACCGGAGCCGGCAGCGCGAGCAGGGCGGAGACGACCATCTGCAGCCGCGCCGTCGCCTCGCGCAGGTAGTCGGGCAGCCCGGTCCCCTTGCTCGCGAACGTCTTGACGTCGCCGCCCGCGCAGAAGTGCCGTCCCTCGCCGGTGATCACCAGGGCCCGCAGGCCCGGGCGCGCGTGGCAGGTCATCACCGCGTCGTGGAACGCGGTCAGCAGCTCGACGTCGAGCCCGTTGGACGCCTCCGGGCGGTTGAGCCGCAGCCGGGCCACCCCGCGGTCGTCGACGTCCAGCAGCACGGGACCGGACGCGACCAGCTCCTCCGTCACCGGTAGCCTCGCTTTCTAACGCAGATTAATCAGGGCGGACCCTACACGGGAGGACCCATGGACCTCGGCCTCGCCGACGCCCGCGTGATCGTCACGGGCGGCGCGTCGAACATCGGCCGCGGGATCGTGCACGGCTTCGCCCGCGAGGGCGCCCGGATCGTCCTCGCCGACCGCGACGCGGACCAGGCCGCGACGGTGCGCGGGGAGGCGCTCGACCTCGGCGCCGCGGCGGTCGAGGTCCTGGTGATCGACCTGACCACCGACGGCGCGGGCGGCCGGGTCGTCGGCACCGCGGTGGACGCGTGGGGCGGGGTCGACGTGCTGGTCAACAACGCCGGGTGGAGCGTGCCGGGCTTCCTCACCGAGCAGACCGACCGCGCGCTGTGGCAGCGCACGATCGAGACCAACCTCTACACCGCCATCGACTGCACGCAGGCCGCGCTCAGGCCGATGGGCGAGGCCGGCGACGGCGCGGTCGTGTTCATCTCCAGCGACGCCGCGTTCGGCGCGATCCGCCAGGGCGTCTACGGCACGACGAAGGCCGGCCTGATCGCGCTCGCGCGCACCACCGCGCGCGAGCAGGGCCGCCGGGGCGTGCGGTCCAACGTCGTGTGCCCCGGCCTCGTGCTGCCCGAGGACGACGGCATCGGCGCCGACAGCCTGTGGGCCGGTGGCCGGGACGCGGTGTTCGACGAGGACCAGATCGCGTCCGTCCTCAAGCAGCAGGCGCTGCGCCGGCTCACGACGCCGGCCGACGTCGCCGACGCGGTCGTCTGGCTGTCCTCACCGCGCGCGGCCCGACAGGTGACGGGCCAGGTGGTCGCGGTCGGGGGCGGCTCGTCGATGCCGTGAGCACGTTGACGCCGACCCGAGCATTTTTTACTCTGCATGAAATTCGAGCAGCCGGGAGCACGCGTGAACAGGTCGTCCATCGTCCCCGAGTCCGACGAGCGCGCTGCGCTGCGCGACGCCGTCACGGCGCTCGTCTCCCGGTACGGGCACTCCTACTTCGTCGCGCGCGCCCGCGCGCACGAGGAGCCGGCCGCGCTGTGGAAGGAGCTCGGGGCCGCCGGGTTCCTCGGGGTGCACCTGCCCGAGGAGTACGGGGGTGGCGGCGGGACGCTGGGTGACCTGTCGGTGGTCGTCGAGGCCGCGAGCGCGGCGGGCTGCCCGCTGCTCATGACCGTCATCTCGCCCGCGATCTGCGGCACGATCCTCGCCCGCCACGGCTCGCACGCGATGAAGCAGCGCTGGCTCACCGGCATCGCCGACGGCTCGCTGAAGATGGCGTTCGCGATCACCGAGCCCGACGCCGGGTCGAACTCCCACGAGATCACGACGACGGCGCATGAGGACGGCGACGGCTGGCGGCTGACCGGCACCAAGTACTGGACCTCCGGTGTCGACGAGGCCGACGCGATCCTGGTCGTCGCGCGCAGCGGCTCCGCGGAGTCCGGCGGTCCGCGGCGCCCGCTCTCGCTGTTCGTCGTGCCCACCGACTCCCCCGGCCTGAGCTGGCAGCCGATCGAGGCCGCGCTCGTGCAGCCCGAGCACCAGTTCACGGTGTGGTTCGACGACGTCGCGCTCGAGCCCGACGCGCTGATCGGCGACGACGGCAACGGGCTGCGCCAGGTGTTCTCCGGGCTCAACCCGGAGCGGATCACGGCCGCCTCGATCAGCAACGGCATCTCGCTCTACGCCCTGGCGAAGGCGACCGAGTACGCGAACCAGCGCGCGGTGTGGAAGGGCGTGCCGATCGGGGCGCACCAGGGCGTCGCGCACCCGCTCGCCGAGGCCTACATCGGGGTGACGCAGGCTCGGCTGATGACCGCCCGCGCCGCCGACCTGTTCGACGAGGGTGCCGACGCCGCCGAGGCGTCGAACATCGCGAAGTTCGCGGCGGCCGACGCCTCGCTGCGGGCGCTCGACCAGGCCATCCAGACCCACGGCGGCAACGGGCTGTCCCACGAGTACGGGCTCGCCGACCTGTGGTTCCTCGCGCGGATGCTCAAGACCGCGCCGGTGAGCCGCGAGATGGTGCTGAACTTCGTCGCGCAGCGCAGCCTCGGCCTGCCGTCGTCCTACTGACGTGCGACCTACGCTGGGCCGGTGACCGAGGCGGCCGTGCGCGACACCAAGTCCGCGCGCACCCGACGGCGCGTCGTCGACGCCGCGGCGCACGTGCTGCTGCGCCGCGGCTACGCGGGCACCCGGCTCTCCGACGTCGCCGAGGTCGCGCAGGTGCAGGCGCCGGCGATCTACTACTACTTCTCCTCGCGCGACGAGCTGATCGACGAGGCCGTGGCCGTCGGGCTCGACCGTGCGCGCTCGCTGGTGTCCGAGGCGCTCGCCGCGGCGCCCCCGGACCTGCCCGCGATCGACCGGCTCGCGATCGCGGTGTCCGCACACCTGCGCACCCTGCTGACGCACTCCGACCACGCCGCCGCCGCGATCCGCACGGTGCCGCAGCTGCCCGAGGCGATGCGCGAGCGTCACCGCCAGGCACAGCGCGACTACGTCGGCGTGTGGCGGGAGCTCATCGCGCAGGTGCAGGACGAGGGCGACCTCGACGCCGGCCTCGCGCCGGGCACCGCGCTGATGGTCGTGCTCGGCGCGCTGAACTGGACCGCGGAGTGGTGGGACCCCGCCCGCGGCTCGCTCGACGCCGTCATCGACGCCGCGCAGAGGCTCGTCCGGCACGGGCTCGCGACGTGAGCGCCCCGGCCGGCGGTTCGGCATTGCGCCGTGCGCTGGTCGACGAGAAGGACGGCCCGCTGCCCGCCCTGCTGCTCGGGTTCACGGCACTCGCCGGTGTCGTCGACGCGACGAGCATCCTCGCGCTGGACCACGTCTTCGTCGCCGCGATCACCGGCAACATCGTCTTCCTCGGGCTCGGGGTCGCGGGTGCGAGCGGCTTCTCGATCGTCTCCCCCGCCGTCGCGGTCGGCGGTTTCGTGGTCGGCGCGATCGTCGCGGGCCGCGTCTGCCGGCGCCCCGGCGGCCACCACCGCGGCCGCGCCGTCCGCGACGTCGCGGTGTTCAAGACGGTCCTCGCGGTGCCGGTGACGGTCGTGGTGGTCCTCGCCGCCGAGCCGCTGCACCCCGCGGTCCGGCTCGCCGTGACGGTCCTGCTCGCCGCGTCGATGGGCGGGCAGCTCGCGCTCATCCGCTACCTCAAGGTCCCCGACCTGCTCACCGCGATGGTCACGCTCACGACGATCGGGATGCTCACCGAGCGCGGCGCGGAGCACCACGACCCGCTCGTGCTGCGACGCGGGCTCGCGATCGCGGCGTTCGTCGTCGGCGTCGTCGCCGGCGGTCTGCTGGCCCGGCTGGTCGCCCCGGGTGCGGCGCTGGCCCTCGGCCTGCTGATCATCCTCGCCGTCGGCGTGGGCAGCCACACGGTGTCGCGGGCCGAGCAGCCCTGGGTGGCGCCGCGGTAGGAGGTCTTGCCCCCCGGCGTCCGGTCTGGGACAAGGACCCATGGGCGTCGACGAGAGCACGCGCTGGGTCGGGTCGATGCCCGAGGTCTACGAGCGCTGCCTGGTGCCGCCGGTGTTCCGCCCGTTCGCCCGCGAGCTGGCGTCCCGGGCCGCCGGGCACCGCGTCCTGGAGATCGCCGCCGGCACGGGCGTCGTGACCGCGGAGCTGCTCGCCGCGCTCCCCGGCGTCGACCTCACCGCCACCGACCTCAACCCGGCGATGGTGGAGCTGGGCGCCTCGCGCGTGCCCGGGGCGGTGTGGCGGACCGCCGACGCGTCGGACCTGCCGTTCGCGGACGCGTCCTTCGACCTCGTCGTCTGCGGCTTCGGCGTCATGTTCCTGCCGGACCGCCCGGCCGCCTACGCCGAGGTCGCCCGCGTCCTCGCGCCGTCGGGACGCTTCCTGTTCACGACGTGGGACACGCTGCCGACGCACGGCTTCGCCGACTCTCTCGCCCGCGCGCTGGACCAGGTGTTCCCGGGCGACGTCCCGGCGTTCCTCACCGCCGTGCCCCACGGCTACACGGACCCGGAACGGATCACCGCCGACCTGCGCGCGGGCGGGTTCGACGGCGTCGACGTCGACACCGTGACGCTGTCCGGGCGGGCGGAGGAGCCGACGCAGATCGCGGTCGGCTTCGGCACCGGCTCGCCGCTGCGCGCCGAGCTCGCGCGCCGGGGCGACCTCGACGACGTCGTCGCGCGCGTCGCGGCGGCGATGACCGCGGACCTCGGAGACGGTCCCGTCACCGCGGCGATGACCGCGCACCTGGTGGAGGCGGCGCTCCCGCGACCGTGATCAGCAGGGCGAAAGGCACCTCTGAGGGACTCGCGGAGGTGTCTTTCGGCCTGGTGATCTCCGCGGCGCGCGCCGACGAGCCCCAGCAACCCCAGAAACCCCAACTGCCTCAGAGAAGGGGCTCGCCCCGCGGGCCGCGGCAGGGAATCATGGGCCCCGGCGCCGGGAGCGGGGAGGGCGGATCGTGCACGCTGACCTGCTGGCCCAGCGCGTGGTCGAACTGATCGAGGGCGCGGCCTTCCCCCACCTCGACCCCGCCTCGGTGATCAGCGTGATCGCACTGCTGCTCGCGGGCGCCGGGCTGGTCACCGTGCGGGACTACGCGCTCGGAAGCGGCGACCGCCTGCCCCTGCTGGTCGCCGAGCCGTTCCCCCGGGTCGAGGCCTCGATCGGGATCGTGCCCGCGCTCGCCGGTCTCGACGACGCGACCATCGCGCGCCTCACCCGCTACGCCCAGCACCCCGCGGTGGACGGCCTCGTCGTGGTCGGTGCGACACCGAACCCGGTGCCGATGCCGCGTGCGGTCGGCGGGGTGCCGCTGCGGACCGTCCTCGCGACGCCCTCCCGCGCCACCGGACCCGCCCACTGACCCGAACGGCGATCATTCGCCCGTCCAGGTGACACCCCACCGCGCGATCGTTACCCAGCGCCGGTCAGATCTCCGACCGGGACCTTGAATCCTCCGGCCGCCTCCTTTCATGATGACGGAGAGTCATCAGCATCGGCAGGAGGCCGTCGTGCAGAAAGCGTCCATCTTCCTGGGTTTCGTGCCCTGGATCGTCTTCTCGGTCGTCGCGGGGCCGAGCACCTGGGAGTGGGCGGCGCTGGCCGCGCTGGCCTGCTCGCTCATCCTCGCGGTGCCGGACTGGCGCCGGAGTCGCTCGATCAGCATCCTCGACGCGGCGGCGCTCGTGTTCTTCGCGGTGCTGTTCGTCCTCTCGCTCGTGCTCGACCGCGCGGCCCTGCAGCCGATCGAGGACCGTGCGCAGCTGCTCTCCAGCGTCGTGATCGCCCTCGTCGCGCTGGGCTCGCTGGCCGTCGGCCGGCCGTTCACCGAGTTCTACGCCAAGAAGCAGGCGCCGCCCGAGGTGTGGAACACGCCGACGTTCAAGCAGGTCAACCGCGTGCTCACCGGCCTGTGGGGCGTCGTGTTCGTGATCAACGCGCTGTGTGACGCGGCCGTCGGCTACTGGGGGGCGAACCCCGACGTCTTCAACTGGGTCGTGCCGATCGTGGCGATCGTCGTCGCGGTCAAGATCACCGCCTGGTATCCGGAGCACGTCCGCTCCCGCCTGCACGCCGGCGGGAGCCACGGCGCGCACGAGGCCCCGGCCCAGCCGGCCTGACGGGAGGCACCGTGACCACCACCGTCCCCGGCGGACCCCCGCCCGTCGACGCCGCGCACGACCCGCACCTGTCGGGCGTCTTCGAGCCGGTGATCGACGAGATCGACGCAGGCGACCTCGAGGTCACCGGCGAGCTCCCGTCCGAGATGGACGGAATGTACGTGCGCAACGGCCCCAACCCGCGCTTCACCCCGCTCGGCTCGTACATCTATCCCCTCGAGGGCGACGGGATGGTGCACGGGCTGTGGGTGTCGGGCGGGAAGGCCCGCTACGCGAACCGCTTCGTGCACACGCCGATGCTCGACGCCGAGATCGGCGCCGGCCGGGCGCTGTGGGGCGGGCTGATGACGGGGTACACGCCCGGCGAGGACGAGGTCGGGCCGAGCCTCGCGCACGTCGCGAAGGACCTGCCCGACATCAACGTCGTCCGGCACGCCGGGAAGCTCCTCGCGCTCGCCGAGTCGAGCCCGCCGTACGCGCTGACCCCGGAGCTCGCGACGGTCGGCAAGGAGACCTTCGGCGGCACGATCCCCGCCGGGCTCTGCGCCCACCCGAAGGTCGATCCGCGCACCGGCGAGATGATCATGTTCTGCTACGGGCTCGAGGCGCCGTACCTCACGTGGGCGGTCCTCGGCCCCGACGGCGGCACGCGCCGGGCGCCCACGCCGATCCCGGACGTCGACCAGCCGGTGATGATCCACGACATGGCGATCACCGAGCGCTACGTCGTCCTCGTGCTCGGACCGCTGTACTTCGACATGGCCGCGGCGATGCGCGGCGGGTCGCTGCTCGCGTGGCGCCCCGAGGACGGCACGCGGATCGCGCTGATCCCGCGCGACGGCAGCGCGGTGCGGTGGGCGCACACGGAGGCGTTCTGGAGCTGGCACAACGCCAACGCGTACGACACCGTCGACGACCGGGGCGACGGCAGAGTCGTCCTCGACCTCGTCGCGTGGGCCTATCCCGGAGGCCTGGCCCGCGACCCACACCCCAACGTCGGCGGCATCGCGCGGGCGGAGATCGACCCGACGACGGGCTCGATCACCCGCCGGTTCCTCACCGACCCGCACGGCATGGAGTTCCCGCGCGTCGACGACCGCCGGATCGGCCGCCCGCACGGCGTGGTCGCGCTCGGGGCCAAGACGGGGAAGGTCGAGCTCGCGAACGGCAACTTCGACGCGGTCCTCTGGCTCGACTCCGCCACCGAGCGGGCCGTGACGTGGGACGCCGGTGACCTGTCGGTCGGCGAACCGTGCTTCGTGCCGAAGCCCGGGGCGGACGACACCGCGCAGGGCTGGTGGGTCACGTTCGCCACCGACCGCACCGACCGGTCGAGCTGGTTCGTCGTGTTCGCCGCGGCCGACCCCGGCGCCGGCCCGGTCGCGAAGGTCCGGATCCCCGTGCGCGTCCCGCTGGGGCTGCACGGGGCGTGGCTGCCGACGGAGGAATAGCCCCGACGCACGAGGGCCCCGGCCGCACCGCAGCGACCGGGGCCCTCGTCGTCGGTGCCGGATCAGTTCAGGTCGTAGCGGTCCAGCATCATGACCTTGTCCCACGCGGCGACGAAGTCGCGGACGAACTTCTGCGCACCGTCGGACGAGGCGTAGACCTCCGCGACCGCGCGCAGCTCGGAGTTCGAGCCGAACACGAGGTCGTTGCGGGTACCGGTCCAGTGGACCTCGCCGTCGGCCCCGCGGGCCTCGAAGATCCCGTCCTCCTCGGCCACCTTCGCCCACTGGGTGTTCATGTCGAGCAGGTTGACGAAGAAGTCGTTCGTCAGCTGCCCGGGACGGTTCGTCAGCACACCGTGCGTCGAGCCGGCGGTGTTGGCGCCCAGCACGCGCAGGCCGCCGACGAGGACCGTCATCTCCGGGGCGGAGAGGTTGAGCAGGTTCGCGCGGTCGACGAGCAGGTACTCGGCGGGGAGCTGGTGGCCCTTGCCGAGGTAGTTGCGGAACCCGTCGGCCGTCGGCTCGAGGTGGGTGAACGAGTCGACGTCGGTCCACTCGAGCGAGGCGTCCGTGCGGCCCGGGGTGAAGGGCACGCTGACGTCGACCCCGGCGTCCTTCGCGGCCTTCTCCACCGCCGCGACACCGCCGAGCACGATGACGTCGGCCAGCGAGACGTTCCCGGAGAACGCCTTCTGGACCTCCTCGAGGGCCGCGAGGGTGCGGCGCAGCTCCTGCGGGTCGTTGACCTCCCAGTCGATCTGCGGCTCGAGGCGGACGCGGGCGCCGTTGGCGCCGCCGCGCTTGTCGCCGATGCGGAACGTCGACGCGGACGCCCAGGCGGCCTTGACGAGCGACGACACCGACAGGCCGGCGTCGAGGATCCGCTTCTTCAGGTCGGCGATCTCGGAGGAGCTGACGACCGGGCCCTCGTGGGCGGGCACCGGGTCCTGCCAGATCAGCGTCTCCTGCGGCACCCAGGGGCCGAGGTAGCGCTGGATCGGGCCCATGTCGCGGTGGGTCAGCTTGTACCAGGCGCGGGCGAACGCGTCGGCGAGCTGCTCCGGGTTCTGGTGGAACCGCTGCGAGATCTCCTTGTAGACCGGGTCGACCTTCAGCGAGACGTCGGTGACGAGCATCGTCGGCTGGCGGGTGAGCTCGCCGGTCTCCGGGTCGGGCACGGTGTTCGCGCCGCCGTTGTCCACCGGCCGGTACTGCCACGCGCCGGCCGGCGACTTGTGCAGCTCCCACTCGTAGCCGAAGAGGTTGTCGAAGTAGGCGTTGCTCCACTGCGCGGGCGTGGAGGTCCAGGTGACCTCGAGCCCGGAGGTGATCGCGTCACGGCCCTTGCCGGAGCCGAAGCTCTGGTGCCAGCCCAGGCCCTGCTCCTCGATGCCCGCGCCCTCGGGCTCGGCACCGACGTACTGGTCGGGGTCGGCCGCGCCGTGCGTCTTGCCGAACGTGTGCCCGCCGGCGATCAGGGCGACGGTCTCCTCGTCGTTCATCGCCATCCGGCCGAAGGTCTCGCGGATGTCGCGCGCGGCGGCCAGCGGGTCGGGGTTGCCGTCCGGGCCCTCCGGGTTGACGTAGATCAGGCCCATCTGCGAGGCGCCGAGCGGCTGCTCGAGCCGGCGGTCGCCGCTGTAGCGCTGGTCGCCGCCGAGCCAGTAGTTCTCCGGGCCCCAGTAGGTCTCGTTGTCGGGCTCCCAGACGTCGGGACGCCCGCCGGCGAAGCCGAAGGTCGTGAAGCCCATGGTGTCGAGGGCCCGGTTGCCCGTGAAGATCATCAGGTCGGCCCAGGAGACCTTCTGGCCCCACTTCTGCTTGACCGGCCACAGCAGGCGGCGCGCCTTGTCGAGGTTGCCGTTGTCCGGCCAGCTGTTGAGCGGGGCGAAGCGCTGCATGCCCATGCCGGCGCCGCCGCGGCCGTCGGCGAGGCGGTAGGTGCCGGCCGAGTGCCAGGCCATGCGGATCATGAAGCCGCCGTAGTGGCCGAAGTCGGCGGGCCACCAGTCCTGCGAGGTCGTGAGGACCGCGTCGACGTCCTTCGCGAGCTCGTCGAGGTCGACGGTCTTGAAGGCCTCGGCGTAGTCGAAGCCGTCGTCCATCGGGTTGGACGCGGGGGCGTGCGAGCGCAGGATGCGCAGGTTCAGCTGGTTGGGCCACCAGTCGACGTTGCCGCCGCCCTCGGTCGGGTGCGCGAGACGGCCGGCGTGGACGGGGCAGCCGCCCGCGTCCTCGGTGTTCATCTCGGTCTCGCGGGTCACGTGGCTCTCGGACACGGGGAGGTCCCTCCGGATCACTGAACGGTCACTGGACGGTCGGACTGGGTGGTGTGGCGGTGGTTCGGCCTGCGGAGCCCGTCCGGGCGGGGGAGGCCGGTGGTGACACGGGTCGCAGTGTCGCGCCTAGTCTGGAATGAATCAAGTTTCCGTCATGGTCAGCATCATCTGCGCGTCGGGGTCTGGCCGCCGTGACGTGCCTCGGCCACGCTGGCACGGTCGGCGCCCGAGGACGGAGCCGGCGGGGGACCAGGCGTCGCGCAGACGGAGGCAGCATGCCCAAGCTCGTGTACTCGTTCGGCGAGGGCGACAAGGACCAGAAGGACCTGCTCGGTGGCAAGGGCGCCAACCTGGCCGAGATGACCAACCTGGGGCTGCCCGTGCCGCCCGGGTTCACCATCACCACCGAGGCCTGCCGGGCCTACCTCGCGGACGGTCACGAGCCCGCCGGCCTCGCCGACGAGGTCAGCGAGCACCTCGCGGCCCTCGAGAAGTCGATGGGCAAGCAGCTGGGCCAGGCCGACGACCCGCTGCTGGTGTCCGTCCGCTCGGGGGCGAAGTTCTCGATGCCCGGGATGATGGAGACCGTCCTCAACGTCGGCCTCAACGACTCCTCGGTCCGCGGCCTCGCGACCCAGGCCGGCGACGACCGCTTCGCCTGGGACTCCTACCGCCGCCTCGTGCAGATGTTCGGCGCGACCGTGCTGGACATCTCCGCCGAGCACTTCGCCGAGGCGCTCGACGCGGCGAAGAAGGCGAAGGGCACGGCGAACGACCTCGACCTCGACGCCAGCGACCTCGCCGCGCTCGTGGAGACGTTCAAGGGCATCGTGCGCGAGCACGCGGGCCGTGACTTCCCGCAGGACCCGCGCGAGCAGATGGACCTCGCGATCCGCGCGGTCTTCGAGTCGTGGAACTCCCCCCGCGCGAACGTCTACCGCCGCCAGGAGCGCATCCCCGCCGACCTCGGCACGGCCGTGAGCGTCTGCTCGATGGTCTTCGGCAACCTCGGCATGGACTCCGGCACCGGCGTCGCGTTCACCCGCGACCCCGCGTCGGGCGCCCAGGGCATCTACGGCGACTACCTGCAGAACGCGCAGGGCGAGGACGTCGTCGCCGGCATCCGCAACACCCTGCACCTCACCGAGCTCGAGCGGATCGACAAGGCGTCGTACGACCACCTGCTCGAGATCATGGCGACGCTCGAGAACCACTACCGCGACCTGTGCGACATCGAGTTCACGATCGAGCGCGGCAAGCTCTGGATGCTGCAGACGCGCGTCGGCAAGCGCACGGCCGCGGCGGCCTTCACCGTCGCCTGCCAGCTGGTCGACGAGGGCCTCATCGACGCCGACGAGGCGCTCCAGCGCGTCACCGGCCAGCAGCTCGCGCAGCTGATGTTCCCGCGCTTCGACCGCGATGCGGAGAAGGAGCTGCTCACGACGGGGATGAACGCCTCCCCGGGCGCGGCCAGCGGGATCGCGGTGTTCGACTCGCCCACCGCGGTCCGGCGGGCGAAGACCGGCGAGAAGGTCGTGCTCGTCCGCCGGGAGACCAACCCCGACGACCTCGACGGCATGATCGCCGCGGAGGGCGTGCTGACGAGCCGGGGCGGGCGCACCTCGCACGCCGCGGTCGTCGCGCGCGGCATGGGCAAGACCGCCGTGTGCGGCGCCGAGGAGCTCGAGGTCGACGTCCGCGCGAAGACGATGACCACGCCCGACGGCCGGGTGGTGGCCGAGGGCGACACGATCTCGATCGACGGCACGAACGGCGAGGTCTACCTCGGGCGGGTCCCCGTGGTGTCCAGCCCCGTCATGTCCTACTTCGAGGGCTCGACGGGGCTCGCCGAGAACGACGACCTCGTCGCGGCGGTCGACCGGATCCTGCGCCACGCCGACGACCGGCGCCGGCTGCGGGTGCGCGTCAACGCCGACACCGGCGAGGACTGCGCGACCGCGCGGACGTTCGGCGCCGAGGGCGTGGGGCTCTGCCGCACCGAGCACATGTTCCTGGGCGAGCGCCGCGCGCTGGTCGAGGCGCTGGTGCTGGCCGAGACGCGCGAGGAGCGCGAGAAGCAGCTCGCCGCGCTCCTGCCGCTGCAGATCGAGGACTTCACCGCGATCTACCGGGCGATGGAGGGCCTGCCGGTGACGATCCGGCTGCTCGACCCGCCGCTGCACGAGTTCCTGCCGGACTACACCGAGCTCTCCGTCGAGGTGGCCGTGGCCCGCGAGCGCGGCGAGCTGACCGAGGAGAAGGAGGAACTGCTCGCCAACGTCCGGCGCCTGCACGAGCAGAACCCGATGCTCGGCCTGCGCGGGGTGCGCCTCGGCATCGCGGTGCCCGGCCTGTACGCGATGCAGGTCCGGGCGATCACGCGCGCCGCGGCGACGCTCGCGGCCGAGGGCGTGACGGTGCTGCCGGAGATCATGGTGCCGCTGGTCGGCACGGTGCAGGAGCTGCAGGCGGTCGCGGCCGAGATCGCCGACGTGGTGGCCGAGCCCGAGTCGCTGGTGGACGGCGCGCCCGTCGAGCACCAGATCGGCACGATGATCGAGCTGCCGCGTGCGGCGCTGGTCGCGGCCCAGATCGCCGAGGTCGCGCAGTTCTTCTCCTTCGGCACCAACGACCTCACCCAGACGACGTGGGGCTTCTCCCGCGACGACGTCGAGAGCTCGTTCTTCTCCGAGTACCTCGAGACCGGCGTCTTCGGGGTGTCGCCGTTCGAGTCGCTCGACACCGAGGGCGTCGGGGAGCTCGTGGAGATCGCGTCGTGGCGGGGCCGGGAGGTGCGCCACGACCTCAAGCTCGGCATCTGCGGCGAGCACGGTGGCGACCCGGACTCGGTGCACTTCTTCCACCGGTCGGGCCTGGACTACGTGTCCTGCTCGCCGTTCCGCGTGCCGGTCGCCCGGCTCGAGGCGGGACGGGCCGCCACCGCGGGGTACGGCGAGAGCTGACTCCCTCTACGCGGTACCAGCGGTACCGCATGGCTAGCATCGAGGCATGACCGATCCCCCGGAGCGCGGTCCCGTGCACCGCGACTTCCGGCCGTCCACCAAGGCCGTGATCGGCGCGCAGGTGGTCGTGGCCAACGTCGTGGGGGCGGCGATCGTGCTCGGGCTGGCCGGCTGGCTGCTGCCGACGCAGTCGCTGGTGGGAGACGTCGAGGGCGTGCTGAGCCGCAACCTCTGGGCGTTCGGGATCTACCTGCTCGCCTCGGGCGTCGTCGGCCTGACCTGGGGTTTCCTCTGGGTCCGCGTCCCGCGGGCCCCCGCCGAGGACGCGGGCGAGGACGCGTGGCGACAGCACCGCCGGCTCGTGCGGCGCGCCGTCCTGGGCGCCCCGCTGCGGATCACGGTCGTCCAGGCCGTGCCGTGGGTGGTCGCGACGGTGCTGTTCACCGTCCTCAACGCGTTCTCCTCCGCCACCGTGGCGGTGACGGTCGGCTGCGTGGTCGGGCTCGGCGGCATCGCGACCGTCGCCGTGGTCTACCGGCTCTCCGAGCTGACGCTGCGCGGCGAGGTCGCCCGCGTGCTGGCCGAGGACCCGCCCACCCGGCTCGGTGTGCTCCCCGCCGTCGCGGCCCGGTCGCTCTCGGCCTGGGTGCTGGGTACGGGCGTGCCGCTGCTCGGGATCGCGCTGGCCGCCGCGGCGTCGCTGCTGTTCCGCGACTACTACACGGTCACCCGGCTCGGGCTCGTCGTGCTGGTGCTGGCCGTCGTCGCGCTCGCCGTCGGGTTCCTGCTCACGGCGCTGACGTCGACGTCGCTCGCGACGCCGGTCATGAACGTGCGCCGGGCGATGCGCCGCGTCCGCGACGGCGAGCTCGACACCCGGGTGGACGTCACCGACACCACCGAGCTCGGCATGCTCCAGGCGGGCTTCAACGAGATGGCGGGCGGTCTGCGCGAGCGCGACCAGCTCCGCGAGCTCTTCGGCCGCCACGTCGGCGAGGAGGTGGCGCGCGCGGCGCTCGCCGGCCGGCTCGATCTCGGCGGCGAGGTGCGCGAGGTCGCGGTGCTGTTCGTCGACCTCGTGGGATCCACCGAGATGGCGTTCGACCGCCCGCCCCACGAGGTCGTGTCGGTGCTCAACGCGTTCTTCGCCGAGGTCGTCGACGTCGTGGAGGGCCACGGGGGCTGGATCAACAAGTTCGAGGGCGACGCGGCGCTCGCGGTCTTCGGCGCGCCGGACGACACGGACGACCCGGCCGCCGCCGCCCTCGCCGCCGCGCGAGCGCTCGCCGACCGGCTCGAGGGGGGGCACGACCCCGCCGGGATCGCGGTCTCCGCCGGTCCCGCCGTCGCGGGCAACATCGGCGACGCCCGCCGGTACGAGTACACGGTCATCGGCGACCCCGTGAACGAGGCGGCCCGCCTCTGCGACGTCGCCAAGGGCCTGCCCGGACGCGTCGCCGCCTCCGACGCCGCGATCCGGCGCGCCGGTGACCGCGAGGCGGGGCAGTGGGTCGAGGTCGACGTCCTGCGCCTGCGCGGGCGCCACCGCGCGACCCACGTCCACGCCCCGCGGTCCCGCACCGTCGGCGTCGAGGAGGACCGGGCCGAGCTGCGGGCGTGACCTGCCGCAGCGTCCACCGAAGCGTCTATCGCAGGGGGTGGCGCGGGATCGAGCGCAGGTTCGACCGGGCGAGGTCGACCATCTTCCCGACCCCGCCGGCGAGCACGGTCCGCATCCCGGCGAGCGCGAACCCGCGGACCTGCTCGGCGGTGATGTGCGGCGGGATCGACAGCGCGTTCGGGTCGGTGCGCACGTCGACCAGCGAGGGCCCGCGGTGGTCGAGGGCCCCGCGCAGCGCGCCCCGCAGCTCGTGGGGGTCCTCGACGGTCACGGCGTGCAGCCCGGCGGCGCGGGCGATGGCACCGAGGTCGGCCGGGCCGTGATCGGTCTGGAACGACGGGAAGCCCGACACCATCATCTCGAGGCGGATCATGCCCAGCGAGCCGTTGTTGAAGGCGACCACCGTGAGGTCGAGATCGTGCTCGACCGCGGTCAGCAGCTCGCCCAGGAGCATCGTGAGCCCGCCGTCGCCGGACATCGAGACGACCTGGCGCCCGGGCTGCCCGTCGCGGTACAGCGTGGCGGCCCCGATCGCGTGCGGCAGCGCGTTGGCCATCGTCCCGTGGCGGAACGACCCGACGATGCGCCGCCGCCCGGTGGGGCTGATGTAGCGGGCGGCCCAGACGTTGCACATCCCGGTGTCGACGGTGACGACGGCGTCGTCGGCGAGCTCCTCGTCGAGCACCGACGCCACGTACTCGGGGTGCACCGGCCGGTGGTCCTCGACGCGCTGCGTGTAGGCGTCGACGACGTGCTCGAGCGCGTCGGCGTGGTGGCGCAGCATCCGGTCGAGGAAGGTGCGGTCGGCCTTCTCCTCGACGAGCGGCAGCAGTGCCCGCAGCGTGGCGCCGACGTCGCCCTCGACGCCGAGGTCGAGCACGGTGCGGCGCCCGAGGTGCCGCGCGTCGCGGTCGACCTGCACCGTGTGCGCCTGGGGCAGGAACCCGTCGTAGGGGAAGTCGGTGCCCAGCAGCACGAGCAGGTCGGCCTCGTGGCTCGCCTCGAAGCAGGCGCCGTACCCGAGCAGCCCGCTCATCCCCACGTCGTAGGGGTTGTCGTACTGGATCCACTCCTTGCCGCCGAGGGAGTGGCCCACCGGCGCCTTGACGCGCTCGGCGAGCGCGAGCACCTCGTCGCGCGCCTCGCGGACCCCGGCGCCGACGAAGAGCGTCACCGACGCCGCCGCGTTGATCCGCTCGGCGAGGGCCTCGACGCGGTCGGGCGGCGGCATCAGCACCGAGGACGGCGCCACGAGGTCGCCCTGCCCGGTGGGGTGCGCGGCGGGCAGGGCCGTGATGTCACCGGGCAGGACGAGCACGGAGACCCCGCGGTCGGCGAGCGCGGTCTGCAGGGCGATGCGCTGCAGGCGGGGCAGCTGCTGCGGCCGCGAGATCAGCTCGACCCACGAGGAGCACTCGACGAAGAGCCGCTCGGGGTGGGTCTCCTGGAAGTACTGGGTTCCGATCTGGAGCGAGGGGATGTGCGACGCGATCGCGAGCACCGGCGCTCCCGAGCGGTGCGCGTCGTAGAGGCCCTGGATCAGGTGGGTGTTGCCGGGCCCGCAGCTGCCGGCGCACACGGCCAGGGTGCCGGTGAGCTGGGCCTCGGCCGCCGCCGCGAGGGCGCCCGCCTCCTCGTTGTGGACGTGGATCCAGTCGATCCCGCCCGCCGCGGCGCCCCCGGAGCGCCGCACCGCGTCGACGATCGGGTTGAGGCTGTCCCCCACGAGCCCGTAGATCCGGCGGACCCCGGCCTGCAGGAGGACCTCGATGAGCTGATCGGCGACGGTGCGGGCGGCCATGGGCGCGATCTTCCACCCCGGTGCGCCTCCGGCGCACGTGAGCAGTTCGGCGTGCTCCGGCACTCGAAAGTGCTCACGGGCGCGGAGGCGCACCGCGCGTGCTTCGCTGGGACCGTGGTGCGCGTGAGCGAGGAGGACACGACGGCCCGCACGATGCCGCCTGCGGTGGTCCTCGTCGTGCTCGTCGTGCTGGGCCTGGCCACCCTGCTGCTGCTCGCCGCCGCGGTGACCGCGGTCGCACCGGGCTCGTCGCTGCTCGGCTCCACGGCCTCGCCGAACCTCGTCCACGTGTACGGCCCCCCGCTCGTGGTCCTCGGGGTGGTGGTGACCGCCGGGGCGTGGCTCGTCCGCCGGCGCCGGCGCCGCACCCGCGCGGTCACGACGGTCGTCGCCGCCGTCGCCACGGTCGCGACGCTCGTGCTCGCGGGCGCGGTCGGCGCGGTGGTGACGGCGACGCTCGGTGCGGGCGGGAGCGTCGACCCGCTGCGCGCGGTGGCGCTCTCCGGCCCGCCCGAGGGCTCGGCGCCGGACGCGCGCCCGGTCTACGCGACCGGCCCCGAGGGGCAGCAGCTGCACCTGGCGGTCACGCGCCCGCGGGCGGCCGCCGGTCCGGCTCCGGTGTTCGTCTGGGTGCACGGCGGCGGCTGGACCACCGGGTCGGAGCTCGACCGCGCCGCCGACATGCGCCGTATGGCCGACGCGGGCTGGCTGGCGGTGTCGGTCGAGTACACGCTGACCCGCCCCGGCCGCCCGACCTGGGACGTCGCCGGTCCCCAGGTCGCGTGCGCGCTCGCCCGCGTCGCCGAGCACGCGGGGGAGTACGGCGCCGACCCGTCCCGGATCGTCCTGGGCGGGGACTCGGCGGGCGGGCAGCTCGCCGTCACCGTCGGCCAGCGCGCGGCGGCGGGCGCGCAGCCCTCGGCGTGCGCGTCGCCGGTCCCGGTCCCCCGCCCGCGCGCGATCGCCACGATCTACCCGGCGGTCGACCTCGCCGACACCTACGTCCACGGCCGCGGCGCCCAGCGCTTCGCCGTCGCCTACACCGGCGCGACGCCCGAGCAGCGTCCCGAGCGCTACCGCGCGGTGACCGGCACCGACTCCCTGCGCGCCGGCGGGCCGCCCGTCCTCGCCGTCACCCCGAGCCGTGACCGCCTCGTCCCCCCGGGCGGCACGAGCCGCTACGTCGAGACCGCGCAGGGGTCGGGGGTCACCGCCGAGCGGGTCGCGATCCCGTTCGCGGACCACGCCTTCGACACGGGCCCGGACGGCTCGCTCGGGCACCAGGCCGCGTTCTCGGTGCTGGCGCACTGGGCGGGCGGGCAGGTCGGGCTGGGGTGAGCCCGCTCAGTCGGTGAGCGCGTCCCCGACGACGCCGTGGGTGGCCGCGCGGACGGCCTCCGAGAGCCGCGACATCCCGTCGGGCGGCGGGCTCGTCCCGTCCGCGACCCGCGCCGCGTGGTCCTCGGTGGTGATCCGCAGTGCCGCAGCGAGCGTGGCCGCCTGGACCCGCACCTCGAGCTCGTCGGGCGCGCGGCCGAGCCGCTCGGCGATGACCTCCGCGAGCACCGGCTCGGCGCGCTCGAAGACCACGAGCCAGATCGCGCGCAGGGCGGGCTCGGTCCGCGACATCGCGATCATCGCGAGCGACGCCTCGTCGTCACCCGGCGCCGCGTGCGCGGGCAGCCGGGCGTCGGCGACGAGGTGCTCCTCCAGCGACCGATCGCGCGGCCACCGGCGCAGCGTGGCGACGAACGCGTCGGCGGTCAGCGACAGCAGCGGCTCCGCGCAGCTCTCCTTGCTGCGGAAGTAGCGCCACAGGGTCCGCACGGACAGTCCCACGCCCTCGGCGATCTGCTCGCCGCTCGTGGCCGCGACGCCCTGGGCGCGGAAGAGCCGGGCGGCCTCCCGGGAGATCTCCAGGCGCTGCAGCCCGCGCCGCCGCTCGCTCATGGGGCGGCGGCCGCGCGGTGCGCGCAGCTGCTCGGTCACGGCGGGGGAGCCTAGCTCATCGTCGTGGTGCGACTTTCTGTCGCGGAGTGCCATAATAGACTCACGCGGGAATCCACCACGGAGGAGCACCGATGACCACCGAGGCGCGCACGTGCCCGTTCGCCCACGACTACCCCTTCGGCGAGGCCGAGGCGCTCGAGTTCGACCCCACCTACGCGCAGCTGCGCGCCGAGGAACCCCTGGCCCGCATCCGCATGCCCTACGGCGAGGAGGGCTGGCTCGCCACGCGCTACGACGACGTGCGCACGGTGCTCTCCGACCCGCGCTTCAGCCGCGCCGCCGTCGTGGGCGCCGACGTGCCGCGGGCGATCCCCGAGCGGGTCGAGCGCGGCGACACGATCACCAGCATCGACCCGCCGGAGCACGGCCGGGTCCGCCGCCTCGTGGCCTCGGCGTTCACCGCACGACGGGCGGAGGCGCTGCGCCCGCGGGTGCGGGAGATCGCCGAGGAGCTGGTCGACGGCATGCTCGCCGGCGGCGCGCCCGCGAACCTCGTCGAGGCCGTGGCCATGCCGCTGCCCGTGGTCGTCATCTGCGAGCTGCTCGGCGTGCCGCTCGAGGACCGCCCGCTGTTCCGGGCCGGCGCGGACGCCGCGCTGTCGACGTCGAAGGTGCCCGCCGAGGAGCGCCGGCAGGCGATGCGCGACCTGCAGACCTACATCGCCTCGCTCGTCGCCGACCGCCGCTCGCGCCCCGAGGGGCCGGGCGACGACGTGCTCGGCACGCTGGTCGCGGCGCGCGACGACGACGGCGACCGCCTCTCCGAGGCCGAGCTGGTGATGCTCGGCGTCGCCATCCTCGTCGCCGGCCACGAGACGACCATGAACATGACCAGCGACATGGTGCTGACGCTGCTGTCGGACCGCTCGCGCTGGGAGTCGCTGGTCGCCGACCCCGAGCGCGTGCCCGCCGCGGTCGAGGAGATGCTGCGGATCACCCCGCTCGGCCGCAATGCCGGCATGCCGCGCATCGCCACCGAGGACGTCGAGCTCACGGGCGGCACCGTGCGCGCCGGCGACGCCGTGCTCGTGTCGACGGTCGCCGCCAACCGCGACCCGGAGGTCTTCGACCGCCCCGAGGACCTCGACCTCGACCGCGAGCCCGGCAGCCACGTCGCGTTCGGCTTCGGCCCCCACCACTGCCTCGGCGCCTCGCTCGCCCGCATGGAGCTGCAGACGGCGATCACGACGCTGGTCACCCGCGTGCCGACGCTCGACCTCGCCGGCGACGTCACCTGGCGCGCGACGGCGCTGGTCCGCGGCCCGGCGGAGCTGCCGGTCCGGTGGTGATCAGTACTCGGTGACGCCCGCGTCCGGGGCGATCTCGTGGGCCGTGATCCACCGGGACTCGTCGGAGGCGAGGAACAGCACGGTCTCCGCGACGTCCTCGGGCGCCGTGACGTCGACCGGCAGCATGTTGGTGAACATGTGGCGGGGCCGGGGGTTCTCCGCCATCGCCGCGCCGAGCGCGGCCTGCATGGCCTCGCTGCCCATGCCGGTGGCCATGCCGGTGGGGTGCACGGTGTTGACGCGGACGTGGTGCGCGGCGAGCTCGGCGGCGAAGGCCTTGGCCATGCCGCGGACGGCCCACTTGCTCGTCGTGTACGGCACCATGTACGGCTGCACCTTCAGCCCCGCCGCCGAGCTGATGACGACCACCGAGCCGCCGCCCGCGGCGACGAGGTGCGGCGCGCCGGCCATGATCGTGTTCCACACGCCGGTCACGTTGACGTCGAGCGTGTCGCGGAGGATCTCCGGTGTCACGCGGTGCCAGGAGCGCGGGATGCAGATGCCGGCATTGGCGACCACGACGTCGAGGCGGCCGAGCCGGGCGACGGCGTCGTCGACCGCGGCGCGCAGCGCGTCGAGGTCGCGCACGTCGACCTGCGCCGCGACCACCCGCCGATCGGCCGCCTCGACGCCCGCCACCGTCGCCGCCAGGTCGTCCGGGGTCGCCGACGCGTAGTCCACGCCGGGCAGGGGTCCGCAGACGTCGACCGCGACGACGTCGGCGCCCTCCTGCGCGAGGCGCAGCGCGTCCGCCCGCCCCTGGCCCCGCGCCGCCCCGGTGATCAGTGCGACCTTGCCCTCCACCCGTCCGGTCATGCGGTCATCTTCGGGTAGCCCGGAACCATGCGCACCGACCGCTTCGACGGGTGGATCGCCGGCGTCGGGACGGCGGCGGGCCTGCGCGTCGTCGTCGGGCACTGGCCGTCGTCGCCGTTCGGGGCGTTCACCGACGTCATGGTCGAGCGGCCCGACGGGCGGCGGATCCTGCTCGCTCCCGACCCGCCGACCCGCGACTTCGTCACGGCGACCTACACGTTCGACGAGGTCCGCCTGGGGCCCGTGACGCACCGGCAGGACGGCGCCGCCCACCACGTCGACACCGC
Source organism: Actinomycetospora sp. C-140 (assembly GCF_054796175.1). Lineage (NCBI taxonomy): Bacteria > Bacillati > Actinomycetota > Actinomycetes > Pseudonocardiales > Pseudonocardiaceae > Actinomycetospora > Actinomycetospora sp. C-140. The sequence continues at coordinate 10,219 of NZ_JBTWNF010000027.1, read as the reverse complement.
CGAGCTCGAGGTAACGCTGCGGGTGGGGCGGCGCTCCGCGCTGGGGTGGCTCCTGCGCGCCGTGCCGGCGCCGCTGGCGACCGCGCCCGCGTGGATCACCGCGATCGACGCGGTCGCGCGGCGGGTGCTGCCCGGGGTCCGCACGGTCGGCACCGCGGGCGGTGGTCGCCGCGAGTACTACGGCGCCCGGGACCTGCACCGCGTCACGAGTGCCCGGGTGCGCTGGGACGGCGTCGACCAGGGCCCGCTGACCGCGGTGTCGCCGCCGGTGCGGTTCGGCTTCGGGTCGACGCCGGCAGCCCCGTCGCTCGTACGCATCACGACCTTGATCAGGCATGACGGGCCGGCCGCGCGGTTAGCCTCGGAGACATGACCGTCGCCGCGTCGCCCCTCATCCTCGACGACTGGTTCGCCCGGGACCTCGGGGGGCTCCACCAACCCTGGCAGGCCGAGCCCGCGCCGTCGCCCGAGGCCGTGGTGGTCAACGACGGGCTGGCCGCCGAGCTCGGGCTCGACGCCGACGCCCTGCGCACGCCCGAGGGCGTCGCCGTCCTCGCGGGCGCGGCCGTGCCCGCGGGTGCGACGCCGGTGGCCCAGGCCTACGCCGGGCACCAGTTCGGCAACTACTCCCCCCGCCTCGGCGACGGCCGCGCCCTGCTGCTCGGCGAGCTCACCGACCCGGAGGGCCGGCGCCGCGACCTGCACCTCAAGGGCTCCGGACGCACGCCGTTCGCCCGCGGCGGCGACGGCAAGGCGCCGCTCGGTCCGATGCTGCGCGAGTACGTCATCAGCGAGGCGATGCACGCGCTCGGCATCCCCACCACGCGGTCGCTCGCCGTGGTCACCACCGGCGAGCCGGTGGTCCGCGACGGACGGCGCCAGCCCGGCGCCGTGCTCGCGCGGGTCGCGTCGAGCCACCTGCGCGTCGGCACGTTCCAGTACGCGGCCGCCTCCGGCGACGCCGACCTCCTGCGCCGGCTCACCGAGCACGCGATCGCCCGCCACCACCCGGAGGCCGCCGACGCCGAGAACCCGCCGCTCGCCCTGCTGCAGGCGGTCGTGGAGGCGCAGGCCCGGCTCGTCGCGCAGTGGATGGACGTCGGCTTCGTGCACGGCGTCATGAACACCGACAACATGACGATCTCCGGCGAGACCATCGACTACGGGCCGTGCGCCTTCCTCGACGCCTACGACCCGGCCACGGTGTACAGCTCGATCGACCACGGCGGCCGCTACGCGTTCGGCAACCAGCCACGGATCGCGCAGTGGGACCTCGCGCGGTTCGCCGAGTCGCTGCTGGCGGTGATCGATGACGATCCCGAGCACGCCATCGCCCCCGCCACCGACGCGGTCTCCGCGTTCGCCGAGAGCTTCACGCGTCATCGCACGGCAGGGCTGCACGCGAAGCTCGGCCTCACCGGCGAGCACACCGCGCTGGTGGAGGACCTCGTGTCGCTGATGGCCACCGAGCACCCCGACCACACGCGCTTCTTCCGGGGTCTGGCGACCGCCGCGCGCGGCGACGCCGGCCCGGTGCGCGACCTCGTCGTCGACCGCGACGCCGTCGACGCGTGGCTGGAGCGCTGGCGGACCGCGCTCGAGGACCAGGACCGCCCGGCGGACGAGAGCGCGAACGCGATGGACCGCGTCAACCCCGTCTACATCCCCCGCAACCACCAGGTGGAGGCGGCGCTGGAGGCGGCGGTCGGGGGCGACCTCGACCCGTTCCACCGGCTGGTCGACGTGGTCACGCGCCCGTACGACGAGCGCGCCGGGCTCGAGGAGTACGCCACCGGCGACCCGTCGGGCACGGGCTACGTCACCTACTGCGGGACCTGACCCGACGCCTCGCTCAGGTCCAGCACACCCGTGAGCACGGCGAGGTGGGCCCCGAGCGCCCGGCCGTGACGGGGCGGGCCGTCCAGCCGACGTAGCCGTCGGGGCGGATCAGCACGGCGTCGCCGCCGCGCATCCCGTACGCCGCGGCGAGGTCCCCGGCACTGTCGACGAGACACGGCTCGCCGGCGTCGGCGAACGCGGCGCCGAGCTCGGGCGCGACCACCACGTGCACGCGCAGCGGCAGTGCCGACGACGCGGCGAGCGCGCGCACCTCGGCGATCTCGTCCAGCTGGGCGGCGGCGTCGTCCTCGACATCGGGGCCGTCGTCCTCGTCCACGTAGGCGAGCAGCGCGAACTCGGTCGCGGCGAGCACCGCGTGCAGGCGGATCGGGTCGGTGACCGCCGTGCGGCGCAGGCCCCGCGCGTCGGGAGCGCGGCCGCCGGGCCGCACGGCGAGGTTCCCGCCGGTCGCGCCGACGATCGGGCTGTCCGGGTACGCCACGAGCAGCTGCGCCTCGCGGCTCAGCATCGCCACGGGGTCGGACGTGTCGAAGCCTTCCCGGGCGTGCCGCACGGTGCGCCCGACGACCTCCTCCCCGACCGGGTGGCGCTCGGCGTGATAGGTCTCGAGCAGCGTGGGCGCGGCGATCCCGTCGACGACGAGCGCGAGCTTCCACGCGAGGTTGAGCGCGTCCTGGATGCCGGTATTCATGCCCTGCCCGCCGGTGGGCGGGTGGATGTGGGCGGCGTCGCCGGCGACGAACACGCGCCCGCTGCCGTAGCGGTCCACGAGCCGGTGGCTGATCCGGAACACCGACGACCAGCGCAGGTCGGACACGGTCACCGGCTCCGGCGAGAGACGGTCGACGACGGCCTGGAGGTGGTGCAGCGCGGGCGGCTCACCCGCCTCGAGGCCGTGGACGATCCCGTCGGTGGACCCGCCCGCCGGCGGGCGGCGCAGCTCCGGCGGCGCCAGCATCGAGAGGCGGTAGCGCCCCCGTCCGGGCAGGGGGATGGCGACCAGGCCGTCCTCCGTGCCGTCCGGGCCCCGGCGCGTGCAGCGCACGGCGTATCCCGGGGGCATCGACCAGTCGAGCACGACGTCACCGAGCATGTACTCCTCGGGGAACGCGTCGCCGGAGAAGGACAGCCCGAGGCCCCTTGCGCACCACGCTGTGCGCCCCGTCGGCCCCGACGAGGTACGCGGTGCGCACGACCTCGTCGCCCGCCGGCGTGCGCAGGCGCAACGCGACCCCGTCGGCGTCCTGGGAGAAATCGACCAGCTCGGTGGAGCGCTCGATCCTCCCGCCGTGACGGTGCAGCTCCTCGGCGATCAGACGTTCGGTCGTGTACTGCGGGAGCGCCGTGAAGCCGTACGGCACGTCCGGGGGCAGCGCCATCTCCGTGCGCGCGACCTGGACGCCGTCGCGGTACACGATCTGGCCGCGCATCGTGCGGGCCTCGTCGAGCACCGCGGTCAGCATGCCCGTGCGTTGCCAGTGCTCCAGCGTGCGGGGCTGGAGGCCGACGGCCTTGGCGTACTGCCGCGGCTCCGCGAGCGCGTCGATCACGCGGACCCGCACGCCCCGGCGCGCGAGCTCGGTGGCGACGGTCAGACCGACGGGCCCGGCCCCGGCGACGACCACGTCCATGACACGCTCCCGTCCGTCACACGAGATGGCCGCGTCCCGACCCACTAGGCCGTTCGTGATCGTGTTCTGACCTCTTCAGCCACCCTGAGTAAAACGCACAGCTCGGATGGCCGTCAACGGCGGAGATCCGGAACGGGTGGCGGGTCAGCCGCTGGTCGGCTCGCGACGTTTCCGGGGACGCCGTCGACGGGCACAGGCATAGGAGCGAAGGGATTGTTCGATCAGCGACCCCGCGCCGGGCCCGTTCCGGGAGAGGGGGCGACAGCCATGACGCCCAACGAGGACGTGGTGACGGCCCTGCGCCGCGCCGCCCACGAGCTGGCGGCGAAGCGCTCGATCCGCGACCTGGAGCAGACGCTCACCGACATCGTCGCCGCGGCCGTCGAGACGGTTCCTGGAGCCGACGCGGGCGGGATCTCCATCACGCAGGACGGCGACATCACGTCACGCAATCCGACGCACGCCGCCGTGACGAAGCTCGACCGCCTGCAGAGCGAGCTCGAGGAGGGCCCGTGCATCACGGCGATCCTGGAGCCACCGGCCGACGGCATCGTCGTGGCCCCGGATCTCGAGGGTCCCGACGGTGAGCGCTGGCCCCGCTTCGCCCCGCACGCGGTCGAGGCCGGCTACCATTCGATGCTCTCGGCCCAGCTCACCCAGGACACCGGTGAGCTGCGGGCAGCGCTCAACCTGTACGCGGGCGACCGGGATGCGTTCGACGAGGAGGCGCGGCTGGTCGCCGGGCTCTTCAGCGTCCAGGCCGCGATGCTGCTCTACGGCAGCGAGCACGCCATGAACCTGCAGCGGGCCGTGGAGAGCCGCGACCTCATCGGCCGGGCGAAGGGCATCCTCATGGAGCGCTTCTCGGTCGACGACGACGGTGCCTTCCAGATGCTCGTGCGCTCGTCCCAGGAGACGAACCTCAAGCTCGTCGAGGTGGCCCAGTGGCTGCACGACGAGGTGGCGCAGCGCAGTCGCCGCTGACCGCGCTCAGCCGGCGACGGTCGACGGAGACGGTGTCGCCGGCGCCGGCGCCGGGCGCGTGTCGGGCAGGTCGACGTCGCGCACGAGTCCCGGGGCGGTGCCGGACAGCGACTCCGCCCGAGAGATGCCGCGCCACTGCACCACCAGCAGGTGAGCGCGGCCGGCGCCCGCCCGGGGCAGCACGAACGCTCCGTCGTCGCCGGCCCGGGTCCGTCCCAGCTGCTGGCCGTCGGTCCCGACGACGGTGAGCACCGCCCCCGGCGCCGGAGCGTCGTGGTGGCGCACGGTCCCGCGGAGGAGCGGTTCACCCGCGGTCGGCGCCGCGGAGGGAGGCTGGATGACGGGCGGGGTGGCGGGCCGGGTCGCGGGCGGGGAGCTCGCGGCCCGTCGCTGCGGCGGGATCCCCGCGACGATCGCGACGGCCACGACGGCCGCGCCCGCTCCGAGCAGCATGACGATGACGAACGCGGACTCGGTGGGCACGCCGGCGGACGTCACGAGCGAGGCCAGCAGCACGCCCGCGACCGCGCTGGCGAACGACGTGCCCAGCGCGCGCATGAGGTTGTTGAGGCTGTTGGCCGCGGCGGTCTGCTCGACGGGCACCGCCGCCATGATCAGCGAGGGCATCGCCCCGTACCCGAGGCCGATGCCGCAGGCGATGACGATCGAGCTGACCACCAGCTGCCACACCGCGCCGTGGAACACCGCACCGACGCCGTAGCCGACCGCCACGACGGTCGCCCCGAGCATGAGCGTCGTCCGCGGGCCCGACGCGGCGCTGATCCGCGCGGAGACGGGCGACATCGCCATCATGCAGAGCCCGCCGGGGGCCAGGACGAGTCCGGCCACCAGGATCGACTGCCCCAGGCCGTAGCCGGTGGACGTCGGCAGCTGCAGCAGCTGCGGGTAGACCAGCGACATCGCGAACATCGAGAAGCCCATGACCACCGACGCCGTGTTGGTCAGCAGCACCTGACGGCGCCGGCTCACCCGCAGGTCGACCAGCGGCTGACGGGTGCGCAGCTCCCACCACGCCCACAGGGCGAGCACCGCGGCGGCGACGACGAACAGCGTCACGGTCGTCGCGCTGCCCCAGCCCCAGGAGCCACCCTTGGACACCGCGAGCAGCAACGACACGAGGGCGACGGCGAGCCCGACCGCGCCGACGAGGTCGAACCGCCCGCCGGCCCGCTGCGCCGACTCGGGCACGAGCGCGATCACCCCGACGAAGACCACGGCACCGAGGCCGCCGGCCGCCCAGAAGAGCACGTGCCAGTCGGCGGTCTGGGCGATGAGCGCCGCGAGCGGGAGCCCGAGCGCGCCGCCGACGCCGAGCGAGGCGCTCATCAGCGCCGTCGCCGACCCGAGGCGCTCCGGGGGCAGCTCGTCGCGCATGAGGCTGATGCCCAGGGGGATGACGCCGGTCGCGAGCCCCTGCAGGGCGCGACCCACCACCAGGGGGATCAACGACGTCGACAGCGCCGCCACGACCGAGCCGGCGATCAGCGTGGCGAGGCAGATCAGCAGCATGCGGCGCTTGCCCACCATGTCCGCGAGCCGCCCGACGATCGGCACCGCGACGGCGGCGGTGAGCAGCGTCGCGGTGACGACCCACGCGGTGTCGGCGGCGGGCGCGTCCAGCAACCGCGGGAACTGCGGCACCAGCGGCACCACGAGGGTCTGCTGCAGCGAGACCGTGATGCCGGCCAGCGCGAGCACCGGGACGAAGGCCGGGGCGCGCTGGGCCACCTGTGGTGAGGTCACGGCGACAATCTAAATCAGTCGATTGACAGATGCGAGGTGGGCCCGTTCACTCGTCGTCGTGCCCGCCCGAGCCAGGACCGATCGCAACGCCGCGACGCGCACGAGCATCCTCGACGCCGCCGAGCGCCTCTTCGCCGAGCACGGCGTCCACGAGGTGTCCAACCGCCAGGTCGCCGAGGCCGCGGGTCAGGGCAACACCGCGGTCGTCGGCTATCACTTCGGGTCGAAGCACGACCTGGTGCGGGCGATCGTGCGGCGCCACTCGGAGGACATCGAGCGCTCGCGGGAGCAGATGCTCGCCAGCGTCGAGGGGTCCGACGACCTGCGCGACTGGCTCGCCTGCCTCGTGCGCCCGACCTTCGACCACCTCGGCGCCGCGGGCACGCCCACCTGGTACGCCCGCTTCGGCGCGCAGGTCATGAGCGACCCGGCGCTGCGCGCGATCATCGTCGACGAGCACCTCGGCTCCCCGGGCCTGATGCGCATCCTCGACGGGCTGCACGCCTGCCTGCCGAGCCTGCCGCCCGCGGTGTTCCGCGAGCGGGGCGACATCGCACGCTCCCTGCTCGTCGACGTCCCCGCCGAGCGCGAGCGCGCCGTGGCCGAGGGCACCCCGACCGCCCGGGCAACCTGGGCCGACGCCGCCACCGGGCTCGTCGACGTCCTCGTCGGCGTCTGGCTCGCCCCCGTCACCACCACCGATCAGGAGCACGCGTGACCCCTCCCCCCACCACCGGTCTCGATCTCCGCCGCACGGGCTTCGGCCCCGCACCGGACGCCGGGTCCGTCCGGGACGGCGAGGGGATCGCGCGGGTGCCGACCCCGTTCGGCCCGACGGCCTGGATGCTCACGCGGCAGGCCGACGTGCGGCGGATGCTCGGCGACGCGGACGCCTTCGCCAACGGCTGGACGCCCGACGACCTGCACGGCGACGTGCGCCGCGATCCCCGCCAGCTCTCGGGCGACCGCAGCGGCAACCTGCTCTCGCTCGACCCGCCCGACCACACGCGGCTGCGGCGCATGCTGGCCGGCGAGTTCACGGTGCGGCGGATGCGACGGCTCGAGCCGCGGATCGTCGAGATCGTCGACGACCACCTCGACGCACTCGCCCGCTCCGGCCCGCCCGCCGACCTCGTCGCGCAGTACGCGCTGCCGATCCCGTCGCTCGTCATCTGCGAGCTGCTCGGGGTACCGCCGGGCGACCAGGCGGAGTTCCAGGAGCGCACCAACGCCCAGCTCGACACGGGGCTCGCCGAGGAGCGCCGGGTCGCCCTCGCCGCGGAGGCGCTCGCCTACATGCAGGGGCTGGTCGCCCGGGCCCGGCGCGAGCCCGGCGAGGACCTCATCGGCATGCTCCTCCGCGAACACTCCGAGAACCTGACGAACGATGAGCTGGTCGGCATCGCGAACCTCCTGCTCGTCGCGGGCCACGAGACCACCGCGAACATGCTCGGGCTCGGCACCCTCGCGCTGCTGCGTCACCCCGACCAGCTCGCGCGCGTCCGCGACGACGACGAGGCCGTGGCGCCGGCCGTCGAGGAGCTCATGCGCTGGCTCTCGATCGTCTCCAGCGGTTCGCCGCGCCTCGCGCGCCGCGACGTCGAGATCGACGACGTGACGATCCGGCGTGGCGACCTCGTGGTGTTCAACCTCCCGGCCGCCAACCGCGACCCCGCCGTTGTCGACGACCCGGAGCGGTTCGACATCACCCGGGACGGCCCGCCGCACGTCGCCTTCGGCCACGGCGTGCACCACTGCCTCGGCGCGCCGCTGGCGCGGATGGAGATGCGCATCGCCTACCCGGCCCTGCTCCGACGGTTCCCGACGCTGCACCTGGCCGTGCCCGACGAGGAGATCGCCTGGGCCACGACGCACGCCATCCACGGGCTGGAGCGCCTGCCGGTGGCGTGGTGATCTAGCAGTCGGCCCAGAAGTCGGCGAGCACGCCGGCCCCGCGCACCGGGTCCTCCCCCATCCACCAGTGCCCGAGGCCGTCGAGGACCTCCACCCGGGCACCGGCCCGGGTGGCCGCGGTGCGGCGCTGCTCGTCGGTGCCGACCATGGTGTCCTCGGTCGCGAGCAGGGCGAGGCCCGGACGCTGCGCGGCCGACTCCAGGTCGGCGCCGAGCTCGGCCAGCCGGGGCTGGGCGGCGTCGCGGTAGAGGGCGAGCACGGCACGGCCCATCGCCTCGTCCTGACCGGCGACGACCTCGCGCGCGACGGGCTCGGGCAGTCCCCGCGAGGCGAGGCCGGCGACGAGCGCCTCGGGCTTGCGCTCGGGACCGAACCACGCCTCGACGGCCGACTCACCGGCCCCCGGCGTCTGCCACGTCTGTGCGAGGTCGTGCCACACGTAGCCCGGGTCGAAGATCCCGATCACGTCGCTGACCCAGCTGCGCAGCAGGTCCGGGCGGGCCATCGCGACGGTCACGGCGTGTCCGCCGCCCCAGTCGTGCCCGACGAGGTCGACCGGCCCGTCGCGCACCGCGATCGTCTCGAGCTCCCCGATCAGCCAGTCTCGGTAGGCGTCCACCGTCGCCGGGAAGTCGTCGGGCAGGGCCGCGCCGAAGCCGGGCGGCGAGAGCCGGACGACGCCCGTCACCCCGCGCGACGCGAGCGCGTCGACGAGAGGGCCCCAGACCGCCGCGGTCTCCGGGTTGCCGTGGACGAGGACGACGGTCACCCGGCCAGCGTCACACACTTGTCAGCCGTCACTCAAGTCAACAGCTATGCTGCCCGCCCATGACCGCCCCACCCCGCCGGACCCAGCAGGAACGCCGGGAACGGACCGAGACCGCCCTCGTGGCCGCCGCGGCCGAGGTGGTCGTCGAGTCCGGGGTGCGGGCGCTGACCCTCGCGCGGGTCGGCGAGCGCGCCGGGTACAGCCGCGGGATCGTCACTCACCACTTCGGCTCGAAGCAGGGCCTCGTCGAGGCGCTCACGAGCTCGATCCAGGGCGGCTTCGTCCCCGGGCTCGCCGAGATGCCCCCCGGGCCGGAGCGGCTCCTCGCCCTGGTCGACGGCTACCTCGCCCAGCTCACCGAGCTGGGCACCGCGAACCGCGCCTTCCTGCTCCTCTGGGCCGAGGCCGCCACCGCCGCCGAGCTCGCGGCCACCTTCCGCGAGCGCGACGAGGGCTTCCGCGCCGACCTCCGCGAGGACGTGGAGGCCGGCATCGCCGCCGGCACGATCCGCGCGGACGTGCACGCCGCGGACGTCGCCGTCGCGGTCGTGGGGCAGCTGCGAGGCATCGGCATGCAACGCCTGCTCGACCCGGACGCCGTCGACACCGAGCGACTGCGCCGGTCCGTCACGGAGCAGTGGCGGCAGGCGCTGGCGCCCGAGGGCGCGTGAGCTCGCGTTCCCTCAGAGGGGGACGCGGGGTCGGCCGCCGGGGATGGGGTGTTGGTCGGTGTCGACGTACCAGGGTGGGGTGAACCAGGGCAGGCCGTCGACGATGGCGACGCTCCAGTGCCCGTGGTGGATCAGTTGGTGGTGGTAGAGACACAGCAGCACGAGATTGTGGAGCTCGGTGGGCCCGCCGTGTTCCCAGTGATCGATGTGGTGGGCGTGGCAGCGGCGGGGGCTGCGGGTGCAGTCGGGGAACGCGCAGCCGCGGTCGCGGATGTTCAGGGCCCGTCGTAGGGCGTCGGTGACGGTGCGTTGCAGGCGTCCGACGTCGAGGGGCTCGGAGCGGGAGCCCAGGATCATGGGGATGATCTCGGCGTCGCAGGCCAGGCGGCGCAGGGTGCGGATGTGGACCGGGGTGTCGTCGTCGAGGGTGCCGTGGCCGATCGCGTCCCGGAGCCAGCGGTGGTCGATGGTCAGCGTCAGCAGCGGCCGCGCCGCCCCGCGCACCGGGTGCCGCTTCGACCGAGCCGGAGCCGGCTCGGGGCGCCGCGGTTCGGGGATGAGGGCATCGAGCTCGGGCTCGGCGTCCGTACCGTCGGCGGCGGCGTCGCCACCGGTGTCGGTGGCGT
>NZ_JBTWNF010000026.1:0-86828 GCF_054796175.1 Actinomycetospora sp. C-140 | reverse complement strand
CTTCCTCGATCAATTAGCCACGCCGCACCGTCACCAACGTCCTGGCCGGGTACACCTAGGGTGGGTGCCGTGACCGATCAGCGTTGGCCCGCCGCCCTGGCCGAGGCCCGCCTGCACGTGGTGAGCGGCAAGGGCGGCACGGGCAAGACGACGCTCGCCGCCGCGCTGGCGCTCGCCCTCGCCGCCGGCGGCCGGCGCACCCTCCTCGTGGAGGTCGAGGGGCGCCAGGGCATCGCCCAGGTCTTCGACACCCCGCCGCTGCCGTACGCCGAGCAGCGCATCGCCGTGGCACCCGACGGCGGCGAGGTGCGCGGGCTCTCGGTCGACGCCGAGGCCGCCCTGCTCGAGTACCTCGAGATGTTCTACAACCTCGGGCTCGCCGGGCGGACGCTGCGGCGCATGGGGGCGATCGAGTTCGCGACGACGCTCGCCCCGGGCCTGCGCGACGTGCTGCTGACCGGGAAGGTCAAGGAGTGCGTCGGGCGCACCGTCGGCGACGGGCGCGGCGGACGGGGCCGCGTGCCGCTCTACGACGCCGTCGTCCTGGACGCGCCGCCCACCGGCCGCGTCGTCAAGTTCCTCGACGTCACCAAGGCCATGGGGACACTCGCCCGCACCGGGCCGATCCACTCCCAGAGCGAGGGCGTCGTCGAGCTGCTGCACTCCGGGCGCACCGCGGTGCACCTCGTGACCCAGCTCGAGGACCTCCCCGTGCAGGAGACGCTCGACACGGTCGACGAGATCCACGAGGCCGGCCTGCCGACCGGGGCGGTGCTGGTCAACCGGGTGCGGCCCTCGCGGCTGCCCGCGACCGCGCTGACGGGCGCGGCCACCGGGGCGGGTCCCGACACCGCCGGGCTGCGCTCGGGGCTGGAGGCCGCGGGACTGTTCCTCAAGGACGAGGAGGTGGACGGGCTGATCGCCGAGACCGTGGAGCACGCGGAGCGGGTGCAGGTCGAGGCCGCCGTGCGGTCGCGGCTCGACGCCGCCGGGCTCCCGCAGCTCGAGCTGCCCGAGCTCGCCGAGGGCGTCGACCTCGGCGGGATCTACGAGCTCGCCGAGCTGCTGCGCGAGCAGGGGGTGCGCTGATGGCGAGCCGGACGCAGCGGGCCGGGCGGCCCGAGCACTTCGACCTCGACGCGCTGCTCGCCGACCGCGCGACGAAGGTGCTCGTGTGCTGCGGGTCGGGCGGGGTCGGCAAGACGACGACGGCCGCGGCGCTCGCGCTGCGCGCCGCCGAGCAGGGCCGGCGCGTCGTGGTGCTGACCATCGACCCGGCGCGCCGCCTCGCGCAGTCGCTGGGCCTCGAGGAGCTCGACAACGAGCCGCGCACCGTGCCGGGAGCGCTCGCGCGGGGGGCCGGGGGCCCGTCCGGCGGCGAGCTGCAGGCGATGATGCTGGACATGCGCCGGACCTTCGACGAGATGGTCGCGGGGCACACCACGCCCGACCGCGCGCAGGCGATCTTCGACAACCCCTTCTACCAGACGATCTCCACGTCGTTCTCCGGGACGCAGGAGTACATGGCGATGGAGAAGCTGGGGCAGCTGAGCGCCACCGGCGCGTGGGACCTCATCGTCGTCGACACCCCGCCCTCGCGGTCCGCGCTCGACTTCCTGGACGCCCCGCAGCGGCTCTCGTCGTTCCTCGACGGCCGCATGATCCGGCTGCTCTCTGCGCCCGCCCGGGCCGGCGGCAACGCGTTCCGCAAGCTCGTCGGCTCGACGTTCAACCTCTTCGCGAAGGCCGTGTCGACGATCCTCGGTGGGCAGATGCTCGCCGACGCGTCGGCCTTCGTGCAGGCCTTCGACACGCTGTTCGGCGGCTTCCAGGAGCGCGCGAACGCGACCTACCAGCTGCTCCGCGCGCCCGGGACGTCGTTCGTCGTGGTCGCCGCCCCCGAGCCCGACGCGCTGCGCGAGGCCAGCTACTTCGTCGAGCGCCTCTCCGCCGAGCACATGCCGCTCGCCGGGCTGGTGCTCAACCGGACCCACCCGGTGCACGCCACGCTCTCGGGCGCCCGGGCCCGCGAGGGCGCCGAGACGCTCGAGGCCTCCCGCGGTGACGAGTTCACCGCCGCGGTGCTGCGCCTGCACGCCGACCGCGTCGAATCCGCCGAGCGCGAGCGGCGCGTGCTGGGCCGCTTCACGCGTGCGCACCCCGCGGTGCCGATCATCGACGTGCCCGCGATGTCGACCGACGTGCACGACCTCGACGGCCTGCGCGAGATCGGCCGGCGGCTCGCGGCCTGACCGACGGGCCCGTCAGCCCGCGTGGCGCCGGTCGCCCTCCGCCCGCACCTCGGCCGCGGCGGTCGCGGGCCGGGCGGTGCCGCGACGCGTGCGGGCGGCCGGCACGTGCGGGTTGGCGGCGGGGCTCGCGGCCGCGGCCCGGCGCGCCGACTCGAGCAGCGCGGCCCACGAGATGACCTCGGGCCGGCGCTTGAGCAGGGCGCGCCGCTCGCGCTCGGTCATCCCGCCCCACACCCCGAACCGGATGCGGTTGTCGAGGGCGTGGGCGAGGCACTCGGTGCGCACCGGGCAGGCCTTGCACACCTCGCGGACGTCGCGCTGCTGGGCGCCCTGGACGAACAGGGTGTCCGGATCCTCGTCCCGGCAGCGTGCGGAGTGCCGCCAGTCCGTCGACGGCGCCTCGAGCGCCGGCATCGACTCGTTGGTCACGTCGTGTCCCCACCCTCTGTTCCCCGTGCGGGCCCCGCGTCCGGGGACACACCTCCCCGCAGGTGCGTTCCCCGTGCGCGCGCCGGATCCGTCCCCGGGCGCGCCGAGCCCGTCGTTGGGGTCTGACGCACTGTAAGAGCGCTCGGTTCCCCCCACAACGGAATCGGAAGGATCCGTCACGATCCGTGCCTGGTTCGCCCCCGGCGCGCGGGTCCGCACCGACAGGGCCCGTACGTCCGACCGCGTACCCTCACGGCCGTGGCGAAGGGAGAGCGACTCGGGGCCAAGGTGCGGCCGATCACCAAGCTCCTGGCGATCTGCCTCGTGGCCGGGGTGATCGTCGCCGGGATGGCCTTCCCGTTCACCGGCGGGCTGGGGCTGCTCTCCAACGACGCGAGCGACACCGTGAACGCGACGTCGTCCGACCTCGCGGCGGGCCAGCTGCCCGGGGTCACCACCGTCACCGACAACCAGGGCGCGCCCGTCGCGTACCTCTACGAGCAGAACCGCACGCCGGTCTCGCTGCAGCAGATGTCGCCCGCCATGCGCGGCGCGATCGTCGCGATCGAGGACCGCCGGTTCTACGAGCACGACGGCGTCGACTGGACCGGCACGCTGCGCGCGCTCGTCACCAACCAGACCGCGGGCTCCACGCAGCAGGGTGCCTCGACGCTGACGCAGCAGTACATCAAGAACTACCAGCTCTACGTGACCGCGCAGACCGAGTCCGAGCGCCTCCAGGCCACCGAGCCCACCTACGCGCGCAAGCTGCGGGAGGTCCGGGTGGCCCTGCAGCTCGAGCGCCAGCTCGCGGCCGGGCGCACCAAGCGCGACGCCAAGGACGAGGTCCTCGAGCGCTACCTCAACATCGTCTTCCTGGGCAACAACTCCTACGGCGTGGCCGCCGCGGCGCGGACGTACTTCAACACCACGCCCGAGCGCCTGACGATCGCGCAGTCGGCGCTGCTGGCCGGCATGGTGCAGTCGACCACCCAGTTCGACCCCACCCGGCACCCGCAGGCCGCGACCGGCCGCCGCAACGAGGTCATCAGCCAGATGCTGGGCCAGGGCATGATCACCCAGCAGCAGGCGCAGCAGGCGGCGTCGGAGCCGTTGGGTGTCGTGCAGCCGCTCGCCACCCCGCCGAACGGCTGCATCGGCGCGGGCAACGCCGCGTTCTTCTGCAAGTACGTCGTGGACTACCTCGGCGAGGCCGGCATCTCGGCCGAGCAGCTCAACCGCGGCAGCTACACGATCCGCACCACGCTCGACCGCAACGCCATGAACGCCATGCAGCAGGCGCTGAACACCGAGGTGCCCGCCGGGCAGCGCAACGTCGCCGACGTCATGGCGAACGTGCAGCCCGGGCGCGACCGGCACCGCGTGGTCGCGATGGGCGCCAGCCGCGTCTTCGGCGTGAACGGCGACGCGCTGCAGACGAGCTACGGCCTGCCGTGGGAACCGGTGAACCTGGGCGCCGGCTCGGTCTACAAGATCTTCACCGCCGCCTCGGCCCTGGAGAAGGGCCTCGGGATCAACTACCAGATGGAGATCCCGCCGGACGGCTACGCCTCGCCGATCTACCGCGACGGGGCCGGCAACCCGTTCCCGGTGCGCAACGCCGAGGAGGGGCTCGCCCCGCAGCTGAGCATGACCGACGCCCTCGCGCAGTCCCCGAACACCGGGTTCGTCAAGCTCATGGAGTACACCGGCGTCGCGCCCGTGGTCGACATGGCCGTCCGCCTCGGCATGCGCTCGCTCGCCGACCCCGGCGCCAACGGCGTGTCCATCGCCGACACCGTCCGCGAGCAGAACCAGGGCTCCTTCACCCTCGGCGTCACGCCGACCAGCCCGCTCGAGCTCGCCAACGTGGGCGCCACGCTGGGCTCCAGCGGCATGTGGTGCCCACCGTCGCCGATCGAATCGATCACCGATCAGTCCGGTGCCCCGGTGCCGGTGGCCGAGCAGCCCTGCGAGCAGGTCGTCGACCCCGCGCTGGCCGACACCCTGATGAACGGGCTGGGCAAGGACGACCAGCCCGGCGGCACCTCGGCCACCGCGGCCGCCGCCAACGGCTGGAACCGCCCGATGTCGGGCAAGACCGGGACGACGCAGCAGAACAAGTCGGCCGCGTTCGTCGGCTTCACCCAGCAGTACTCGGGTGCGGTCGTCACGTTCGACGACTCCTCGTCGCCGCGGACGCTGTGCGACGCCGGCGGCGACAGTCCCCCGTTCCCCTGCGGGGACGGCAACCTCTTCGGCGGCACCACACCGGCCCGCACCTGGTACAAGGCGATGAACCCGTTGTTCGCCTCGCTCCCGGTCGCTCCGCTGCCGCCGACGAGCCCGCGCTACACGGAGGGCGGCTCCAACGAGCAGGTCCCCGAGGTCATCGGCGACCAGGTCGACGACGCGACCGGTGAGCTCCAGGACGCGAACCTGCAGGTCCAGCGCGTCACGGTGGGCAACCGCGCCCCCGCCGGGACGGTCGTGGGCCAGAACCCGCGCGGCTCCGTGCTGCCCGACCAGGTGATCACGCTGCAGGTCTCGGACGGCACCGTGCCGGCGCCGCCGACACCGCCGTCGGGCCCGCCGCCGCTGGCCGGCGCCACGGGGGGCGGATGAGCCCCGCGACCACGAGGACGGGGACGGCCGCGCGGCGGATCCTGCGTGCCGGCGCGGGGACGGCCGCGGCGGGCGCGCTGGGACTCGGCTACGCCGTCGGGGTCGAGCGGCAGTGGTTCGCGCTGCGCCGGGCCCGGCTCGAGGTGCTCGACCCGGTCACTGCGGCCGGTCGCACGCTGCGGGTCCTGCACGTCTCCGATCTGCACCTGCGCCCCGGCCAGCGCCTCGAGCGACGGTTCGTCGAGGGCCTCGCCGCCCTCGAGCCCGACCTCGTCGTCGACACCGGCGACAACCTCTCCCACCAGCGCGCCGTCCCCGAGGTGCTGCGCGCCCTCGGCGGCCTGCTCGACCGCCCCGGCCTCGTGATCTGGGGCAGCAACGACTACCACGGGCCGCGGCCGAAGAACCCGTCCCACTACCTGTTCCGCCCGCAGCACCGGGTGCTCGGCCCCGAGCTGCCGTGGCGCGACCTCCGGGCGGCGTTCCTCGAGCGGGACTGGCTCGACGCGACCCATGCGCGGCACACGCTCGAGGTGAACGGCGTGCGCATCGCCGCCGCGGGCGTCGACGACCCGCACATCGGGCGCGACGACTACGACCGCATCGCTGGCCCCGTCGACGAGCCGTGCGATCTGCGTCTCGGGCTGACGCATTCCCCCGAGCCGCGGGTGCTCGACGCGTTCGCCGCCGACGGCTACGACCTCGTGCTCGCCGGCCACACCCACGGCGGCCAGCTGCGCCTGCCCGGCTACGGCGCGATCGTCACCAACTGCGGTCTCGACCGCTCCCGTGCGCGCGGCGCGTCCCGGTGGGGCGCGCACATGCGCCTGCACGTCTCGGCGGGTCTCGGCACCTCGCCGTTCGCGCCCGCACGCTTCGCGTGCCGCCCCGAGGCCACCCTGCTCGAGCTCGTCCCCCGGGCGACGGCGGGATCGCCCGTCCCGGCACCGTCCGCGGGCGGCGAGGGGCGGCCCCCGTCCGCCCGCTCGGGGGCGGGCGGGTAGAGTCTCGACTGCGCGATCGCCTCCGGGGTGTGGCGCAGCTTGGTAGCGCGCCTCGTTCGGGACGAGGAGGCCGTGGGTTCGAATCCCGCCACCCCGACACCGACGCTCGAAGGCCCCCATCCACCGTGTGGATGGGGGCCTTTCGTCTGTCCGGCCGAGTGATGCTCATTCCCTCGTTCGAGACAACGACATAGCGGTCTCCGTCTGGTAACGACACGATGTAGCCCGACGATGCCTCTGACGGACCACCCATCCGGGGGCTCTCACACGATCGGGGACACCATGCGACACGGACGGGCACCATTGCCGCCCGCGGGCCGCCATGCCGCACCCGCGGCGACACCCTCCGGGGGCGACGCCCGCGACGCCCGTAGCGACGCGGCGTCGACCGGAGGCCACCGCGCCGAGCGCGCACGCCACGACGTGGCCGCCGACCTCCCGCCCGGTCGCCTGCACGCGGTGCCGGACCGCGAGGACGCACCGGACCGCGACGGCGGGCTCGACGTCCTCGGGCTCCCCGTCGGGCCCCTCACGAGCGCGCCGACGCCCGAGACGCCCCGGCGGGCGCGCAGCCTCGCGGACCTCCTCGCGATGGAGCAGCCCGCCGGCCCCGCGATCGGCTCGCCCTCCGGCCCCGTCGTGGTGCCGCCGCCGGCCCGCGGCGAGCGGGACCCTCGGGACGCGGGCCTGCCCGTCCCCCGCCCGGCGTCCGAGCCGCGCAGCGGCCACGCCACCCGGCGCCACCCGACGGCGCCCACCCGTGCCGTCGACGTCCCGCCGCGCCGGGTCGCCGAGCCCGGCCGCACCCCCGCGACCCGCGCCGTCCCCGCGCCCCCCGCGCCGCAGCCCACCGAGCACCACCACGTCACCGGGACGGGACGATCCGCCCCGCCGCCCGCAGCACCCCGCCCCGTGACGACCACGGTGACCCCGGTGACCCCGGTGACCCCGGTGACCCCGGTGCACCCCACGCCGGCCCCGGCCCAGCCGGCCGAGCAGCACCCGGCCCCGACGGCGAGCACCCCGCACCGGGCCGCCCCGTCGACGACCGCGGCGACGCCCGAGGCGCCGCGGACGACGTCGGTCACGTCCGCGACCTCCGCAGCCCCTGCCAGCTCCGCCAAGCGCCCCGCCGCGCGGCGGTCGGATCCCGCGGAGATCGCGGCGCGGGCCACGACGACGGCCATCGGTGCCGCCGATCTCGCCGCACGCCGCCGCGCCGCCCGCGCGGGCGCGCCCCTGCCCGCGCCGGCCCTCGTCGTCGAGAGCGCCGGCCAGCCCGTCTTCGCCGACCGGACCGGCCGCCGGGCGCGGCGGTGGAAGACCGCGGCCTTCGCCGCGACCGCGGTCTGCGCGTCCTACGTCGGCGTCGTCGCCGTGGGTGCCGTGGCCGGCCCGGTCGGCCCGACGTCCGCGCCCACGCTGCTGCCCGCCCCGACGGCGCAGACCACCCCGGCCGCGCCGCCCGCCGTGGACGCGCCGCCCGCCGTGGACGCCCGCAACGTCGTCGAGGTCCGCCCGACGGCGACCACCCGCTCGACGCGGGCCACGACCACCACGCGCAGCACGACGCGCTCCACCACCGCCCGCACGACGCGGACGACGCCGCGCGCGCCGGTGCTGCCCGTGGCGCCCGCCGTGCCGCAGGTCCAGCAGCAGGTCGCCGACCAGGCACCCCAGCTCCAGCGGCAGGTCCCGGACGCGGGCGTCCAGGACGACGGCGTCGCCGACGCCCCGGAAACCTGAGCCGGACCCGGCGCGCGACCCCCCGGCCGTCCCTGCGCGCCCTCCTCCTGGCCACGCTGGTGGCGGTGCTGGTCACGGCCCCGGTCGTCACCGGCGAGACGCCCACACGGCAGCCCGGCGTCACCGAGGTCGTCGCCGCCGGTGACGAGACCGACGCCGGCGACGCCCCGCGCCGGCCGGGGGTCGCGGCGCCCGAGGGCCCGCTGCCCACCGTGCGCGTCACCCCCTACGTCGACCTCACGACCCCGCCCCTGCCGCCGATCACGGACATGGCCGACGCGACCGGACACGCCGACGTCGTCCTGGCCTTCGTGCTGGCGGGCGCCGAGGAGTCGTGCCGCCCGACGTGGGGCGGCACGACGCCGCTGACCGATCCGGCGATCGCGGCGCGCGTCGCCGGGCTGAAGGCCCACGGCGGCACGGTGACCGTGTCGTCGGGCGGTGCCCTCGGCGACTACCTCGAGTCGGCGTGCCCCGACGCGCCCTCGCTGGCGCGGGCGTACGCCACGGCGCTCGACGCGGTGGGCACCGACCACCTCGACGTCGACGTCGAGACCGACCGCGGACGCACCGTGTCACCGCAACGCATCGCCGACGCGCTCGCCATCCTCCAGCGCGAGCGGGGCACGCGGATCTCGCTCACCGTGCAGGTCGAGGGCGAGAGCGAGGGCCTGTCCACCGACGCGCACGACCTGGTCACCCGCGCCACGCGCGCCGGGGTGGCGGCGCGCGTGAACCTCATGGTCATGAACTTCTCCTACCAGGGCGCCTGGGCCGACGCGATGATCGGTGCCGCGCGCACGGCCGAGACCCAGCTCGAGGGGATCTGGCCGGGCAGCGATCCCGCCGAGGTGCGCCGGCGGACCGCGGTCACGTTCATGCTCGGGCGCAACGACATGGACATGACCACGACCCCCGCCGACGCGCGCGCCGTCGTGGACGACGCGCGCGCCCGCGGCTACGGCGCCGTCGGCTTCTGGGCCCTGGCCCGGGACAACGGCTCGTGCCCCGGCACCCGGGACGAGGCCGACGACTGCAGCGGCATCGCCCAGGCACCGTGGGAGTTCACGCGGATCGCGCAGGGGTTCACCGCCCCGACCTGATCATTGGCCGGTGGTGAGCACCATCCGGAACCGGGCGTCGTTCGCCATCATCCGGTCGTAGGCCTCGGGCGCCCGCTCGAGCGGCATCGTCTCGATCATCGGACGGACGTCGGTGAGCCGCGCGAAGCGCAGGGTGTCCTCGGAGTCGATCGAGGTCCCGGACGCGTGGCCGGCGATGCTCGCCACCGGCGCGATGAGGCTCATCGCGTCGACCTGGATCGGGCTCTCCGCGGCGCCCACGACGAGCAGCTGGCCGCGGCGGTCGAGCCCGCCCACCAGCCCGGAGATCGCCTCGCCGCTGGTGGCCGTGGCCAGCACGACCGTGGCGCCACCCATCGCGGCGAGGGCCTGGGCGGGGTCCTCGGCCTGGCTGTCGACGTAGGCGTGGGCGCCGAGCTTGCGGGCGAGGTCCTCCTTGTCGCGGCCGCGGGAGACCGCGACGACCTCGAAGCCCATCCGGGCGGCGAACTGGATGCCGAGGTGCCCGAGGCCGCCGACGCCCTGCACCGCGACGCGGTCGCCGGGACGGGCCGGGCTCTCGCGCAGCGCGTGGTAGGTCGTCACGCCCGCGCACATCAGTGGCGCGGCCTCCTCGGCGGAGAGCTCGTCGGGGACGTGCGCGAGCGCGTCGGCGGGCACGACGACGGCGTCGGCGTAGCCGCCGTCGAAGGTGACGCCGGGGATCCGCCCGTTCTCGCAGGTGATGAAGTCGCCGCGCCGGCAGGGGCCGCAGTGGTGGCACGCCCCGCCGAACCAGCCGACGCCGACGCGGTCGCCCGCGGTCCAGTCGCCGAGGACGTCCGGGCCGATCTCGTCGACCGTCCCGACGATCTCGTGGCCGGGCACGATCGGGAACGGCGTGGCCGGCATGACGCCTTCCTTGGCGAACATGTCGCTGTGGCAGACCCCGCAGGCCTGCACCCGCACGCGGACCTCGCCGCGCCCCGGGGTGGGCAGGTCGCGCTCGGCGAGCTCGAGGTCGCCTCCGGCCGCGGGGACCTGGACGGCGCGCATGGTCGGCACGGTGGATGCTCCTGTGTTCTTCGACGATCAACTGTCGTCGGGTGCGTACCCGTGCATGCCCTCACCGACGCCGCCCGCGACGCCGTTCACCGCGGGTCGTCGCACCACACCACCGGGTAGGGTCCGGGACCAGGCACGACGGTGACCGCGACGGGTCGCCGGGCACGCGGTGTGGCGATGGCGGGAGGTCCGGCGTGAGCACGCAGGCCGACACGGCGCATCTCCCGGATTCCGGTGACCGGTCCCTCGTCGTCCTCGTCGACGCCCCGTCGAACACCGAGCGCCGCATCATCGACCGCTGGCTCGGCGAGGTCCGCAACGGGTCGAGCGCGAACGGGCGGGGCGTCGAGGTGCTGCCGGCGGAGGGCCAGCAGCTCGCAGGCCGTCTCACCCGCGGCGACAACCCGCTGCTCGTGCCCGTGCGCGTGGTGTGGTCGACCGAGCGGGAGCCGGACCGCACGCTCGCGCGGCTCGCCGACGTCCTCACCCGCGGGTGGGCGCTGCGGGCGCGGGCCCGCGCGGCCCGACGCACACCACCGCAGCACAAGGTGGTGGTCGGGCGGCCGGCGACGGTGCTGGAGCTGATGCGCCGCCACCGCCGCGAGCGCGAGGCCTCGGACAACGCCGACTTCGTCCAGTTCGTCGCCGGGCAGGCCGCGCTCGCCCTGGACCGGGCGGAGCGGGCCCTGACCGGCAACCGGTTCAAGGTGCCCCGCGAGGTCGCCGGCCAGATCGTCGGATCGGGCCACTTCGCCCGCGAGATCCGCCGGCTGGCGGCCGCCACGGGCCGGTCCGAGGACGACGTGGCGACCGAGGCCGCGACCGACCTCGAGAGCATCGTCGCCTCGCAGGACCCCGCCGCCGTCGACCTGTTCTCCGGCGTGCTGCGCCCCATGCACGAGAAGGCCTGGACGGTGCACGCCGACACCACGGGCCTCGAGCCGCTGCGCGCGCTCAACGCGGAGCACGCGCTCGTCTTCCTCCCGTCGCACCGGTCGTACACCGACCCGTTCGTGCTCGCCGACGTACTGCGCAGCAACGACTTCCCGCGCAACCACGTGCTGGGCGGCGACAACCTGAGGATCTTCGGGCTCGAGCAGCTCGCCCGCCGCAGCGGGATCATCTTCATCCGCCGCAGCTTCGGGGGCGACGCGGTCTACAAGGCCGTGGTGCGGGAGTACTTCTCCTGGCTGTGCGCCAAGCGCTTCAACCTCGAGTGGTACATGGAAGGCGGGCGCACCCGCACCGGCAAGCTCCGCCCGCCCAAGTACGGACTGCTCTCCGACGTGGCCAGCGCCGTGGAGACGCGTCGCACCGAGGACGTCTTCCTCGTCCCGGTGTCGATCATCCACGACCAGCTGCAGGAGGTGCACCAGATGGCGGCCGAGCAGACCGGTGCCGCCAAGACCCCCGAGGGCCTGCGCTGGCTGGCCGGCTACGCGCGGGCGCAACGGCGCCCGGTGGGCGGGGTGCACGTGAGCTTCGGGGAACCGCTCTCGCTGCGCGCGGCCCTCTCCGCCGCCAACGACCCGGCGCTCGACACCGACCCCGAGACGCGGGACGACGCCGACATCGCCGACGAGGACTCGGCGGCCCGTCGCCTCGCGCTGCAGAAGACCGCGTTCGAGGTCTTCGTGCGGATCAACCGGGTCACGCCGGTCACCCCGATCGCGCTCGCGGCGCTCGCCCTCCTCGGCGTGCGCGACCGTGCCCTGACGCTCTCGCAGGTCCGTCGCGTGGTCGAGCCGGTGCTCGACTACGTCGACGCGCGTGGGCTGCCCGAGACGGGCATCGCGTCGCTGCGCACCAACGGCGGGGTCGCCGAGGCGCTGCTCTCCCTGCGCCGGGAGAAGGTCGTCAGCGCCTACACCGAGGGCTCCGAGCCGGTGTTCTCGGTCGAGAGCGGGCACCACATCGTCGCCGCGTTCTATCGCAACTCGGCGATCCACCACTTCGTCAACCGCGCGATCGTCGAGCTCGCGATCCTCGAGGTCGGCGACGTCACCGGGCGCGAGGCCCTGGCCAAGGGCTTCGAGGCCGCCCTCGACCTGCGCGACCTGCTCAAGTACGAGTTCTTCTTCCCCGACAAGGAGACCTTCCGGGCCGAGCTGATCTCCGAGCTCACGCTCATCGACCCGGACTGGCGCTCCGACGACGGCGACGTCGCCCGCACCCGCAAGATGCTGCGGCAGAGCCGCTTCCTCTGCGCCCATCGCGTCCTGCGCTCGTTCGTCGACGCCCAGTGGGTGGTGGCCGAGCGCCTCGCCGAGCACGACCCCGACACCCCGGTCGACGAGGACGCGCTGCTCGAGCGCTGCGGCGCCGTCGGGCAGCAGCTGCTCCTGCAGGGCAAGCTGCACGGGCCCGAGTCGCTGTCGCGGGAGCTCTTCGCCTCGGCGGTGCGCCTGGCGTCCAACCGGGGCCTCCTCGCCCCCAACACCGCGCCCCGTGCGGGCGAGGCCGACCTCGCGACCCGGCGCCGCGCGTTCGCCGCCGAGGTGCGCGGGGTAGTGGAGAGGGTCGTGGCCATCGACGAGACCGACGCGACCAACCGACAGGAGTCCGCGGGTGTCCGACCCTGAGACAACGGCCGAGGGCTTGATGGAGGCCGTCGAGCGCTCCCCCGAGGGCCCGGAGGTCGGGGCGTTCTTCGACTTCGACGGCACCGTGATCGCGGGCTACTCCGTCACCGCCTTCATGCGCCACCACGTCAAGAACCTCGACCTGCACCCGCGCACGACCCTCGAGACGCTGGCGAGCGGCTGGCAGGGCCTGCACGGCGAGGAGGACTTCCGCAAGTTCCTCGGCATCACGCTGCGGACCTGGGCGGGGCGCACGCCCGCCGAGCTCGAGAAGATCGGCAACCGGCTCTTCCGCGACGAGATCGGCCCGAGCGTCTACCCCGAGGCGTGGCGCCTCGTGCGCGCGCACCTGGAGAAGGGCCACACCGTGGTGCTGGCCAGCTCGGCGACGCGGTTCCAGGTCGAGCCGGCCGCGAAGGCCCTGGGCGTCGAGCACACGATCTACACGGCCGTCGAGGTCGGCGAGGACGGCACGCTCACCGGCCGCCCGGACGGGCGCTCGCCCTACGGGGAGGGCAAGGCGGCCGCGGTCAAGGAGTTCGCGGCGGCCCACGACGTCGACCTCGACGCGAGCTTCGCGTACTCGAACGGCGGCGAGGACGTCCCCTTCCTCGCGACCGTGGCCCACCCGTGCGCGGTCAACCCCAGTGCCGGCCTGCGCCGCGCCGCGGCCGAGCGCGGCTGGCCCGCCCTCGACTTCGCCGGCCGTCCGTGGACGACGCCGGTGGAGATCGCCCGGACCGCGGCGACGTTCGCCGGGATGATGGGCGGCTTCGCCACCGGCCTCGGTCTCGGCCTGCTCGGCGGATCGCGACGCGCCGGGCTCAACCTCGGCATCGGCGTCGGCGGCGACCTGTCCCTGATCGCGTCCGGGGTCTCGCTCGACGTGCACGGCGCCGCGAACATCTGGGGCGCGCGGCCGGCGGTCTTCCTGTTCAACCACCAGAGCCAGCTCGACGTCCTCGTGCTCGGGGCGCTGATGCGCGGCAACTTCGTCTCCGTGGCGAAGAAGGAGCTCGCCACCGACCCGCTCTTCGGTGGCCTGATGCGCCTGCTGGAGACGGCGTTCGTCGACCGCGACGACAACGCCCAGGCCCGCAAGGCCCTCGAGCCGGCCGTCGAGCGCCTGCGCGAGGGCACCTCGATCGTCATCGCGCCCGAGGGCACCCGCTCGCCCACCCCGACGCCCGGGAAGTTCAAGAAGGGCGCGTTCCACCTGGCCATGCAGGCCGGGGTGCCGATCGTCCCGCTGGTGTTCCGCAACACCGGCGAGCTGATGAGCCGCAACGCGATGATCATCCACCCCGGCGTCGTCCAGGTCGCGGCACTGCCGCCGATCTCCGTCGCCGACTGGACGCGCGAGGACCTCGACGAGCGCATCGAGGGCGTGCGGCAGCTCTACATCGACACGCTGACGCACTGGCCTGGTGGCTCCGCCATGTGAGCACTTCGGAGTGCCTGAGCACTCCGAAGTGCTCACATGCCGTCAGGCACCCCGGAACACCGGCGCCCGCTTCTCCTCGCGCGCACGCCGGCCCTCGGCCAGATCCTCGCTCGCCCAGCAGGCGTCGAACGCCGCGGCGACCTGGTCGGGCACCGGGGCGTCCTCGAGCAGCCGGGTGACCGCGAGCTTGTTGTAGGCGAGCGTGAGGGGCGCGAGCGCGGCGATCTCGCTCGCCCAGGCCAGGGCCGCGTCGCGGTCCCCGACCCGGTCGACGAGCCCCGCGGCGCTCGCGGCGTCGTGGTCGAAGCGCTCGCACGCCAGCAGCATCCGGCGCGCCGCGCCGCCGCCGGCGACGAGGGCCAGCCGGCGCACCGTCCAGGGGTCGACGGCGAGGCCGAGGGCGGCGGTCGGGAGCCCGAAGACGCCGGGGGCGTCGACGACGCGCAGGTCGGCGGCGAGCGCGAGCTGCGTGCCCGCGCCGATCGCCGGGCCGTGCACGGCGGCCACGACGGGGACCGGGATCGCGACGAGGCGGTGCAGCATGCCGTAGAGCGCGGCCAGGAAGTCCGGGTCGCCGATGGTGTCGAGGTCCGCGCCGGAGCAGAACGCCGTGCCCTCGCCGGTCAGCACCAGCACCCGGGCACCGCCGGCCACCGCGGCGTCGACCGCGGCGTGCAGGTCGCGGCAGTGCGCGGTGTCGAGGGCGTTGCGGCGCTCGGTGCGGTCGACGCGGATCTCGTGCACGTCACCGTGCCGGTGTGTCCCGATCACCGACCGATCATCCCCGGCCGGCCGCCCGCCGCGCGACCACACCCCACAGTCCGCTCGCCGCGGTGTCCGCCCCGGGGACCGCGCCGTCCGGCCGCCAGTCGGGGGCGGAGACCCAGCCGGGTTCGGGGACGTCCAGTCCGGCGAGCCACCCCAGCATGTCGGCGGGATCCCGCAGACGCGGCGCGTAGCTCCAGCCGCCGTGGTTGATCGTCGCCCAGGTCTCGATGTCGGGCCGGGCGGCGCCGGTGAGGTGCGAGATCGCGAGCCGGCCGCCCGGCGCGAGCGCCTCGGTGTAGACGTGCATCGCCGCCGCCGCGTCCTCGTCGGAGAGGTAGTGGAGCACGCCGACGGCGAGGACACCGACCGGGCGGGTCAGGTCGAGGACGTCTCCCGCCGCGGCCAGCACGGAGGCCGCGTCCCGGGCGTTCGCGTGCACCACCGCCGCGCCCCGCTCGCCGGTGAGCAGCCGCCGCGCGTGGGCGACCGTGACGGCGTCCCAGTCGACGTAGACGGCCCGGGCGTCGGGGTGCCGGCGACGCGCCCGGGTGTGCACGTGGTCGACGGTCGGGAGGCCGGAGCCGAGCTCGAGGAACTGGTCGACACCTTCGGCGCACCACGCGTCGACCACGGTCGCGGAGAACCGGCGGTGTCCACGGCACAGCGCGCCCATGCCGGGCAGCACGTGGTCGACCTCGGCGGCGAACTCCCGGTCGACGACGGTGTTCTCGGTGCCGCCCAGGTAGTGGTCGAAGACGCGCGCCATGTTCGGCGGCGTCTCCTCGGGATCCATCTCGCTCACGCGTCCTCCCCCCACCCCGCATCCTGGTCCACGGACCCCTCCACCGACCGCCCCGGCGCACCGGCTCCGGCAGGATCCGGCTATGACCTCGACGACGCCGCGCCGCCCGGACCCGGTCCCGGACATCCCCGACGCCCTGTTCGGCGATCCCGCCGTCGAGTCCCGCTGGCGGGGTCGCTTCACCGCGGCGCGGGTGTCGGTGCCGGACTGGGCGCGGGATGCCCCGGAGCGCAGCGTCTACTCCTCGAACGCCACCGGGACCTGGGAGATCTACTCCTGGGACCGGGCCGTGGACGAGCACCGCCGCGTCACCGACCGACCCCAGGGCACGCGCGGCGGGGCCATGAGCACCGACGGCACCGCGATCTGGTGGTTCGACGACCACGACGGTGACGAGTTCGGGGTGTGGGTCCGCGAGCCGTTCGAGGCCGGGTCCGGCGGCGCGGTCCCGGCCGTCGCGGGCGCCGCACCGGGCTATCCCGCCGGGCTCGAGCTGGGCCGGCGCACGGTCGCCGTCGGCTGGTCGACCGACGACGGGTCGACGCTCGCGGTCAGCGACGACGGCGGCGAGGCCCGGGTCGTCTACACCCACACCGAGGACGCGGGCGTCGGCGCGCTCTCCCGCGACGAGACCCTGCTCGCCATCTCGCACGCCGAGCACGGCGACTCCCGCCACCCCGCCGTGCGGGTGCTGCGCCTCGCCGACGGCGACGCGGTGGGCGAGCGGCACGACGGCGAGGGCCAGGGGCTCGACCCGATCGAGTTCGCGCCCGTCGAGGGTGACCAGCGCCTGCTCGTGGGCCACGAGCGCCGCGGCCGCGACGAGCTGCTGATCTGGGACCTCGCCACCGACACCGAGACCGAGCTGGACATCGACCTGCCCGGCGACCTGTCGGCCGGCTTCTATCCGGACGCCTCGGCGCTGCTCGTGGCGCACACGCGGGCCGGGCGGACGACACTGCACCGCTACGACCTCGCGACGGGCGCGCTGACCACGCTGCCGACGGCCTCCGGGTCGGTGGGCGGCGCGGACGTCCGCCCGGACGGCACCGTCGAGTACGCCTGGTCGTCGGCGCAGTACCCGTCGTCGGTGCGGGCGCTGCGCCCCGACGGCTCCGACACCGAGCTCCTCGCCCCGCCGGGCGAGCGACCGGCGCCGTCGGTGGCGCTGGACGACGCCTGGGTCGAGGGCCCGGCCGGCGCGGTGCACGCCCTGTGGGCGCGGCCCGAGGGCACGGCGGGCGCGGTCCCGACCGTCTTCATGATCCACGGCGGGCCCCAGGCCGCGGACGAGGACCGCTACTCCGCGGTCCGTGCCGTCTGGCTGGACGCGGGCTTCGCGGTCGTGCACGTGAACTACCGCGGCTCGTCGGGCTACGGCTCGGCGTGGCGGGACGCCATCGAGGGGCGCCCGGGCACGACGGAGCTGGAGGACGTCGCCGCGGTGCACGAGTGGGCCGTGTCCACCGGCCTCGCCGACCCGGCGGCGTGCGTGCTCGAGGGCTGGTCGTGGGGCGGCTACCTGACGCTGCTCGGTCTGGGCCGCCAGCCGGAGCGCTGGGCCGTCGGCTGCGCGGGCGTCCCCGTCGCCGACTACCTCGCGGCCTACGAGGACGAGATGGAGCCGCTGCGCGCCTTCGACCGGTCGCTGTTCGGCGGCTCGCCCTCCGAGGTGCCCGAGCGCTACACCGAGGCCTCGCCGCTGACCTGGGTCGACGCCGTGCGCGCCCCAGTGCTCGTGCTGGCCGGCGAGAACGACCCGCGCTGCCCGATCCGCCAGATCGACAACTACCTCGACGCCCTGGCCGCGCGGGACGTGCCCTACGCGATGGTCCGCTACGACGCCGGCCACGGCTCGCTCGTCGTCGCCGAGACGCTGAAGCACACGGTCGCGGAGATCGCCTTCGCCCGCCGGGCCCTCGGCCTGCCCGTCCCGGCCTGAGACGCACGACGGCCTGCCGGCGACGGCGTCGCGGGCGGGCCGTGTGCGTCAGGTGGCGATCAGGCCGTCTTGGCCTGCCACATCCAGTGGGCCTCCTCGATCTTGGCCGTCTGGCCGATGAGCAGGTCCTGGGTCACCGGGTCGGGCTGGTCGGTGACGGCGATGCGCTCGCGGAGGCGGGCGATGAGCGTCGCGAGCGTCTCGACGACCGCGGCGTTGACGTCCTCGACCTTGCGCCACCCCTCGTCGGTGGTGGGCAGGCCGCTGCTCTTGGCGACCGTCTCGGCGCGCCCGTCGGGCGAGACGCCGAGGGCGGCCGCACGCTCGGCGACCTCGTCGGAGTAGGTCCGGGCGAGGTCGACCAGCTCGTCGAGGTGCAGGTGCGCCTCGCGGAAGTTGGTGCCGACGACGTTCCAGTGCCACTGCTTGGCGGTCAGGGACAGGTCCACGTAGTCGGCCAGCGAGTCCTGCAGGACCGTCCCGACGATCTGCTTGGCGTCGTCGGTGAGCGGGCTGGTGATCGGTGCGGTGGCCATGGTGGTGGTCAGCTCCTTCGCAACCGTAGTCTGGAATGGTTCCAGATTGAGGATGCCCCGTAATCGGCCCCGGAACCACCTCGCGGCCCGCCTCAGCGTGTGAGACGGGCCGCGATAGGTGAGCCTCAGCTCTGCGAGAGGACCTTCCGCTCCTTGCCCGTGAGCTCACGGACGCGGTCCTCGACGCGCTGTCCCATGCCCTCGTCGATCGACTTCCAGTAGTCGAACGCGCGGGCCAGGACGTCGTCGCCGACGCCGTCGGCGAGGTGGCCGGAGACGTTCTCGACGAAGCGGTCGCGCGCCGCGTCGTCCCAGACCTCGAGCATCATCGTGCGGGCCTGGATCTCGTCGGTGTCCTCGGCGTGCGGCACGTAGGCCGCGCGCTGGATCTGGCCGTCGGAGTACCACGTCGGCGGCTGGATCGTCTCGGTCGTCTGCGGGCCGCCCTTGGTGTTGGGGGCGTAGACCGGGTCCGGCGAGTTCACGACGCGCATCGCGCCCGCGACGGTGTACGGGTGCGCGTCGGTGCCCCGCGGCGAGTTCACCGGGATCTGCTTGTAGTTGACCCCGAGGCGGGCGCGGTGCGCGTCCGCGTAGGAGAACCCGCGGGCCAGCAGCATCTTGTCCGGCGACAGCGCGAGCCCCGGGGGCTGGTTGTTTGGCTCGAACGCGGCCTGCTCGATCTCGGTGTGGAAGTCCTCGGGGTTGCGCTTCAGCGTCAGCTTCCCGACCTCCTGGAGGGGGTAGTCGCTGTGCGGCCACACCTTGGTCAGGTCGAACGGGTTGAACCGGTAGGTCTTCGCGTCCTCGAAGGGCATGATCTGCACCTTCAGGGTCCAGCTCGGGAACTCGCCCCGCTCGATGGCCTCGTAGAGGTCACGGCGGTGGTAGTCGGCGTCCGCCCCCGCGAGCCGGTCGCCCTCGTCCTGCGTCAGGCACTTGATGCCCTGGTCCGAGATGAAGTGGTACTTCACCCAGAACTCCTCGCCCGCGGCATTGATCCACATGTAGGTGTGGCTGCCGTAGCCGTTCATGTGACGCCAGGTCTCCGGCAGACCGCGGTCACCCATGAGCCACGTGACCTGGTGCTTCGACTCGGGCGAGAGCGTCCAGAAGTCCCACTGCATGTCGTGGTCGCGCAGGCCGTTGCGGGCCAGGCGCTTCTGCGAGCGGATGAAGTTCTGGAACTTCATGGGGTCGCGGATGAAGAAGACCGGCGTGTTGTTGCCGACCATGTCCCAGTTGCCCTCGCGGGTCCACAGCTTCAGCGAGAAGCCGCGCGGGTCGCGCCAGGTGTCGGGGCTGCCGCGCTCACCGGCGACGGTGGAGAAGCGGATGAGGCCCTCGGTGACCTCGCCGGGCTGGAAGACCGCGGCCTTGGTGTAGGCGGTGACGTCCTGCGTGACCTCGAACTTCGCGAACGCCCCCGCGCCCTTGGCGTGCGGCTGGCGCTCCGGGATGCGCTCCCGGTTGAAGTTCGCCATCTGCTCGATCAGGTAGTGGTCCTGCAGCACCAGCGGACCGTCGGTCCCGACCGTCGCGGAGAACTCGTGGCTCGGGGCCGGGATGCCGGCGTCGTCGGTGGCGTACGGGTGGTTGGAGGTCACGAATACCTCTCCTCGTGGTGGTGGACGCTGTCGTGCATCACACCGACGGGAGCGCGCTGGTCCCGCGGGTGCGAGGGGTTACCCGTTCCGGCGGCGCGACAGGCCGGGCAGGTTCCCCAGAACACGACCTCGGCCTCGTCGATGACGAAGCCCTCGGCGGAGGACGGGTGCAGGCAGGGCGCCTCACCGACCACGCAGTCGACGTCGGCCGTGGCGCCGCACGACCGACAGACCACGTGGTGGTGGTTGTCCCCCGTTCTCGTCTCGTACCGCGCCGCCGAGCCGGCGGGCTCGATGCGGCGCACCAGGCCGGCGTCCACGCACGCGGCGAGGACGTCGTAGACGGCCTGGGTGGACACCGACCCCAGCCGCACCCGGACCGCGGCGGCCACGGAGTCGGCGGTCGAGTGCGGGTGCTCGCTGAGCACGCCGAGGACCGCCTGCCGCGGCGCCGTCACCCGCAGGCCGGCGGCGCGCAGCCGCGCTCGCGGGTCGGCCACGTGGTGGTGCGTGAGCCAGGGCGTCCCGACGTCAGGATCGACCACCGGGTCGTCCTGGTCGCCGGTCCGTGGAGTCATGACCCGACGGTGCCACCGAGATTGGAATGGGTCAAGAAAAGGGTCAACGGCCTGCTCAGCTCGACAGGCAGGTCACGGCCATACCTTCAAGCGTGGCACCGAGGCCGTTCGGGTCGGCACTGTCGGTGGCTCCCGTATCGAGAACCGTCGCCCCGGCGAGGGCATCACCCGACAACGGCGCGGCGCCGGTGAGCGCCTGCCACGAGCCACCCGCGGTGACGTCTCGCCACCAGGCGGTCACCTGATCGCCGTGTCGCTCGAGCCGCAGCCCGACGCGGACGGCCTCGGTACGGATTGGCAGCGGATCGCCGCGGAAGGGGCCGTGAAGCTTCTGATGTCGTCCGTTCACGGCGAACTCGAAGGCCACCGCGTCGAAGGACCCGATACCGCGCTCGAGCCGCACATAGTTGTCCGCATCCCGCGCGAGCAGAAGCCCAGCCGCGGAGTACGGACGGGTGGGCGCCACCTGCATCTGCGCCTCGATCATGAAGTCGCCGCCGACGGGAACGGCGAGGAACGGCGTCGTGAGACTCCCGTTCTCGGTGCGAAGGTCAGTGCCCAGCGGAGACGTCAGCCGGACCCCGTCGGCGACGGGCTCGAAGACGCCGGGCCCGTCGTTCTGGCGTATCACCTGCGGATTCGAGAGGAGCGTGGCAGCGGATCCTCCGAGTGGCGTGCACGTCCGCGCTGGGCCGGGCGGGGCTGTGGGGCCGGCCTCAGGTGTGGCAACCGCCGGGGCCACGCCCTCGCGTGCAAGGACGCCCACGATCAATGCCGCGATGATCCCGACGACGAGTGTTGCAGCGATCCCCACCCGATGCCGTCGCCACCAGGGAACTCGCACCGGCGCCCCTCGGATCACCCGGAGCAGTGCGTTCGCGTCCGCGTCGAAGCTCGCGTGGTCCACTGCCAACGCCTGTCGACGCACCAGTGGCCGGATGTCGGGCGGCAGCCGAGAAGGCGGCGGCATCTCGGCACCGTCGACGAGCACCGGGATGACCCGAGCCGCACTCCGGAGCGCCGTACGGACCTCGTGGAGGACGACGTCGTCAGCGTCGGTACGGGGTCGAGGATCAAGACGGAGCCACTGGCGTCCGATGAGCACGAGTACGACGTCTGCGGAGGTCACCGCACGCTCGATCGCGCTGCCGAAGTCTTCGCCAGGATCGATGGTGCTCACATCCACGAACACCCGGTCCGCGGAAAGGCTGCTCGCCAACCGGTCGTAGAGACGACCGGCGAGATGCTTCGTGTCGTCGCGGCGGTAGCTCACGAACACCGTCGGAGTGAGCGCCATTGGCCCTCCCCCCGGGCAAGCGCGCACTAGCACGTTAAGTCACCGCAGAGGTGCACATGACGTGCGTCCGGGTGATATCGGGCGCCGCCGAGGCGCCCTGCCTCCCGGACTCAGGCCCGGACGA
Source organism: Actinomycetospora sp. C-140 (assembly GCF_054796175.1). Classification (NCBI taxonomy): domain Bacteria; kingdom Bacillati; phylum Actinomycetota; class Actinomycetes; order Pseudonocardiales; family Pseudonocardiaceae; genus Actinomycetospora; species Actinomycetospora sp. C-140. The sequence goes on along the minus strand of NZ_JBTWNF010000026.1, from coordinate 64,966 downwards.
GCTCCTCGGCGATCTCGTAGGTGTTGAGCGCCGCGCCCTTGCGGAGGTTGTCGCCGCAGACGAAGAAGTCGAGCGTGTCGGGGAAGTCGAGGGCCTGCCGCACGCGCCCGACGTAGGTCGGGTCCTCGCCGACGACATCGGCCGGGGTCGGGAAGCGCTGCGACTCCGGCTCGTCGACCAGCACGATCGAGGGCTGCGCGGCGAACACCTGGTGCGCCGTGGAGACGTCGACGGGGTTCGCGAAGGTCGCGTGCACCGCCAGCGCGTGCGTCGTGATCACGGGGACGCGTACGCAGGTGGCCGACACCTTGAGCTCGGGCAGCCCGAGGATCTTGCGGGACTCGTTGCGGACCTTGAGCTCCTCGGAGGTCCACCCGCCGTCCTTCCCCGAGCCCGCCCAGGGGACGACGTTGAGCGCCAGCGGGGCGGGGAACGGCGAGTCGCCGTCGAGCCCGGCCGCCGAGAGCGCCTCGCGGACGTCGCCGGCGCGGTGGCCGACGCCCTTGCCCGCGACCGCGGAGAGCTCGGCCTGCAGCCGGTCGATGCCCTCCTGCCCCGCGCCGGACGCGGCCTGGTAGCTCGCGACGACCAGCTCGCGCAGCCCGAACGCGCGGTGCAGGGCGCCGAGCGCGGCCATCATCGACAGCGTCGTGCAGTTCGGGTTCGAGACGATGCCCTTGGGCCGCGTGTGGGCGGCGTCGGCGTTGACCTCCGGCACCACGAGCGGCACGTCGGGGTCCATGCGGAAGGCCCCGGAGTTGTCGACCGCGATCGCGCCGCGCGACACCGCGACCGGCGCCCACTCGGCGCTGACGGCGTCGGGGACGTCGAACATGGCGATGTCGACGCCGTCGAACGCCTCCGGCGAGAGCGCGACGACCTCGATCTCCTGCCCGCGCACCGTGAGCCGTCGGCCGGCCGAGCGGGGCGAGGCGATGAGCCGGATCTCGCTCCAGGGCACGCTCTCGCGTGCGTCGATGATGTCGATCATGACGGAGCCGACCGCTCCGGTCGCCCCGACGATGGCGAGAGTGGTCATGATCAGCGCCCCGTTCCTGCGTGCACCACGGCCTCCTCGTCGCCCCCGAGGTCGAAGGCGTCGTGGAGCGCCCGGACGGCGTCGTCGAGCTGGGTGTCGCGCATCAGCGCGGAGATGCGGATCTCCGAGGTGTTCATCATCTCGATGTTCACGCCGGCCTCGGCCAGTGACTCGCAGAACGTCGCCGTGACGCCCGGGTGGCTGCGCATGCCCGCGCCGACCAGCGTCACCTTGCCCACGTGCTCGTCGTACACGACGTCCTCGTGGCCGACCTCGCCCTGCACGGCGGCGAGCGCCTCCACGGCCCTCGGGCCGTCCTTGACCGGCAGCGTGAAGGTCACGTCGGTCTTGCCCGTCTTCAGGTGCGAGACGTTCTGCAGCACCATGTCGATGTTGATCTCGACGTCGGCCACGGCGCGGAAGATGCGCGCCGCGAACCCGGGCTGGTCGGGCACGCCGACCACGGTGATCTTCGCCTCGGACCGGTCGTGCGCGACGCCGGTGAGGACCGCCTGTTCCACGCTGAGCTCCTCGATGGACCCGACGATGGTCGTGCCGGGCTTGTCGTTGTACGACGAGCGCACCCGCAGGGGCACGTTCTCGCGGCGCGCGTACTCCACGGCGCGCAGGTGCAGCACCTTGGCCCCGCACGCGGCCATCTCGAGCATCTCCTCGTAGGTGATGGTCTCGAGCAGCTTCGCGTCGGGCACGATGCGCGGGTCGGCCGAATAGACGCCGTCGACGTCGGTGTAGATCTCGCAGACGTCGGCCTTCATCGCGGCCGCCATCGCCACCGCGGTCGTGTCCGAGCCGCCGCGCCCCAGCGTCGTGATCTCCTTGGAGTCCGCGCTGACGCCCTGGAACCCCGCGACGAGCGCGATGTGGTCCTCGGCGAGGGCGGCGTGGATCCGGCCCGGGGTGACGTCGACGATCCGTGCGTCTCCGTGCTTGCCGGTCGTGATCATCCCGGCCTGCGAGCCGGTGAACGACCGGGCCCGCCCGCCCTGCGCGTTGATCGCCATGGCCAGCAGCGCGTTGGAGATGCGCTCGCCGGAGGTGAGGAGCATGTCGAGCTCCCGCGGCGGCGGGCTGGGGTGGACCTGCGTCGCCAGGTCGGTCAGCTCGTCGGTCGTGTCGCCCATCGCGGACGCGACGACGACGACGTCGTTGCCGTCCTTGCCGGTGCGCAGGATCCGCTCGGCCACCCGACGGATCCGCTCCGCGTCCTGGACGGACGAGCCGCCGTACTTCTGGACGACGAGTGCCACCGCGACTGACCTCCACCTGCTGGTCGGGATGCCCGTGGCGACCCTATCCGAGGCGGGGGAGATCACGAGGTGGCTGGGACCACCCCGACGGGACTACGGGGCGAGCGCGTTCAGCAGCTTCGAGACGACGATCCCGATCGCGATCCACACGAGGGCCGCGAGGCCGAAGTTGAGGATGATCCGCAGGGACTCACTGGCCGGCAGGAACAGGTCGCCGATCCCGAGCGTGAGGTTGTTCGCGAGGTCGCTGAAGAAGATCGTGATCCCGTTGGCGGGGTTCGCGCCGGCGACCGCGAGGATCACGTGGATCACCAGGATCGCCGCGAAGATGACCGTGAGGATCCGGATGACGGAGGCGGCGACCGTCAGGACCTTCCGGGTGAGCGCGCGGAGGTCGTCCTGGGTGTGCGAACGCCGCTGTTCGGAGGTCTCCGTACCCGCATCCTGCGCCATGCGGGTCATCATGGCACGCGAAGTGACTCGTCGGTAGCCAGGTGTGCGACCTGGGTCACGAGCGGTTCATCGGCGCAGTTCAGCGGCCTGATCGGCAGGTCGGCGCACGTCCGGACGGGCGCCCGGGGTACCGGCTCGGCGGGGCGCGGGTCTACCGTGGAGGGCGATGTCTCGCGCGCTCGCAGTCCTCGGGCTGCTCCTTCGCCGCCGCGGCGGGGTCTGAACAGACCGGCCCCCTGCCGCGGGTGATGCGCGCTGCCGGTCGCCATCCCTTGCAGAGCTGCAGGACCCCAGGAGCGCGACACCCATGAGCATCACCCCCGGCTCGCCCATCGGCGACGGTCCGATCGGCGACATCCGCTCGACCGTCGTCCAGCCCGACGGCGAGATCCCCGCCGACCAGCCGGACTGGAACACCCAGCGGCCGAGTCGCATGCCGGTCCATCGCTACAAGCCGTTCGCCGACGTCGTCGAGAAGATCTCGCTGCCGGACCGGACGTGGCCGGACCGCGTGATCACCAAGGCTCCGCTCTGGGGTGCCGTCGACCTGCGGGACGGCAACCAGGCGCTGATCGACCCGATGTCCCCGGCCCGCAAGCGCCGGATGTTCGACCTGCTCGTCCGCATGGGCTACAAGGAGATCGAGGTCGGCTTCCCGGCGGCCAGCCAGACCGACTTCGACTTCGTCCGCGAGATCATCGAGCAGGACGCGATCCCCGCCGACGTGCGCATCCAGGTCCTGACGCAGGCGCGCCCCGAGCTGATCACGCGGACCTTCGAGTCGCTCGAGGGCGCACACTCCGCCGTCGTCCACCTCTACAACTCGACGTCGATCCTGCAGCGCCGGGTCGTGTTCCGGTCCGACCGCGACGGCATCACGAAGATCGCCACCGACGGCGCGGAGCTGGTCCGCCGCGAGGCCGAGAAGCGCCCGGACACCGACTGGCGCTTCCAGTACTCGCCGGAGTCCTACACGGGCACCGAGCTCTCCTACGCCAAGGAGATCGTGGACGCGGTCGGCGACGTCTGGGAGCCCACCCCCGAGCGCCCGATGATCGTCAACCTGCCGGCCACCGTGGAGATGGCGACCCCGAACGTCTACGCGGACTCCATCGAGTGGATGCACCGCCACCTGGCCCGCCGGGACTCGATCATCCTGTCGCTGCACCCCCACAACGACCGCGGCACCGGCGTCGCCGCCGCCGAGCTCGGCGTCCAGGCCGGCGCCGACCGCATCGAGGGCTGCCTGTTCGGCAACGGCGAGCGCACCGGCAACGTCTGCCTGGTCACGCTGGGCATGAACCTCTTCTCGCAGGGGATCGACCCGCAGATCGACTTCTCGGACATCGACGAGGTGCGCCGCACCGTCGAGTTCTGCAACCAGCTCCCCGTCGGCGAGCGCCACCCCTGGGGTGGGGACCTGGTGTTCACCGCCTTCTCGGGCTCGCACCAGGACGCGATCAACAAGGGCCTGCAGGCGATGGCGTCCGAGGCATCGGCCGCCGGGCACGCGGTCGACGACCACCCGTGGGAGGTCCCGTACCTGCCCATCGACCCCAAGGACGTCGGCCGGACCTACGAGGCCGTCATCCGCGTGAACTCGCAGTCGGGCAAGGGCGGCGTCGCGTACCTGATGAAGGTCGAGCACCAGCTCGACATGCCCCGCCGTCTGCAGATCGAGTTCTCCCGTCGCGTGCAGGAGCAGACGGACACCGAGGGCGGCGAGGTCTCGGCCAAGGAGATGTACGACATCTTCACCGAGGAGTACCTGCAGCGCCGGGTGCCCCTCGAGCTGGTCCGCTCGCGGGTGTCGACCCACGACGACGGCAAGGCCGAGCTCGAGGCGACGCTGCGGGTCGAGGGCGACCTGCACGAGGTCACGGGCGTCGGCAACGGCCCCATCGCCGCCTTCGTCGACGCCCTCGCGTCGGTGGGTTACGACGTCCGGGTCCTGGACTACGCGGAGCACGCCATGTCGGCGGGCGACGACGCCCGGGCCGCGGCGTACGTGGAGGCCGCGGTCGGCGAGGTCGAGGTCTGGGGCGTCGGGATCGACGGCTCGATCCTCACGGCGTCGCTCAAGGCCGTCGTGTCGGCGGTGAACCGGGCGATGCGCTGAGGCTGGGGCGCGCCCGTCGGGCCGTGAACGCGGTCTCGGTGACGATCGGCTTCGGATGTGACCGGGTTCGTCACCGAGACGGCGATCGCCCGGGCAAGATCTGGAGTTGGTGAGCGGATGCTCCGCTGAGCGGAGCGTTCGCTCACCAACTAAGGATCTTGCGGCGTCAGCCGCCCACGGGGAGATCGAACTCGCCGGCCTTGACGCCGGCGACGAACGCCGCCCACTCCTCGGCCGTGAAGCGCAGCGGGGCTCCGTCCGCCGCCTTCGTGTCCACGACGCGGACCTCGTCCTGATCGAGTGCCACGCCGACGCAGCCGCCTTCGGTGCAGAAGCTGCTGATCTTGATCGCGGGGAGCGTATCGCGCACCGCGTGATCGAAGCACAAGATCAACGAGCGGTGCGGGCGGCACCGCTAGGACACGCGGAGCCGATCGAGTGCTGCCTTCATCAGCGGTATCGAGTCCGACTCGGTCAGCGACGATGCGACGAGCACCGCCATCCACTCGCGGTGCACGCGGACACTGTCGGGGTCGGAGAGGTACTCCGAGGCGTTCCCGGGTCGCTCGACGTAGACGATGCCCTCCCCCATGCCGGCCTCGAACCTGAGGTGGGCGAAGGACTCCGCGCTGTTCGGCACGAGGCCCGCTGCGAACGGGATGATCCGAACCTCGACGTGCTCGGCCTCGGCGATGTGGATCAGGTGCTCGATCTGGGCCCGCTGGATCTCCGGCGAGCCGACCACCCGGTAGAGGGTCGATTCGTCGAGCACGCAACGGAAGTACAGGCCGTGATCAGCGGTCAGGGCCTCCTGACGCCGCATGCGCACCTCGGTCAGGCGCTCGAAGTCCCGCTCGCCGTAGGCGTCGCCCAACGAGGTTTTGAGCACGGAGCGGGCGTAGTCGCGCGTCTGGAGGAGCCCGTGCACGATGTGGCTGTCGAACGCGTCGATCTGCGACGCGTCCCACTCGAGCTCGACATAGGTCAGCGTCCCGGTCGGGATGATGTCCGCGTAGCTCTGCCACCACATCTTCGCCTGCCCGGTCCGCGCCCATTCCAGCAAGCGCTCCCGCTCGTCACCCTCCGGGACGCGGTAGACGTTGAGCATGTCCCGCACGTCGCGCCAGCGCGGGACGCCTTTGCCGTTCTCCAGCCGGCTGATCTTCGACTGCGAGCACTCGAGGCTGCGGGCGACGTCTTCGAGCTTGAGACCCAGGCCTTCGCGGAGGCGCTTGAGCTCGCCGCCGAGGCGGCGGCGGGTCACGACGGGGCCCGGCGACTGGCTCATCCGCACGCCTCCCAGCTCGGAGCTGACCGCCAGCCTCCCCCCGCACCGGCTTCGATCCGCACACGGTAGACCTCGGACGGCCATGTCGTCACGCAATCGTTGCTTGCAATTGCACAAGGCACTTGTGCGTGGCTATGGCATGCAGCACTCTCAGTCGTGGGGGGAACGGGCAATCCCCGACCTCCCACCGCAAGCGACCGGGAGGAGGCACGACCCCATGACCGGATCGAGGAGCGCGCGCCGAGGGCGCCGTCGCGGGACAGTCCGCGAGCAGCGATGACCGCCATGACCATCATCATCGTGGTGGTGGTCGTGTGGACACTGCTGACGCTCGGCGTGCTGATCGGGATGTCGATGCACCGCGAGGCGACGCGCCAGCGCGTACGGCGCCTGCACCGCGAGCGCATCGAGCTCGAGCGCGACCGTGCGGAGTTCGAGGCCGACCTGCGACTGCTGGGCCGGCGGTAGGAGCTAGAGGGCGCGGCGGCCTGCGAGGGCCCGGCCGAGCGTGAGCTCGTCGGCGAACTCGAGGTCGCCGCCCATGGGCAGGCCGGACGCCAGCTTGGTGACGGTGAGGCCCGGGAAGTCGCGCAGGAGCCGCACGAGGTAGGTGGCCGTGGCCTCGCCCTCGGTGTTCGGGTCCATGGCGAGGATGACCTCGGCGATCTCGGGTTCGTCGCCCGCGCCGCCGATGCGGGTGAGGAGCTCGCGGACCCGCAGCTGGTCGGGGCCGATGCCCGAGAGCGGGTCGAGCGCCCCGCCCAGCACGTGGTACCGCCCGCGGAACTCGCGGGTGCGCTCGACGGCGAGGACGTCCTTGGGCTCCTCGACGACGCACACGAGCGTCGCGTCGCGGCGGGCGTCGCTGCAGATCCGGCAGCGGGGCTGCTCGGACACGTTGCCGCAGACGTCGCAGAACACGACGCCGACCTTCACCTTCTGCAGGGCCTCCTGCAGGCGCGTGACGTCGGCCTCCTCGGTGGCGAGGAGGTGGAAGGCGATGCGCTGCGCACTCTTCGGCCCGATGCCGGGCAGGCGCCCGAGCTCGTCGATGAGGTCCTGGACCGGCCCCTCGAACACGACGGGTTACTGCCCGGGCAGGCCCAGCCCGCCGCCCATGTCCCCGAGCCCGCCGGCGAGCGGGCCCATCTTCTCCGCCTGCAGGGCCGCGGCGGCCTGGGCGGCGTCGGAGATCGCCCCGACGATCAGGTCCTGCAGCGTCTCGACGTCGTCGGGGTCGACGACCTTCGGATCGATGCGCACGGAGCGGACCTCGCCGGTGGCCGTCTGCGTGACGGTGACCAGGCCGTTGCCCGCCTGCCCGGTGACCTCGGCCTCGGCCAGCTCGGCCTGGGCGGACATCAGCTGCTCCTGCATCGCCTGCGCCTGCTGCAGCAGGGCGCCCATGTCCATGCCTTCGGGACTCTGGCCGGGTTGCATGTCACCACAGTAACCGCGCCCTCGATGCGCGCCGCGGCCCGCCGACCGGGCACGCTGGGCGCGATGACCGAGACGCTGCTGCACCGCCTCCTCGACGCCACCACCTGGCGCGCCTTCGACGTCGACGCGCAGGGACGCATCCTCGCCGGCCACGACGCGTCGGGCTCGGTCCAGCTGGTCGAGCTCCGCCCCACCGGGGCCCAGGTGCCGCTGACGAAGCTCGACGGGGCGGTGCACGGGCGCTACGTCCCGGGCCGGCGCCTGGTCGTCGTCTCCCACGACGCCGGCGGCAACGAGCGCGCCCAGCTCTCGCTGCTGGACCCGGACGCCGTCACCGGACCGGTCGGCGAGGACGCCCTCGTCCCGCTCGTGCACGATCCGGACCACATCCACGGGCTCGTCGAGGTCCTGCCGACCGGCGAGGTCGTCTACACCACGAACCGGCGCAACGGCGTCGACTTCGACCTCGTCGTCCGCCGGATCGACGACGGCTCCGAGTCCGTGCTCTACGACGGCGGCGGGATGGTCGGCGCCGCCGCGGTGAGCCACGACGGGACCAAGGCGCTGATGACGCGCCCCGGCCGTCCCGCGCTCAGCTCCCAGGTCCTGCTCCTGGCCGGGGACACGACGACCGAGCTCACCGACGCCGACGAGCACGCCCGCTACGGCAGCCTGCAGTGGCTCCCCGGCGGCGAGGCCGCGATCGTCACCTCCGACTCCGGGCGCGACCACCTCGGCGTGGCCCGGCTCGACGTCGTCACCGGGACGCTCACCTGGCTGATCGTCGACGACGCCCACGACGTCGCGGGCCGCCTCTCGCCCGACGGCGAGCGCATCCTGGCCGTCACCGACGAGGACGGCGCGAGCCGGCTCACGGTGCACGACGCCGAGGGGACCTTCCTGCGCGAGGTGGCCCTGCCCCCGGGCCTGCGCGACGGCGTCGCCGACTTCCTGACGGTGCCCCGCTGGTCGCCCGACGCGACCGGCCTCGCGATCACGTGGACCGACCCGGCGACCCCGGCCGACGTCGTCCTCGTCGACGCCGAGCGCGGCCGGGCGGCGGTCGTCGCGTCGTCGCGCGAACCGCTCGCGGACCTCGCGTTCGTCTCCCCCACCAGCCACGGCGTGCCGACGCCCGACGGCGAGACGGTGCCGTGCTTCGTGTACGCCCCCGAGACGCCGTCGGGGTCGAGCGTGACGATCGTGCACGGCGGACCCGAGGGGCAGTCGGTGCGCTCGTTCTCCGCGATCGTGCAGTCGCTCGTCGGCGACGGGCACACCGTGCTGGTGCCGAACGTCCGCGGGTCGGTGGGCTACGGCAAGCGCTGGTACTCGCTCGACGACGTCGATCTCCGGCTCGACTCGGTCGCCGACCTCGCCGCCCTGCACGCGTACCTGCCCCGCCTCGGGCTCGACCCCGCGCGGGCGGCCCTGTGGGGCGGGTCGTACGGCGGCTACATGGTGCTCGCCGGCCTCGCGTTCCAGCCCGGGCTCTGGGCCGCGGGCGTCGACATCGTCGGCATCTCGTCGCTCGTGACCTTCCTCGAGAACACCTCGGCCTACCGCCGCGCCCACCGCGAGCGCGAGTACGGCTCGCTCGAGCGCGACCGCGAGTTCCTCGAGCGCGCCTCGCCGCTGAACCGCATCGGCGACGTGCGGGCGCCACTGTTCGTCATCCACGGCGCGAACGACCCGCGGGTGCCGCTCTCGGAGGCCGAGCAGGTCGCCGCGGCGGTGCGGGGCAACGGCGTCGAGGTCGAGATGGTGGTCTACGACGACGAGGGACACGGGCTGGCGAAGCGGGTCAACCGCCTCGACGCCTACCCGCGCGCCGTGGCCTTCCTGGGGCGTGCGCTGCACCCCTGAGGACCGAGCGGCCATCCGATCTCCCGGCGACGCTCACCGCGCGTTCACTTCCCGCCCCGCCGGCTCGGATGGGGTGGCGGTGTGTTCTCGCGACCCCGGGTCCTGGTGCTCAGTGCGTCCATCGGTCAGGGCCACGACGGCGCGGCGCGCGAGCTGGTGCGCCGGCTCGACCGCCGCGGCCTCGCCGCGCACGTCGTGGACTGGACCGACTCGCTCCCCACGTGGGGCCGGCGCGCGCTGCGCGACCTCTACGCCCCGTCCGTGCACTACACGCCCGCGCTGTTCGACCGCATCTTCACCGACCTCGAGCACCCGCGGCGCCCCGCCAGCCTCGTCACGCAGCGGCTGATCCGCGCCGCCGAACGCCCGGTGCTCGCGCTGGCGGCGGAGGTCGACGCCGTCGTCACCACCTACCCGCTGGCCGGGCAGACCCTCGGTCGGCTGCGCGCCGACGGACGCCTCGGCGTGCCCGCGCTGACGTTCCTCACCGACCCCGCCGCCCACCGCCTCTGGTGCCACCCCGGCCTCGACGACCACCTGACGGTCACCGCGGCGACCGCCGCGGACGGCGCGCGCTACGGGGTCGCGCTGCGCAGCGTCGGCGCCCTCTGCGCGCCGCGGTTCTCCCGGCCCCTGCCCGGCACGACCCGCCCGCGGGTGCGCCGCGAGCTCGGGATCCCCGACGACGTGCCGCTCGCCCTGCTCGTCTCCGGCTCGCTCGGCATGGGCGACGTCGAGCAGGCCGTCGCCGCGCTGGGCCGCCACCCGCACGCGTGGGCGGTCGTCGCGTGCGGGCGGAACACCGCGCTCCGGAGCCGTCTCGCGGACCGCGACCGGGTCGTGACGCTGGGCTGGCGCGACGACGTGCCCGAGCTGATGGCCGCCGCCGACGTGCTCGTGCACAACGCCGGCGGGCTCTCCTGCACCGAGGCCCTGGTCGCCGGGCTGCCGACGGTGACCTACCGCCCGATCCCCGGGCACGGCCGCGCCAACGCCGCGGTGCTCGACGCCGCCGGGCTCGCCGCGTGGGTGCGCGGGCCCGACGAGCTGGCCGCGGCCGTCGACCGGCACGGCGCCGGTCCCCGGCGGCGCCGCCCGTCGCGGCCGTGGTGGACCGAGGAGCGCGACGCCTCGGCGGTCGTCGCCCGCCACACCGGGCTGCTCGCCGACGAGCCCGCGCTCTCCGCGGCGGGGTGAGCGGGCCGTGCTCGCCGAGGTCCTCGCCGTCGGCTCGGCCGTGGCGGCCGGGTCGGCGGTGGTCGCCCAGCAGCGGGCGGCGCACGAGCTCGGCGGCGCGGACCACCGCCTGCTGCGACGCCCCTGGTGGCTCGCCGGGACCGGCGCGTCGGTGCTCGCGAGCCTGCTGCAGGCCGCGGCGCTCGCCGACGGAGCGGTCGCGGTCGTGCAGGCGCTGCTCGCGACGGCGGTCGCCTGGGCCGCGGTCGGCGAGGCCCTGCTCGCCCGGCGGATGCCCGGGCCCGGCGTGGTCCTCGGTGTCGTGCTCGCGGTCGCCGGACCGCTGCTCGTGGCCCTGCTCCTCGGGCCGGCGACGACCGGCGCCACGACCGTCGACCTCACCGCCGGGCCCGTGCTCGCGGGGCTCGCCGGCGTGGGGGTGGTCGCCCTCGGGGGGCTGGCGGTGGCGCGGCGACGTCCCGGCCCGCCCGGCGCCCTCGGCCTCGCGCTGACCTGCGGCGTGGGCTACGGGCTCGCGGCCTCGCTGCTCGCCCTGGTCGTCCGGGCCCTGGTTCGCGATCCCGGCGGCGCGCTCACCGACCCGCAGCTCGTCGTCGCGGGCGCCCTGCTCGTGCTGGTCGGGCCCGGCGCCTTCGCCCTGAGCCAGCGCGCCCTCGCCCGCGCCCGCCGCGCGGGCCCGGTGGTGACGACGATCCTGCTCGTCGACCCGCTGGCCGCGACGACGATCGGCGCGGCGTGGTTCGGCGAGACCGTGGCGCTCGACGGCTCGAGCGCGGTCGCCGTGGTGCTCGCCGTCGCGCTCGCCGCGCTGGGCGTGCGACTGCTCGACCCGGCACCCCGCGTGCTACCCGCGCACGGCGAGAGCACGTCGACGACCCCGGGGCCTACCCGGTGAAGACCCCGGCGCGCGCCGCCGCGGCCGCCGACCCGGCGGCGCGCCGCGCGTCGTCCTCCGTGGGCACCTCGCCCCGGGTCAGCAGCTGGTAGTACAGCGGCGCGGACACTGCCCGGACGACCGCGGCCGGGTCGGTCCCGCGCGGCAGCTCACCCCGCTCGACGGCGTCCACGACGCACGGGCTCCACGCGGCGATCCGGGCGTCGTAGAACCGGCGCAGCGCCTCGGCGGTCTCGGGGTCGGCCGTCGCCGCCGCGATGAGCGCGGCGAAGAGCGGGCCCTGCCGGGGATCGGCGAGGGTCGACCGGACCAGGTCGGCGTTGGCCGCGAGGTCCCCGTCCAGCGTCCCGGTGTCGGCCCGGGGCAGCGACGTCTCGGCCATGTCGGCGACCAGGTCGGTGACGACCGCGGCGACGGTGCCCCACCTCCGGTAGACGGTGGTCTTGCCGATCCCGGCCCGGCGGGAGAGCTCGGCGAGGTCGATCCCGGCCGGCCCGCCCTCGACGAGCGCCTCGGCCGCCGCCGCGAGCAGCGCGGCCCGGACGCGCGCGGCCCGTCCTCCGGGGCGGACGTCGGCTCCTGGCACCGGGACAGCTTATCGGGTCTCCGGTTCCTTTTGTGCTAGCGTCCTTAACGGAACCACAGCACCGTTAAGGGAGACACCATGGAACACCGGACGCTCGGACGCAGCGGACTGCGCGTGCCGGTGCTGGGCTTCGGCGCCGGCACCTTCGGCGGGCGGGGCGAGCTCTTCGGGGCCTGGGGCTCGACCGACGTCGCGGACGCGCGGGAGATCGTCGACCGGTGCCTCGACGCCGGGGTCACGCTGTTCGACACCGCCGACGTCTACTCCGAGGGCGCCTCCGAGGAGGTCCTGGGCGCCGCGGTGGCACACCGCCGGGACGAGGTGCTGATCTCGACCAAGGCCGCGCTGCCGACCGGACCCGGCCCGAACGAGGCCGGCACCTCCCGCCAGCACCTCCGGCGCGCCGTGCACGACGCGCTGCGGCGGATGGGCACCGACCACATCGACCTGTTCCAGCTCCACGCCTACGACGCCGCGACCCCCGTCGACGAGGTCCTGTCGACCCTCGACCGGCTCGTGGACGACGGGGCGATCCGCTACGTCGGCGTCTCCAACTACTCCGGGTGGCAGCTCATGCGGGCCCTGGAGCGCGCCGACCAGCACGGATGGCCCCGCTTCGTGGCCCACCAGGTCTACTACTCGCTGATCGGGCGGGACTACGAGTGGGACCTCATGCCCCTCGCCGCCGAGGAGGGCGTCGGGGCGCTGGTGTGGAGCCCGCTCGGTTGGGGCCGGCTCACCGGGAGCGTGCGCCGCGGCGACCCGCTCCCGCCCGGGAGCCGGCTGCACACCACCGCGGCGGCCGGGCCGCCGGTCGACGACCAGCTGCTCGGGGACGTCGTCGACGTCCTCGACCAGATCGGCGCCGAGACCGGCCGGACCGTGCCGCAGATCGCCCTGAACTGGCTGACGACCCGCCCGACGGTCAGCTCCGTGATCGTCGGCGCCCGCGACCTCGCCCAGCTCGAGCAGAACCTCGGCGCCGTCGGCTGGGAGCTCGACGCCGACCAGCTCGCCCGGCTCGACGCGGTCAGCCGCCGTCCCGCGCCCTACCCGCACTTCCCGTACGAGCGCCAGGAGGGCTTCGGCCGGCTCAACCCGCCGGTGGTCGCCTAACGGCCCTCGACGCGCCGGGCACCGAGCTGGGAGGTCAGCAGCTCCATGGCCGCCTCCTCCGGGTCGACGCGCGGGCCGCCGCCGGCGCCGCCCGGATCGGCGGCGGCCTCGTTGTACATGTCTTCCTCGGTGACGTCGCCGTCCTCGGGCGGCGGCTCCGGCGGAGGTGGGACGTCCGCGGGCTCGCGGCTCGGACGCCGGACCTCGCGGGGTCCCGACTCCCGCGCCTGCTCCCGCGGCGGCTCGGCGGGCCGCTCCGGCGCCGCGGGCTCCTCGCGGCGCGGACGCTCCGGGCGCCGCGGCGGCTCCGGACGCTGGCGCGGCGGGGGCTCCGGACGTCCCCCGCCCGCACCGGATCCGCCGTCCCCGCCCGTGCCGTGCACCGCCTGCACGGTCCACTGCCCCGACAGCACGACCCCGAGCGCCGCCGCCACGTGGTCGGCCCGGTTGGGCTGGGAGAGCTGGCGCGCCAGCGGCGGCGTCGGCATGCCGAGGGTGACCGTGGTGCCCTCGACGGCCGTGACCGTCGCGTTCTGCAGCAGCGCGTGGGTGGGCTTGTTGCGCTCGCGGACCTGGTTCATCACCTCGGGCCACACGCGGCGTAGCGCGGCCGCGTCGACGGCACCCGCCGCCGGCCGCTCGGCCGCGGCCGGCGCCTGCTCGCGGGCCGGCTCCTGGCGCCGCGGCTCCTCGCGGGGCTGCTGCTCCTCACGCCGCGGCTCCTCGCGCGGCGGACGAGCCTGCGGCGGCGTCTGCTCCCGAGCCGGCGGCTGCGGGCGGGCCGGCGCCTCGCGGGGCACGTCACGCGGGGGCTCGTCGCGGGCCCCGACCGTGGCCGTCGCGCGGTCGCCGGGCGGTTCGACGGTGGCGTCGAGCTCGCGCGCGGGCGTCTCGTCACCCGAGCGCTGCGAGGGTCGGACGAACCGCTGGCCCGACTCGTCGGCCGCACCCCCGTCGGGAGCACCGGACGCCCCGAGCGCCAGGCGCCGCTCGACGCCCTCGAGGCGCTGCACCATCGCCGCGTCGGTGGACGACGCCGCCGGCAGCAGCATGCGGGCGCACACCAGCTCGAGCAGCAGCCGCGGTGCGGTGGCGCCGCGCATCTCGGTGAGCGCGGTGTGCACCAGCTCGGCGTGCCGGGCGAGCGCGGCCGGACCGAGGCGCTGCGCCTGGTCGATCATCCGGTCCATCTCGTCGGCGGGCACGTCGACCAGCCCGCGCTCGCCGGCGTCCGGCACGGCCTGCACGAGGATGAGGTCACGCAGCCGCTGCAGGAGATCGGCGGCGAAACGCCGCGGGTCGTGCCCCGCCTCGACGAGGCGGTCGACCGCCCCGAACACCGCGGGTCCGTCCTGCGCGCCGAGGGCGTCCACGACGTCGTCGAGGATCGCGACGTCGGTGACCCCGAGCAGCCCGACGGCGTGCGCGTAGGTGACGCCGGCGTCATCGGCCCCGGCCAGGAGCTGGTCGAGCACCGAGAGCGAATCGCGGGCCGAGCCCCCGCCGGCGCGGACCACGAGCGGGTAGACCGCCGGCTCGACGGTCACGCCCTCGTCGGTGCAGATGCGCTCGAGCAGGCCGCGCAGCGTGCTCGGCGGCAGGAGCCGGAACGGGTAGTGGTGGGTGCGCGACCGGATGGTGGTCAGCACCTTCTCCGGCTCGGTGGTCGCGAAGATGAAGATCAGGTGGTCGGGCGGCTCCTCGACGACCTTGAGCAGCGCGTTGAACGCCGCCGTCGTCACCATGTGCGCCTCGTCGATGATGAAGACGCGGTAGCGGGAGCCCACCGGCGCGAAGTGGGCGCGGTCGCGCAGCTCGCGGGCGTCGTCGACGCCGTTGTGGCTCGCCGCGTCCATCTCGGTGACGTCGAGCGAGCCCGGACCGTTCGGGGCCAGCGCGACGCACGACTCGCACACCCCGCACGGGTCGGGTGTCGGCCCCTGCTCGCAGTTGAGCGAGCGGGCGAGGATGCGCGCGCTGGAGGTCTTGCCGCAGCCGCGGGGCCCGGAGAAGAGGTACGCGTGGTTGATGCGGCCGGCGCTCAGCGCGGTGCGCAACGGCTCGGTGACGTGCTCCTGCCCGACGAGCTCGGCGAACGTCGCCGGCCGGTACCTGCGGTAGAGCGCCAGACTCATCGGTCCGGCTCCCCTATCGGCGTGCTCCCCTTCATGCTCCGTGTCCCGGCCACAGGGCGAGGCTACGCGGAGGGTCCGACGACCGAGGGACGGTCCCGGGAGGAGAGAGAAGGGGACCCCGCGCACCCGCCAGAGCCCGCTGACCCTTGCTGCCTTCCGGCCCTGGGGGAGTTCACAGGATGGACGCCGCGCGGGGTCCACCGCCCACTGTAACGGAGCCGTCGTGCCGCCCCCGGCCCCCGGGTCGGCGCAGGCCGGGGCTGTACGCTCGCCCGTGGAGGATTGGCCGAGCGGCCTAAGGCGCACGATTGGAAATCGTGTTGGGGGAAACTCCTCACGGGTTCGAATCCCGTATCCTCCGCCCCTCCTGGACCAGGAGTGATGACGCCGGTCGACCCACGGGTCGGCCGGCGTTCGTCGTCCCCGGCCGTCGTCACGGTCCGCGTCGATGACACCGTGGCCGCGTGCGCGGATGCCTCATCAGCCTGCTGGTCGTCGTCGCGGTGGTGGTGGGCATCGACTTCGGCGCCCGCTGGATCGCCGAGGATCGCGTCGCGGCGGCCCTGCAGGACTCGCTGTCGCTGCCCTCCGAGCCCGACGTCGACATCCGCGGCTTCCCGTTCCTCACCCAGGCCCTCGCCGGCCGCTACGACGACGTGGGGCTCTCGGCGCCCGGCATCCGCTACGGGCAGCTGCAGGACCTCACGCTGACCGCCGACCTGTCCGGGGTGTCGCTGCCCCTGGAGAACCTCGTGAACGGCCAGGTGCGCCGCATCCCGGCCGAGCAGGTCACCGCCTCGGCGCGCGTGAACCCGACCGACCTCGCCCGCCTGCTCGACGTGGGCGAGCTGACCGTCGCGCCGCTCACGGCGGCCGACCTCGAGCAGCGGCGCAGCGAGGCCGAGGCCGACGACTCGGGGGCCTCGGGCAGCAGCAGCGCCCTCGCGAACGTGGACCCGGCGTCGTCGGTGCTCCTGACGTCGACGACGTCCGTGAGCGGCCAGCAGGTGCGGGTGTCCGTGGTGGCGTCGTTCAGCCTGTCCGGCGGGCGCATCACGCTGCGGGCCCGGGACATCCGCGCCGAGGGCGGGCAGGGGCAGGCCGGTCAGGCCGCGTCCCAGGCGCTGCGCCAGCGGCTCTCCGGCTTCTCCACCAGCGTCGATCCGGGCCGGCTGCCGTTCTCGATCACGGCGACGGAGCTGCGGGCCGAGGACGGCGAGCTGGTGGTGTCGGGCACGGCGCAGGACGTCGACCTGCTGACCCGCGCGGGATCGTGACACCGTGACGAGGGATTCCGGCCTGCTGACACAGTGACCCCATGCAGGACATCCGCTGGGGCATCGCCGGGCCCGGCCGCATCGCCGAGAAGGTCGCCGAGGACCTGACCCTGGTCGAGGGGGCGACGCTCGCGGCGGTCGGGTCGCGCTCGGCCGAGCGCGCCCGCGCCTTCGCGGAGACCCACGGCGCGCCGAACGCCCGCGCCCACGGCTCGTACCGCGAGCTCGTGGACGACCCGGACGTCGACGTCGTCTACCTCGCCACTCCGCATCCCCAGCACGCGGCGCTCGCGGTCGCCTGCCTGGAGGCCGGCAAGGGGGTGCTGGTGGAGAAGACGTTCACCGCGACGCTGGCCGGGGCGTGGCGGGTGGTCGACACCGCGCGCACCCAGGGCGTCTTCGCCATGGAGGCGATGTGGACGCGGTTCCAGCCGGTCGTCGTGCGCCTGCGCGAGCTGATCGCGCAGGGCGCCATCGGCGAGCCCCGCTCGGTGCAGGCCGACCTCGGCACGGTGCGCGACGTGGACCCGACCGACCGGCTGTTCGCCCCGGAGCTCGGCGGCGGCGCGCTGCTCGACCTCGGGGTCTACCCCGTGTCGTTCGCGCAGATGGTGCTGGGCACGCCGGACCGCGTCACCGCCGTCGCGTCCCGCGAGACCACCGGCGTCGACGCCGACGGCGCCATGCTGCTGTCGTGGGACGACGGCCGGTTCGCGACCCTGCAGACCTCGTTCCACAGCCCGTCACCGGGGCAGGCACGGGTGTTCGGCACGACCGGCTGGATCGACGTGCTCCCCCGCTTCCACCACCCGAGCACGATCGTGCTGCACCACGACACGGACGACCCTGGCGAGCGGATCGAGCTCCCCGCGACCGGCGCCGGCTACTTCCACGAGCTCACCGAGGTCACCGACCGTCTCCGCGAGGGGGCGACGGAGAGCGCCGTGATGCCCCTCGACGACACCCTCGCGGTGCAGGGCGTCCTCGCCGAAGCCGCCGATCAGCTGGGTCTGGTGTTCCGGGAGGACGACACGGCGGTGTGACGTCGCCGCCTACCCTGTACCGACGGGTCAGGAGGTGACATGGCGGAGCAGGACGCCGACGACGGCCGCACCGGGCGCGCCACGTCCCCCCACAGCGGGCTGCGGCGGGCCACCACCGAGCGCGCGGTCCTCGACTGCCTCGCCGCCGAGGACGGCCCCCTGACCCGCGCCGAGCTCTCGCGCCGCACCGCGATCTCCCCGCCCGCGATCAGCGAGGCCGTCCGGCGCCTCGAGGCCGACCGCGTCCTCATGGCGGTGGGTCCGCGCTCGGGGGTGCCGGGGGCCGTCGCCACCCTCTACGACCTCGCGCCCGGCGCGGGCGTCGTCGTCGCCGTGGAGATCAACCGCACGGTCGTGCGCACCGCCGTCGGCGACCTCACGGGGCGCACCCTCGAGCGCACCGACCACGACCCGCCCGACGACGGTCTCGTGGCGCCGCGGCTCGACGAGGTCCTCGCCGCGCTGCAGACCCGGTGGCAGGCCGACGGGCGGCCTGTGCGCGCGGTGGCCGTGTCGATCGCCAACCCCGTCGACCCCGCGACCGGACGCGTCGTCGAGCTGCGCGAGTCCGCCTTCCCCGCGGGCGTCGTGGGCGTCGAGGACGTCCACGGCGTCGACCCCGCGATGGTCGTGCTCGACAACGACGTCAACTTCGCCGCCCTCGCCGAGCGCGACCACGGCGCCGCCGCGGGCACACCGAGCTTCGCCTACCTCTACGTGGGCGAGCGGCACAGCGTCGGCATGGGCCTCGTCCTCGACGGCGTCCTCGTCCGCGGCGCCCGCGGCCTGGCGGGCGAGATCGGCTACCTGCCGCTCGGCGAGGGCACCGGCCGCTTCCGCTTCGGGGAGGCCGTCGCCGCGCACGGGCTGTCGGCCACCGGCGACGCCGCCGCGCTCCCCGCCGAGGTGCTGGCGAGCGCGGGCCGCACGCTCGGCGAGGCCGCCGTGGCGGTCTGCGCGACCGTCGACCCCGGGCTCGTCGTGCTCGGCGGCCCGGTCGGCCTGCTGCCCGGGCTGCTGCCGCACGTCGAGGCCACGGTCACCGAGCTGGCGCCCCGGCAGGTGCCCGTCGCCACCGGGTCGCTGGGCGAGACCGCGCCGCTGTGGGGCGCGCTGGCCGAGGCGCGGCGCCGCGCCTGGGAGGCGCTCGTCTCCGCCCGCGGCTAGGTGATCCAACGCGCGGCGCGCTCGAGCAGCGCCCGCTCCCGCGCGTGATCGTCCCCGGGGGCAGCCCCGTTCCCCGGCGTGCCGGCGGCGGCGTCGCGGTGGGTGTCGAGCAGGACGTGGGTCGCGCCGAGGGACCGCAGCTCGTCGAGGTCGGCGCGGATCTGGTCGGGGTGGCCCTGCCCGGCGAGGCGGGCGTCGTCGGGCAGTGGCACGTCGGTGGGGTCCAGGACGATGCGCGGGACGAGGTCGGGCACCGGTCCGCCGGCCGCCGCGGCCCGCAGTGCGGGCACGCCCTCGCGGCGCAGCCACCCCGCCCGCGGGCGGAGCGGGTGCCAGGCGGCGCCGAAGCGCACCGCCCGCCGGCGTGCGGCGTCGCCGTTGCCCCCGACCCACAGGGGCGGGTGCGGCCGCCGGTGCGGGCGCGGCCGGGTGTCGACGTCGCGGCCCGCGACCGGGACGACGTCATCGGCCCACAGCGCGAGCACGGCCTCCAGGTACGTGTCGGTGAGCTCGCCGCGGCGGTGCGGGTCGACGCCGAGCACCGCGAACTCCTCGCGCGCCCACCCGACCCCGACGCCGACGATCAGCCGGCCGTCGCTGAGCTGGTCGATCCCCGCGAGGCTGCGGGCGGTCAGCAGGGGGTCGCGGTAGGGCACGACCAGCACGGTCGTCCCGAGCTCGGCGCGGTGCGTGATCCCCGCGAGGTAGCCGAGCAGCGTCAGCGGCTCCCAGAACGGGCCCGGGTAGGACGCGGTGACGTCCTCGGTCGCGGCGACGTGGTCGCCGACCATGAGGAAGTCGAAGCCGGCGTCCTCGACGAGCGCGGCCCACGCCCGCAGGGACGCGACGGTCGCGCCCGGCCCGAAGTTGGGCACGGTCACCCCGATCTTCACCCGCCCACCCCGGCGGGCTCCCACGTCAGGCGCTCCGTCTCGCCGGAGCGCCGCGAGCGCTCCGCGGCCCAGACGATGCGGTGGCTCGTCATCGTCTCGTCGAGGCCGGTGAGGTTGGCCGCGGGGTCGTCGTGGGCGACGGCGTGCAGGAAGGAGCGCACGAGCTCCTCGTCGCCCTCCTGGTGCGGGGGTCGCCCGTCGCCGGGGGTCAGGGTCTCGACGGCGCGGTCGGGATGGGCGCGGAAGTCGTGGAACCGCAGCGTGTGCCCGTCGCCCTCGACCGCGCCGTGCGTGCCGAACACGCGGGTCTGGCGGGGCGCCGCGTCCGAGAACGCCGTGACGGTGTGCGTGGCGGTGATGCCGCTGTCGAACTCGAGGGCGACCACCTGGTGGTCGACGACGTCGTTGTCGCAGAGGTACACGCACCGGCCGTACGGCCCGGTCCGCAGGGCGTCGTCGAGCGCCTCCGCCGACGGCACGTCGGTGACCGCGCCCAGGAGCTGGTGCTCCCAGTCGGGGTCGCCGAGGCAGGAGCGGTAGAGACGTGGCGCCGAGTACGGGCAGGTCGGCTCGACGCCGCAGTCCAGGCAGTTCGCCGCGGCGCCGTCGGGGTGCTTGTCCGCGCGGAAGTGGCTCAGGCGCCCGAAGGACGCGAGCCGGCTCGGGCGGTCGCCGACGAGGTGCGTGAGCAGGTCGATGTCGTGGGAGCACTTGGCCAGCAGCAGCGAGGAGGCGAGGTCCTCGCGGCGCCAGGCGCCCCGCACGTAGGAGTGGGCGAAGTGCCACGCCCCGACCGGTTCGAGGTGCTGCACGGAGACGAGGTCGCCGATGCGCCCGGCGCGCAGCGCCGCCACGAGGGCGCGCGTGTAGGGGGCGTAGCGCAGCGGGTGGCTGATCGTGAACTGCACCCCGGCCCGGCGCACCGCCGCGGCGACCCGGACCGCCTCCTGCTCGTCCGGAGCGATCGGCTTCTCGCAGATCAGGTGCACCCCGCGCTCGGCGAACGCCACCACGGGATCGGCGTGCTCGTGGTCCTGGGTCGCGATGACGACGACGTCGACGAGGTCGGCGCGCTCGGCGAGATCGCTCCACCCGCCGAAGCGGTGGCCGGCCGGGACCTCCCACGCGTCGGCGAGGGCGTCGCGGCGCCCCGGGTGCGGCTCGGCGACCGCCACCACCCGGCCGCCCGCGCGACCCACGTGGCGGGCGTGCAGCCGCCCGCGGCCGCCGGCGCCGACGATCCCGACCCGGACCGGACGTGACCCGAGACCCACGTGCGCTCCCTCCTGCCCCCGGCCCACATCCTGCCCCCGGTCGCGTGACGTTCGTGGGCGGGTGACGGCGCCCATACGCGCGCTGCCAGCGATGATCGACGACACGGTTTGATGATCTTGACATGCACCCGTTACCGATACGTGACCTTGTCGTTGGACGTCCTAGCTTCTCGCTACTACAACGTTCGGCCTCTTCGGAGCGCCCGAAAGGACGTCATGCCGGCACAGCACCGCGTCGCACCCCGGCCGCCGCGCTTCCCCGGAACCAGCCGTCGGCAGTTCCTCGGATACCTGCTCGCCGCCCCGACGCTGGCCGTCGGGGTGAAGCTCACCGCCGACTCGGTGCTGGAGGCCGAGGCCCTGCCGTCCGCCACGCCGGAGGTCTCCGAGGTCTACGACCTGTCCGATCTCCTCGCCGACTCGACACGGCCGACCGCGAACCTCATCACCGTGGTGCTCGAGGAGGACGGGACGGTCTCGTTCTCGATGCCGCGCGCCGAGAGCGGCCAGGGCATCACGACGATGGCCGCGATGCTCATCGCCGAGGAGATGGGCGTCCCGGTCTCCGACGTGAACGTGACGCTGGCCGACGCCCGCCCGGAGCTGCTGTTCAACCAGCAGACCCAGGGTTCCTCCACCGTCATCTCGATCTACACGCCGATCCGCGTCGCGGCCGCCCTGGCCCGCGGCCGGCTGCTCGAGGCGGCGTCCACCCTCCTCGGTGACGAGGCCACGAACCTGCGGACCACCGGGGGCAAGGTGGTCTCCGAGGCCGGGTCGAGCATCCCGTTCGCGCAGCTCGCCACCGCCGCGGCCAACTCCGAGACCCGGGAGGCGCTGACCGAGCTGAAGGGCCCCGACGACTTCACGGTCATCGGCACCCCGCAGCGTCGCGACGACGTCCGCGCGGCGGTCACCGGCAAGAAGAACTACACGATGGACATCGACGTCCCCGGCGCCGTGCCGACCATGATCGCGCGCCCGCCGACGATCAAGGGCACGGTCGAGTCGATCAACAACCAGGACGAGGTGCGCTCCATGCCGGGCGTCACCGACGTCGTGGAGATCTCGACCGACGCCGCGCCCGGCCGCGGGACCACGTCCTCGGGCGTCGCGGTGTGCGCGCGGACCTTCGGCCAGTGCATCGACGCGATCAACGCCCTGGACATCACCTGGGGCGGGGGCAACGCCGACGGCGAGTCGGACGAGTCGATCCTGCGGCAGCTGCGCGAGGCCCCGGCCCCGGTGAACCTCCCCTCGCCGACGCCGCTGGACCGGGCCGGGGGACAGATCCCGCTCGCGACCGGTGTCCTGGGCTCCGCCGGCGACGTCGGCCCCGCCGGTGCCGCCGGCCCCGTCGGTGATGTCGGTCCTGTCGAGGCCGTCGAGCAGGAGTTCGTCTTCCACTGGCGCAGCAACTCCGCGATGGAGCCCAACGTCGCGGTGGCCGACGTGCGCTCCGGCAGCGCGGAGGTCTGGACGCCCAGCCAGATCCCGATCAACACCCAGGACCAGCTCGCCCGCGAGCTGGACCTGACCACCGGCCAGGTCACGGTGCACGTCACCCGCGGCGGTGGGGCCTTCGGCCGGCGCCTGTTCAACGACGCACCGCTGGAGGCGGCGCGGGTGTCCAAGGAGGTCGGCAAGCCCGTCAAGCTGATGTGGCACCGGGCGGACGAGTGCCGGGTCGGCCGCGTCCACCCGATGTGCATCTCGCGCCTGCGCGCCACCTACAGTCCGGGCACGAACCAGGTCGTGAGCTTCGAGCAGCGCCACACGAGCGTCGCGACCGACTACACCGAGTCCTTCGGCGACATGATCACCTCGCAGGCCGCGCAGCTGCCGTTCGCCAACGAGCTGACGCTCTCGCAGACCGTCTTCCTGCTCACGGCGAGCGTGCCCTACGACGTCGGCGCGGTCGTGCTCGGCTACAACGAGATCTTCGACTTCGACAAGTTCGCGACCGGGAGCTCCCGGAACCTCAACAACATGGACGTGCGGCCCGCGCAGGAGCTCATGGTCGACCTCCTGGCCCAGAAGCTGGGCGAGGACCCGCTCGAGTTCCGCCTGGACCGCCTCGAGAGCGACCGCGCGAAGGCGGTGCTGGAGAAGGTCCGTGACGAGGGCGACTGGGGCCG
Source organism: Actinomycetospora sp. C-140 (assembly GCF_054796175.1). Taxonomy (NCBI): domain Bacteria; kingdom Bacillati; phylum Actinomycetota; class Actinomycetes; order Pseudonocardiales; family Pseudonocardiaceae; genus Actinomycetospora; species Actinomycetospora sp. C-140. Next base: position 41,772 of record NZ_JBTWNF010000026.1, on the reverse strand, counting down.
TGACCTGCCCGAGGGCGTCGCGCAGGGCGTCGCCGTGCACAACGAGTACAAGGGCACGGTCGCCGTGCTCGCCGAGGTCGACACGCGCCCGGCGACGGCGAACCGCGACATCCGCGGCGCCACCACGGGACCCCGTGTCCGGAAGGTGACCGTCGCCGTCGACGTCGGTCTCCCGATCAACCCGCTCGGCCTCAAGGCGCAGATGGAGGGCGGGGTGATGACCGGGATCGCCCACGTCTTCACCGGCAGCCTGCACCTGCGGGACGGCAACTTCCTCGAGGGCAGCTGGGACGACTACCGCTACACCCGCCACTGGAACTCGCCGCCGGAGCTCGACGTCCACGTCATGCCGGCGACCGGTGAGCGTCCGGGCGGCGCCGGCGAGCTCGGCGTGGGTGTCTCCGTGGCCGCCGTCGCCTGTGCCTACGCCCGGGCCACGGGCACCACGCCGACGAGCTTCCCGATCGGCCACACCAAGGACGTGCCGTTCAAGGTCAAGCCGTTCGTGCCCCCGCTGCCCCCGTCGCCCGAGGACGGCCTGACGTCGTACCCGACGCCGTCCGCCGCCGGCCCGGTCTTCAACCCCGCGAGCTAGGAGCCCCCGTGCCTCCCCACACCTTCAAGGTCAACGGCCGTCCCGTGACGGTCGACGTCGAGGACGACGTGCGCCTGCTCTGGGTCCTGCGCGACATCCTCAAGATCACCGGGCCCAAGTACGGCTGCGGCATCAACGTCTGCAAGGCCTGCACCAGCCACATCAACGGCCGCGCGTTCAACCCCTGCTCCGTGCCGGTCGGGCAGATCCGGCCCACCGACGAGATCACCACAATCGAGGGGCTGCCCGAGACCGTCGGCGCCGACCTGCACCCGATGCAGGAGGCGTGGATCGACCGGGACGTGCCGCAGTGCGGCTACTGCCAGCCCGGCCAGATCATGGCCGCCGTCGACCTGGTGAAGAAGGTCAAGGCCGACGGCGGGTCGATCACCGACGACGACATCGACGAGATCCGCAACATGTGTGCCTGCGGCACCTACTCCCGTATCCGCGAGGCCATCAAGCAGGGCGCCGCGAACATGTGAGCCCGCCGTCGCCCCCACCACACTCTCGAAGGGAACCGTCATGACCGGAGCACTGAGCCCCTCCCACTGGGTGATCATCCTCGTGGTCGTCCTGCTGCTGTTCGGCGCGAAGCGCATGCCCGACGCCGCCCGCGGCATCGGCCGCTCGCTGCGCATCTTCAAGGCCGAGACGGCGGCGCTGTCCGAGGACGGGAAGGACGACCCGAAGGAGCCCGCGCCCGCCGCGACGCCCGCCGTCGGCACGGCACCCGCCGCGCGCACCGTGGATGCCGAGGCGGCACCCGGAGCCGCACCCGGCTCCCGGGTCTGACACGTGCCGACGCTGATGCGCCGGCGGCCCCGGTGGTGGCCCGGGCGGCGTCGCGACCCCGAGGCGACGATGTCGGTCCTCGACCACCTGCTCGAGCTGCGTCGCCGGCTGGCCTGGGCGCTCGTCGCCGTCGCCGTGGGCACGATCGCCGGCTTCGTCTGGTACGAGAACCGGATCGCGGGCGTGCCCAGCCTCGGGTCGCTGCTCATCGAGCCCTACTGCTCGCTGCCCGCCAGCGCCCGCTCGGGGCTCAACGGCACGGACTGCCGGCTCCTCGCGACCGGTCCGTTCGACCAGTTCCTGCTCCGGGTCAAGGTCGCGCTGACCGCCGGCGTGGTGCTCTCCGCGCCCGGGTGGCTCGGGCAGCTCTGGATGTTCGTGACCCCGGGGCTGCGGCGCCCGGAGCGCCGCGGTGCCGCCGCCTTCGTCGGTGCGGCGTCGGTCCTGTTCGCCGGCGGCGCCGTCCTGGCCTTCCTGGTGGTCGCCCAGGCGCTGGGCTTCCTGCTGACGATCGGCAACAGCGTCCAGGCCACCGCCCTGCGGGGCGAGGAGTACTACTCGCTGGTGCTCTCGCTGATGGTCGTGTTCGGCGTGGCCTTCCTGACCCCGCTCGTGGTGATCGTGCTGAACCGGGTCGGGGCCGTCTCGTACCGGCGGCTCGCACGCTGGCGGCGGGGGATCATCTTCGGCGCCTTCCTGTTCGCCGGGGTGGCGACGCCCGGCGGTGACCCGATCTCGATGGCCGTGCTCGGCACGGCGCTGTCCGTCCTGCTCGAGGCGGCCATGCAGGTCTGCCGCCTGCACGACCGCCGTCGGGCGCGTCGGGACCCGGGCTGGGAGGACCTCGACGACGACGCCCCCTCGCCCCTGACCGATCCGGCGTCGCCGCTCGCGACGGAAGGTGGGACATCGTGCTGAACATGAGCATGGGTGAGCTGATGCTGCTCGCCCTCGTCGGCTTCTTCGTGATCGGCCCGGAGCGCCTCCCCTCGGCGATCCGCGGGCTCGCCCGTGTGGCCACGCGGGTCAAGGAGTACGCGGCGACGGCGCGGGAGCAGATGGACTCCGCCGCCGATCTCGCCGAGGTCCGCCGTCAGCTCGACGAGCTGCGCGAGCCGCTGGCCGAGATCCGCTCGGCCGACCCGCGCCGGGCGGTGCGGGAGGCCTTCCGGGACGCGCCGGCGCCCCGCTCCCGGACCTGACGGGTCACCGCGCGGGACGCCACAGCGCGCCCTCGATCGCCTCGTCGGTGCCGTCCGGGGCGCGCCGCAGCGTGGCGAGCTCGTCGAGGTGCCCGGCCATGTCCAGCGCGGACAGGGCGGCGTCGAACGCGTCCTCGGTCGCGACGACGTCCTCGACGAGCGCCGCCGGGATGCGCGGGTCGCCGGCGGCGAGCGCGCGCCGGGCCTGCGCGGAGCGCTTGACCACCGGCCCCGTGTGCACGCGCGGGTAGATCTCCACGACCGTGGCCGGACCGGCGTCGTCGAACGGCCACACGGCGACGCCGGACGCCCGGAGACGGGCGAGGTGGGGCATGCCGCGCAGCGAGCCGGCCCCGACCGCGCCCGCACCGCCGATCTGGAAGGTCGAGCGCGGGTCGAACCCGTCGGCGCGGGCGGCCTCCTCGGTGGCGCGGTAGCGGGGACGGGCCGGGTCGAGGGGCGGCTGCGGTGTCGGGCCGCGGCCCCAGAACGGCGGGCGGCAGGCGCGCAGCCACGCCTCGCCGTCGCGCTCGACGAGCGCCCAGAGCGCGTCGACGTCGGCACACCCGTGCTCCCGGGCGAACCAGGCCGGCAGGGCGAACGAGAAGTCGAGACCCGCGACCAGCGGCCCGTCCGCGGCGCGCGCGAGGAGAAGGTCGGTGACGCCGGCGCGGTCGAGGCCGCCGTGGACCGCGAGCAGCCGCCCGGGTGCCGCCGACGCCACACGGATGCGCCGGTGGGCCGCCCGCGCGTCGCCCGACCAGTCCACCGCGAGGACCTGCACGCGTCGCCGCCTTCCGAACCGTTCGTCGTGTCTCGCGCGCCGTCCGTCGCGCGTTGCCCACCGCTGATCCCGTCGAACCGACCGCCACGCTTTCCGGTGGCCCTTCGTCGCACCGATTGCCGGACACGGGGCCGACGGGTTGAGTCCCCGATGACCGCTTGTCGCAGCTAACGATGCGCCGAACGGTCGATTCCACTCACCCTTGAACGAGGAGACCCGCATGTTCCGACGCGCCGCCGCCACCCTCACGGCCTCGGCCGCCCTGACCGCCGCGGGCCTGCTCGCCGCGGCACCGCTCGCCCAGGCCGACCCGGCCCCCACCGACGACAACGACAACAACGGCGGGGTCTCCCTGCTCAACGACCTCACCGTGCTGCCGGTCCAGGCGTGCGGCACGGACGCGGGCGTGCCGATCCTGTCGGACGTCCTCGACCCCACCGACGCGGCCCCGGACGCGAGCTGCACCGTGACGCACGACTGAGCTTCTCGGGGCGCGCCTACCCGACCAGCACCCGGCTCGGCGGTGCGGCGACGACCGCAGGGATGCGCAGCCGCACCGCCGTGCCGACGCCGGGCCGGGTGTCGACGTGCACGTCGCACTGCGACCCGAAGGCGGCCTGCAGCCGGCGGGAGACCTCGGCGATACCGCCGTGACGCCGGTCGACCTGGGAGGCCGTGCGGGTCGCCTCCGGCCCCATCCCGGCGCCGTCGTCGGACACGGTGATCACGCAGTCGGCCCCGGAGCCCGCCGCGAAGACGCTCACCGACCCGCCGCCGGGGACCGGCTCGATGCCGTGGCGCACGGCGTTCTCGACCAGCGGCGCCACGACGAACGGCGGGACCGCCACCCCGCGCACCTCGGGCGCCACCGCGACCTCGGCCCGCAGCCGCTGCCCGAACCGGGCCTGCTCCAGGGTCAGGTAGCGCTCGGCGTTGAGCAGCTCGTCGCCGACCGTCGTCAGCTCGCCCCCGGAGCGGAACGAGTAGCGGGTGAAGTCCGCGAACTCGGTGAGCAGCTCCCGGGCCCGCCCCGGGTCGGTGCGCACGTACGACGCGATCGCGGTGAGCGTGTTGTGCACGAAGTGGGCCGAGAAGCGCGACCGCAGGGCCGCCTCGACGTCCTCGGGGGACGGCGCGGCCACGATCTCGGGGGCGGGCTCGGGGATCTCGACCGCCGGACGCGCCTGCCGGACGGTGGACGTCGCGGGGCCCTCCGTGGTCTCCAGGTCCGCGAGCTCCATGTCGGTGTCGACCACCGGCGCGGAGAGCATCGGCGCGGCGACCGTCGCGGGGTGCGCGGCGCGCAGGCCCCGCCAGGTCGGGCGCTCGAGCAGGCCGGTGGCCGTCCAGCGGCGGTGCTCCACCTGGCCGACGAGGCGCGGGGTCAGCCAGTGCGCCCCACCCGCGTCCTCGGGCAGCGCCGAGGCGAACGGGCTCCCCGGGCGCTCCAGCGACGCGAGGACGTCCTCGAGCTCGCGGCGCGCCGCGGCCGTCACCCCGGTGACGACGCGGCCGGTGTAGCGCAGCCCGGACTCGCCGGGGAAGCCGACGAGGAGCGCGCCGACGGTGTCCGGGCGCCCGCGGGCCGGGACCCAGCCGCCGACGACCACCTCCTGGGTGCGCCGGACGGGCGTCTCGATCCAGCTCCGCGAGCGCCGTCCGACCTGGTAGGTCGACTCGAGGCGCTTCGCGACGACGCCGTCGAGTCCGTAGCGCCGGGCGGTGCCGACCACGGCGTCGGCGTCGACGCCCATGAAGAAGGGCGGGATGACCACCTTGCTGCCGGAGAGGTCGAGCTCGGCGAGCAGCTCGCGCCGCTGGCGGTAGGGCAGCCGGCGCGTCGAGGAGCCGGCGACCTCGAGCACGTCGAAGACGTAGAACGACACGGGGACCTGGGCCTGCAGGACCTCCGAGGGGTGGGCCACGCGGTGGCGACGGCGCAGCTTGCCCGCGCTGGGCCGGCCGACGCCGTCGAGGGCCACGACCACGCCGTCGAGCACGAGCCCGCTCGTGCCGGTCCACGGCGCCGCCACCCCGAGCTCCGGGAAGTGGGAGGTGACGTCGCGGCCCGCCTCGGTGACCAGCCTCAGGCCGTCGTCGTCGGTGTGCGCGAGGCAGCGCAGCCCGTCCCAGAGGAACTCGAAGGCCCAGCCCGCGCCGCGCGGGACGTCGCCGGCGCTCGCGAGCATCGGGCGCCCAGGTGCGGCCGTCGGCGCGGAGGCCGTCGCGTGCGCGAACCCGGTCGCGCCGGAGAAGGACGCCACCCGCGTCATCGGCGCCACCTCCCGACCCGTTCGCGCCGCGGCCGACGAGGTGATCGCCGGCACGTCCCACGGTATCCGCGCGCCCCGACGGCGGCACCGTCCTCGCGGACGCGACGCGCGCGGACTGCGACCGGGGACCAGTGAGCAGCGACGAACGGTGGAAGACCCGGTGGCGGCCGGCCGACGCCGGGCCCCTCGGGTCAGGTCGCCGCCAGACCCACCGCGACGACCGTCGACGGGCGGGCCGGCACGGACCCGCCGGGCTCGACCGACACGGCCCACCCGCGGGGCACCGGCGCGGGCGGCCCCGCCGGTCCCGGGGTCGCGTCGACCGGGCGCGTCAGCCCGTCGTCCGGATCCAGCACCGCCACCGCCACGGGGACGTTGCCCGGCAGCCCGGTGGCCCAGAGGACGTAGTCGCCCGACGCTCCGGCGCCCGGCAGGGCCAGCGGCACCATGCGGATCGGGGCCGCGGCGTCGCCCGGGTCGAGCACCACCGCCGCCGGCTCCCCGGTCTGCGTCCGCAGCACCGCGGAGCGCAGGCCCGGGTCCCGGGACCGCGCGTCGGCCACGATCTGGTCGGCCTGCTGACCGAGCACGGCGGTGGGGTCGTCCGACCGGCCCTCCTGGGTGGGGAGGACGGCGCCGGCGACCACGAGACCGACCCCCAGCACGACCGCAGCGACCAGGCCCCCGACGACGGTCAGGACGCGCCGGCGGCGGACCGCTGGGGCCGGCGTCCCGCCGGCGTCGGCTGTCGACGGGGCGGGCGCCGGGCGGCCCACCGTCCGGCGCGGGACGGGACGCGCGGGCGGGCCGGGCTCGGCGCGCGCGGCCGCGAGGACCCGGCGGCCGAGGTCGGGCGGCGGATCGACCGCGGGCACCGCGGCGCCGAGCGCGGCCACCACCTCCCGCGCCTCGGCGAGGGCGCGCCGGCACACCGCGCAGTGCGGCAGGTGGGCCTGCAGCGCGCGGTCCTCGTCGGGCTCGAGGGCGGAGAACGCGTGGCCGACCGCGTCGTCCCGGTGGTCGCAGGCGCTCACGCGAGATCCCCGAGCACGTCCGCGGCCGACGCGCCGAGCACGGGCCCCAGCAGGACGCGCAGGCGGGCGACACCGGCGAACATCCGGGACTTGACGGTGCCGATCGGGACGCCGGTCAGGCTCGCGACCTCACGCTGGGAGTACCCGCCGTAGTAGGCGAGTCCGAGCGCGGTGCGCTGCTCGGTCGGGAGACGGCGCAGCGCGGACCGGACCTGCTCCCCCAGCACCGCACCGAGCGCCTGACGAGCCGCGGACGGGTCGGCGGCGGTCCGCCCGGCCAGGCCCTCGTCGGGCTCGGCCGTGGTCGGGTGGTGACGGCGCCGGGTCGCCTCGCGGCGCACGGCGTCGACGGCCTTGTGGTGCACGAGCGTCATCAGCCAGCTCGCGACCGTGCCCCGTCCGGCGTCGAACCGCTGCGGGTCGCGCCAGAGGGCGAGGAAGACCTCCTGCACCACGTCCTCGGCCATCCCGTCGTCGGCGCAGATGCGGCGGGCGAGCGAGTAGGCCGGGCGCCCGTAGCGGGCGTAGAGCGCGTCGAGCGCCGTGGCGTCCGCCCGCGCCAGGTGCTCGAGCAGGGCGGCGTCGGCCGATGCCTCACCCGCGACCGGCGTGGGGGCGTCCCCGTCGGGACCGTCCGCGCGGGGCGGCGTCAGCGGCATGGCCACGCGGCCACCTCCTCGTCAGGTTCTGGGCATCGTTCGCCCAGGGGTCGCTGACGGTTCGGCCGATGGGGCGAACGATCACGCTGACGCCTGCTCAGGACGCGAGGTCGGCCTCGAGGTCGTCGCGCGCCTGCTCGAGCGCGCGGAGCCGCCGACCACGGGCCGGCACCCGGTCGTCGGCGAGCAGCCGGGCGATCTCGGCCTCGACCGCGCGCAGGCGGTCGCGGGCCGCCGCCCTGGCGACGACGCGCTCCGCCTCCCGCGCCACCTCGCGCGCCTGCTCGCCGCGCCAGCGGTCCCGCCAGTCCGTGAGGCGTCGCATGGTGCTACTAAACCGGTTCAAAGTCGGAACGTGCAAGGGGCTCGGGGAAGTCGATCGACGTGCGCTTGAACCGGTTCACCGCTCTGCCCGGTCCCGACGGCCGGGCGGGCGCGAGAAGATCGGGGGGTGGAGACCGAGGGACGCGCGCGGGTCACGCTCGCGACGGTGGCGGGCGCGCTGGGTGTCTCGCGGGCGACGGTGTCCAACGCCTACAACCACCCCGAACGGCTCAGCCCGCCGCTGCGCGACCAGGTGCTCGCGACCGCGCGCGAGCTGGGCTACGCCGGTCCGCACCCGCTCGCGGCGACGCTCTCGCGCGGCCGGGTCAACGCCCTCGGGCTCGTCTACGAGGACCCGATGTCGTTCGCGATCTCGGACCCCGCGGCGGTCCTGTTCCTGCAGGGCGTCAGCGAGGTCTGCGAGCGCGAGGACCTGGCGCTGGTCCTCATCAGCGGCGGGCCGAACAGCGCGGTCGCCCGCGTGGCCCTCGTCGACGCGGTCATCTGCTACTGCGACGTGCCGATCGAGGGCAAGCTCGCGGCGATCGTGGACCGCGGCCTGCCCTTCGTCGTCGTCGACGGGCCGCGGCTCCCGGGCGCCGGCCACGTCGGCATCGACGACCGGCGCGGGGCCGCCGGGGCCGCCCGCCACCTGCTCGACCTCGGGCACACCCGGCTCGGGGTGCTCGCGATGCCGCTGGTGGACGACGGGTGGGAGGGCACCGCGGACCCGGACCGCCAGGACCGCGCCCGCTACCGCGCGTCCCGCGAGCGGCTCCTGGGTTATCGCGAGGCGCTGGAGGCCGCGGGGCACCGCTGGTCGGCCGTGCCGGTCGAGGAGCGCTCGCCGTACGGGCGCGACGCCGGGCGGCGGGCGGCCGCCGCGCTGCTCGCCCGCCGCCCGCGGCCGACCGCGCTGCTCGCGATGAGCGACGAGCTCGCCCTCGGCGCGATGGCCGCCGCCGCGGACGCGGGGCTCGCGGTGCCCGGCGACGTCTCGATCGTCGGGTTCGACGACGTCCCGGCCGCCGCCGACGCGCACCCGGCGCTGACCACCGTCCGTCAGCCCCACCAGGAGAAGGGCCGCCGGGCCGCGGCCCTGCTGCTGCGCCCGGACCCCGCCCGGGACGAGCACACGCTGCCCGTCGAGCTGGTCGTCCGTGCCTCGACGGGTCCACCGCCGAAGCGGTCAGAGGGCCCGTGACCTGTCCGAACGGAGGGTGACCGGACCGTCCGCGCAGACACCGTGCGGCAGCGCACACGCCGGTACGGTGCTGTGGAGCGAGACACGCGCGGAAGGGTGCCCATGGCTGGTCAGTGGTTCGAGTCGGTCGCAGAGGCGCAGCGGCGCGCCAGGAAGAGCCTGCCGAAGTCGGTGTACGGCGCCTTGGTGGCCGGTAGCGAGGCCGGCGCGACGCTCGAGGACAACATCAACGCCTTCCGCGAGCTGCAGTTCCTGCCGCACGTGTGCGACCTGCCCTACGAGAAGGACCTGTCCACCACGGTGATGGGCCAGGACGTCTCGATGCCGGTGATCGTCTCCCCCACCGGGGTGCAGGCGGTCAACCCGGAGGGCGAGGTCGCGGTCGCCCGCGCGGCGAAGAACGCGGGCACGGCCATGGGCCTGTCGTCGTTCGCCAGCCGCTCGATCGAGGACGTCGTCGAGGCGAACGACAAGACGTTCTTCCAGATGTACTGGGTCGGCGACCGCGAGACCCTCGCGGCGCGGGCCGAGCGCGCGAAGAAGGCCGGCGCGAAGGGCCTCATCGTCACCCTCGACTGGTCGTTCTCCCACGGCCGCGACTGGGGCAGCCCGTCCATCCCGGAGAAGATGGACTGGAAGACGATCCTCAAGTACATCCCCGAGGGCGCGACGCGGCCGAAGTGGGGCCTCGCGTTCCTGCGGTCCGGCAAGATCCCCGACCTGACCGTCCCGAACATCCCCACCCAGGGCGAGCAGCCGCCGACGTTCTTCGGCGCCTACGGCCAGTGGATGTTCACCCCGCCGCCCACCTGGGCCGACGTCGCCTGGTTGCGGGAGCAGTGGGGCTCGGACCTGCCGTTCTCGGTCAAGGGCATCACCCGCGTCGACGACGCCAAGCGCGCCGTCGACGCCGGGGCCACGGCGATCCAGGTCTCCAACCACGGCGGCAACAACCTCGACTCGACCCCGGCGCCGATCCGCGTGCTGCCCGGGATCGTCGAGGCGGTCGGCCGCGACGTCGAGGTGATCCTCGACGGCGGCATCCGGCGCGGCAGCGACGTGGTCAAGGCCCTGGCGCTGGGCGCCAAGGCCGTGGCCATCGGCCGCGCCTACCTGTGGGGCCTCGCCGCCGCGGGGCAGCCGGGCGTCGAGAACGTCTTCGAGATCCTGCGCGGGGGCATCGGCTCGGGGCTCATGGGGCTGGGCAAGTCGTCGGTGCACGACCTCGTGCCCGAGGACCTCATCATCCCGCCGAACTTCACGCGCCAGGCCGTGCACTAGCCACAGACGACGACGGCCCCCTCCCGATGCTCGGGAGGGGGCCGTCGTTCGTCTTCCGGGGGTCTGGGGGGCGGAGCCCCCCAGGGCTGCTCGAGCCGACCCCCGCGTCTTCCGGGGGTGTGGGGGCCGAAGGCCCCCACTGTGCGGTAGCGGTGGGATTCGAACCCACGGTGGGCAGAACCCACACGCGCTTTCGAGGCGCGCTCCTTTGGCCGCTCGGACACGCTACCGCCGACAAGGCTACGGGACGCTCCGGTGACGATCACGACCGGGCCAGAAGTCGACCATCAGCGCAGCGCACTCGGCCTCCCGCACGCCACCGACGACCTCGGGGCGGTGGTTGAGCCTGCGGTCGCGCACGACGTCCCAGAGCGAGCCCACGGCGCCGGTGCGCGGTTCCCAGGCCCCGAAGACGATCCGGTCGACGCGGGCGAGCACCGCCGCGCCGGCGCACATCGTGCAGGGCTCGAGGGTGACGACGAGGGTGCAGCCGCCCAGCCGCCAGCCGTCGCCGTGGGCAGGTGCCGCCGCGCGCAGGGCGAGGATCTCGGCGTGTGCCGTGGGGTCGCCGGTGGCCTCGCGCGCGTTGGCGGCCGCCGCGAGCTCGCGTCCGTCGGCGTCGAGCACCACCGCGCCGACCGGCACGTCGTCACCCGACGTCCGGGCGATCTCGAGGGCCCGGGACATCCAGACGGCATCGATGGGTCGAGCTCCGCTCCGCTGCGTCTCCCGGTCAGGGAGCAGCGGTCTCCACGACCTTGGCCAGCTCGTCGGCGAACCCGCAGCGGCGGGCGATCGCGGTGAGCTGCTCGTCGGGATAGAGGTCGATCTCCTCGACGAGCACGGCGAGCTCGTCGGAGGGCACGCCGAGGTCGGCGAGCATGCCGAGATCACCCTCGGGCCACGGGTCGTCGTCGGCCTCGTCCTCGTCGGGGACCTCGAGGCGCAGGAGGTCGAGCACGTCGGCGGCGACGTCGTAGTCGAGCGCCGCGACCGCGTCGGACAGCAGCAGCGCCACCCCGCCGGGGGTCGGGCGCACGAGGACGAAGAACTCGTCGTCGACGTCGAGCAGGCCCAGCACCGCGCCGGTGGAGCGCAGGGCACGCAGGGCGCTGATGGCGGCGTCGAGGTCGGCCAGGCTGTCGCGGTCCATCGCGACGGCGCGCCAGCGTCCCTCCTCCCGCGTGACCGCCACCGCCCACCCGTCGAGGGGCGCGACGGTGCCCGCGCCGCCGCGTGTCGCGGTGGAGCCTCCGGGGCCCTGGCCTGCCATGCCACTACGGTAGGTCGGGACGTGTCTCAAGTGGAAGTCCGGCGAGGTCACGGGCGCCGGACGGTCGACGGCGCACTCCTGCCGGGCGTCTCGGGCCGCTCACGGGTGAACGATCGCCTTCGCATACGCAACGACCTCACGAACGGAGTGCCAGGATCGGACGGGTGAGCGCTCCGGAGCGGCGAGCGGGCGGGCGACGCGCGGCGCATCGCGCCCCCGAGCGGGCCCTGCTGGCCGAGGCCCGGGCCCTGCAGCCGCGCACCCTCGCGCTGCGCCGCGTCCTGCACCGGCACCCGGAGATCGGGCTCGACCTGCCCGTCACCCAGGCGGCGGTGATCTCGGCGCTGCACGAGCTGCCCCTCCAGGTCACCACGGGGCAGGGCTGCAGCTCCGTCGTCGCCGTCCTGCGCGGGGCGCGGACGGGCCCGACGGTGCTCGTCCGCGCCGACATGGACGCGCTGCCGATGGACGAGGACAGCGGGGTGCCGTTCGCGTCCGAGGTCGACGGCGCCATGCACTCCTGCGGCCACGACCTGCACACCGCGATGCTCGCGTCGTCCGCCCGCCTGCTCGCGGAGCGTCGCGACCGTCTCGCCGGCACGGCGGTGTTCATGTTCCAGCCCGGCGAGGAGAGCGCCCACGGGGCGCGGACGATGCTCGACGAGGGGCTCGTCGACGCCGACGGCCCCGGCGGAACGCCCGAGTCGGCGATGGCCCTGCACGTCACGTCGCGCCTCGCGGCCGGCACGCTCCAGACGCGACCCGACTCGATCATGGCGTCGTCCGACGACCTGCGCGTGCGCGTCACCGGCCGCGGCGGCCACGCGTCGGCGCCGCACGACGCGCTCGACCCGGTGCCGGCGGCCGCGGCGATGGTCGGGGCGCTGCACACGATGATCACCCGGCGGGTCAGCGCGTTCGACCCCGCGGTGCTCACCGTGGCGCACATCAGCGCCGGCACGACGACGAACGTCATCCCGGAGACCGCCCTGCTCGAGGGCACCGTGCGCACGCTCTCGGAGGAAACCCGCTCCCGGCTGCTGGACGAGATCGGCCAGGTCTGCACCGGGGTCGCGAGCGCCTACGGGTGCACGTGCGAGGTCGAGATCGAGGCCGGCTACCCCGTGACGATCAACGACCCGGACGTCGCGGACCGCGTCGCCGACGTGGGCCGCTCGGTGCTCGGGTCGCGCTTCGTCGAGCCCATGCCCGACCCGATCATGGGCTCGGAGGACTTCTCCTACGTCCTCGGCCGCGTGCCCGGGGCGCTCGCGTTCCTCGGCGCCTGCCCGACCGACGTCGACCCGACCGCGGCGCCGCCCAACCACTCCAACCGCGTCGTCTTCGACGAGGACGCGATGGTCGCGGGGGTCGCCCTGTACTCGGGGTACGTCATGGACGCCCTGCGACCCAGCTGACGGCCGACCGACGGGCCCGTTCGGGCGTATCCCCCTCACTCTCGCGGGTCGCCCTATCGTCGGCGCCGTGGAATCCGCAGGTGCCATCCTCGCCGCCGCGCAGAGCCGGCCCGTCTGCGTCGTCGGGCTCGGCCTCATCGGCGGCTCGCTGCTGCGCGCGGCCACCGACGCCGGCCGACAGGCCTGGGGCGCGTCGGCGTCGACGACCACGGCCGAGAAGGCCGCCGCCGACGGCTACGACGTCGCCGCCTCGGTCGACGAGGCGCTCGCCCGCGCCGCCGCCGCGGACGCCCTCGTCGTGCTGGCCGTGCCCCTGACCGCGCTGGAGGACGTGCTGGCGATCGTCGCCCGGGAGGCGCCGCACTGCCGGCTCACCGACGTCACGAGCGTCAACCAGCCCGTCGCCGAGGCCGTGCTGCGCCGCGCGCCGGCCACCCGCTTCGTGGGCGGGCACCCCATGACCGGCACCGAGTTCTCCGGCTGGGACGCCGGCTCGCTGCAGCTCTTCCACGAGAAGGTCTGGGTGGTCGCGACCGAGGACGACGCCGACCTCGAGGTCTGGGTCGACGTCGCCGCCCTCGCGCTGGCGTGCGGCTCGGTCGTCGTGCCCGCGGCCGGCGACGAGCACGATCTCGCCGTCGCCCGGATCTCCCACCTGCCCCACCTGCTGGCCGCCGTCCTCGCGTCGGTCGGCGCCGACGGCGGGGAGCTCGCGCTCGCCCTGGCCGCCGGGTCGTTCACCGACGGCACACGCGTGGCCGCGACCCGTCCCGAGCTCACGGCCGCCATGTGCGAGGGCAACCGCTCGGCCCTGCTGTCGTCCCTCGACGACGCCCTCGGCCGCCTCGGCGCGGCCCGGGGCTCGCTGGCGTCCACGGGCGGGCTGCTCTCGACGCTTCGCGCCGGTCACGAGGGCCGCGAGGCGCTCGACGAGGCCCGCCGGGCCCGCCGCGAGGTGCGGATCGACCTCGACGGCACGCCCGGCGAGTTCCTCGAGACCATGCGCGAACTGGGGCGCACCGGCGGACGCGTCATCGGCTGGACCTCGGAGGCCCTCGACGCCGCCGACGAGGCCCTGGGCGTCCTCGAGGGCTGATCGGGCGCCGGCGGGTGTTCGAGCAATGCGGCTTTCCTGGCGTGTGACGCCAGGATCGCCACAGGCTCGCCGGGGCGACACGCCGGGGGCGCACCGTCAGCCCGCGACCGTCGCGGCGAGGGACACGCCGGTGAGGTCCTCGGCGGCTCCCCAGAACCGCGCGGCGAGGTCCGCGTCGAGCGCCCGGCGCGGGAAGCGGGCGCGTGCCGTCTCCCCGGTGAGCCCGAGGAAGCCGTCCGGACCCCAGTAGCTCCCGTTCTCCGCGCCCGGGTCGGCGGCGGCGAACAGCAGCGGCTCGGCGCCGGTGTCGACCTCCTGCGAGGGCAGCAACCGCTCGAATCGCTGCCAGGTCATGGGGCTCGGGGCGGAGCGGCCGAGGTTGGGCCCGCTCGTCTGCAGGTTGGTGTGGGTGTAGCCCGGGTGGGCGGCGGTGCTGCGCAGGTCCCAGCCGCGCTCGTCCGCGAGACGGGCGAGGTGGCGGGTGAGCAGCAGGTCCGCGAGCTTCGACGCGCCGTACGCGAGCCAGGGGTGGTAGCGCCGCGGCTCCTCCAGGTGCGCCGGGTCGACGCGGCCGAGGTAGGCCGCCCCGCTGCTCATCGTGGCGACGCGGGCCCCCGGGGTGCGCAGCAGCGCCGGCAGCAGGCGCACCGTCAGGGCCAGGTGCCCGAGCGCGTTGCTGCCCATCTGGAGCTCGATGCCGTCGACGGTGAGGCGCCGCTCGGGCACCGCCATGACTCCCGCGTTGTTGACGAGCACGTCGAGTCCGCGCTCGTCGGCGAGGAGCCCGTCGGCGAGCTCCTGCACCGAGGACAGGTCGGCGAGGTCGAGGCGGCGGAGCTCCAGGTCGGCGCCGGGGACCCTCGCCCGCAGCTCCTCGAGTGCCGCCTCGCCGCGCTCGGGCGAGCGCACGGCCAGGACGACCCGGGCGCCGGCGGCCGCGAGCCGGGCCGCCGCCTCCTTGCCCGTCCCGCTGTTGGCGCCGGTGACGACGGCGGTCCGTCCGGTCTGGTCGGGCACGGCGTACACGGCCGCTCCTCTCGTCATAACAGACCAACGGTCTGTTGATGCCTCGACGCTAACGGACCGGCGGTCTGTTCGCAACGGACCGCCGGTACGTAAACTGTGGCGCGTGACCTTCCGGCGGGCGCGCAGCGACGAGCAGCGCGAGGAGCGACGGCGGGCGATCCTGGCGACGACCGCCGCGATGCTCGCCGAGATGCCCGTCGCCGACGTGAGCCTGAACGAGATCAGCCGCCGCGTCGGGCTGGCGAAGTCGAACGTGCTGCGCTACGTGGAGTCCCGCGAAGCCGCCCTGCTGGACCTGCTCCACGCCGAGCTCTCCGCGTGGCTGGCGGTCGTCGCGGCGGCGTCACCCGGCGAGGGATCGCCGCGCGGGCGCATCGACGGCGCGGCGGACCTCGTGGCGCGCACCCTCGCCGAACGGCCCGTCCTCTGCGACCTGCTCGGCGCCCAGGCCGCCGTCCTCGAGCGCAACGTGTCCACCGACCTCGCCGCCCGCCACAAGCGGGAGTCGCTGGCCGCGGCGGGCGAGCTCGCCGCGGTCCTGCGCCGGCACGTCCCCGAGCTCTCCGAGGACGCCTCCGTCCGCGCCGCCGGCGCCGCCGCCCTGTGCGCCGGGGCCGTCTGGACGGCCACCCAGCCGTCGGCGGCGATGTGCGTCGCCTACGACGAGAACCCCGACCTCGCGGCGATGCGCCTCGACTTCGCCGGCGCGGTGCGCGAGCTCGTGGCGGTGCTGCTCAGCGGCCTCCTCGCCCGCGAGACCTGAGAGCGTCTCAGCCGCACCACCCCTCGCTGTCGGACCGAGCCGGTACACTCGAACACATGTTCGAAGGATTCGTGGACGAGACGCCTCGCGAGGCGTCCGCCGCGCGCGCCGCCGGCGTGGACGGTGTCGTTCCCGGTCCCGAGCTGGCCGACCGCCTGGTCACCGCCGACCTCGCCGCCGACCGGCCCGACGCGGCGGACCGCTCGCCCGCCGGGGAGGAGGCGTGGCAGGCCGCCACCGCGAGCGGGCTCGGCCGGGTCGAAGGGTGGTCCCGGATGGCGGGCTGGGTCCAGGCCCAGGAGATGCTCGCGGTCGAGGCGCTCGTCGCCCGCGCCGTCGAGCGTGCGGAGCAGCGGCCGCCCGGCACGCTGCTCGACGAGCACATGGGCGGGGTCGGCGCGGAGGTCGACTCCCTGGTGGCCGAGCTCGCGCTGAGCTGGCAGGTCGCCCAGCGCACCGCCGCGCGCCGGGTCGACGAGGCGGTCAGCCTGGTCAACGGCGTGCCGCTGCTCATCGAGGCGATGCTCGACGGGCGCCTCGGCATCGCCCACGTCCGCGCCCTGGGCGGAGTGCTGCTCGATCTCGATCCGGCCCTCGCCGAGCGCATCTCCCGCGATCTGCTCGAGGGCACCTCCTCCGGCTCCCCCATCGCGCGCACGCCGGCGCAGCTGGCCGGGTCGGCCCGCCGCGCCGCCATCCGCCTCGACCCCGGCAGCGCCCGCCGGCGGGAGCGGCGCGCCGCCCGCGAGCGCGAGGTGCACCTCGGCGCCGAGAGCGACGGCATGGCCACGGTCACCGCCTACCTGCCCGCGGCCGAGGCGCTGCTGCTCTACCGCACCATCGACGCCCACGCCCGGCGCAGTGCGCCCGCCGAGCCCGCCGACGACGGAGACGACGCCGCCGAGGGTGGCGAGCGGTCGCCCGGCGCTCGTCGGGTCGACGCACTGTGCGACCTCGTGGCCCTGGGTTCGCTCATCGCGGGCGGTGCGGAACCGGCGGTGGCGGACCCGACTCCCGACCCCGGCGCCTGCGTCGGCGAATGTCGGTGTGGAGCGGCGGCCGACGGCGAGCCGACCGACCGCGAGCCGACCGACGCCGAGCCAGCCGACGCCGAGCCAGCCGACGCCGAGCCAGCCGACGCCGAGCCAGCCGACGCCGAGCCAGCCGACGCCGAGCCAGCCGACGCCGAGCCGACCGAGGGCACTGGGGTCGAGTCCCGCGACGACTCGACCGGCGTCAGGCCGCACGGCGGCGAGCGAGGCAGCCACGGATCGGCCGACGACAGGCCAGGTGGCGACGACCCGACCAAGGACGACCCGGCCCGCGACGACCCGGCCCACGACGACCCGAACGCCGGCACACCTGCCGAGGACGAGGCGGTCGAGGACGGACTGAGGGACGAGGAGCCGGGCGAGGACGGCACCGGTCTCGACGGGAGCGAGGTCGCGTCGGACGACCCCGACACCGGGCCCGACGAAGAGGTCGACCAGTCTCCAGACCGGGCCGATCCGCGGGGAGACGTCGATCCACCGGGCCGTCAGCGCCCGCCTTGTCCGCCTCGTCCACCCCGCAACGTCCAGATCCGGGTCGTGGTCTCCGCGGACACGCTGCTCGGGCTCGACGACCGCCCGGCCGAGCTCACCGGCTACGGCCCGATCACCGCCGCTGAGGCGCGGTCGCTCGCGGCCGGGGCGGACGCGACGTGGCGCCGGGTGCTCACCGACCCGGTCTCAGGGGCCGTGCTCGACGTCGGTCACCGCCGGTACCGACCACCCGCGGCGATGGCGGAGCACGCCCGCAACCGGGACCTGACCTGCACGTTCCCGGGTTGTCGCGTGCCGTCCGAGGCCTGCGACCTCGACCACCTCGTGGCGTACGACCCGAACGATCCCGACGGGCGCACAGCGGCCGACAACCTCCATCCGCCCTGCCGCCATCACCACCGGATCAAGCACCTGCGCGGCTGGTCCGTGGCCCGGGGACCGAATGGCTCCGTCCTGTGGACCACCCCGACCGGACGGCGCTTCCGGACGGTCCGCCCGGTCCTGATGGCGGCCACGGTCGAGGAGGTCCCACCACGCCCCGAGCCCGTCGACGACCCACGGGTCGACGTCCCGGACGCCACCGACCTTGACGATCTGCTCCGATCCCCCGCACCGGCAGCGGCCGCCGCGGGAGCCGACGATGCGCCGCCGTTCTGATCGCCGGCGCCACGTCGAGCCCGTGTGCGGCCCGGCGACGCACGGTGCCCGCGACGAGGCGATCGAGCGAGTGCCCTCAGGACTCCGGCCCTCAGAACAAGGTGTCGTGCTGGGGCTGGCGCTCCCGGCGGGCGTGGCGCGGGCGGCGGGTGCTGGTGGAGGTCGAGGGTGCCGGCGCCGGGGAGGCCCCGTGCAGCGCGCCGAGCGACTCCGGGGCCGACGCCTCCGACGGCACCCTCTCGCCGGTGGGCGCGCCGTGTGCCTCGGGGCTCGCGCCGAGCGAGGGACCCGTGGCCGCGGCGTGCGCGCCGGCGTGGGACCAGCGGGCGTCGATGCGGATCCAGTCGCCCCCCGAGTCACCGGAGCGGTAGGGCGTCCCCCGCCGTTTGGCGACCACGCCGGAGAGGCGCTGGGCGACGACGCCGGCGAGCAGCGCGGGGCCGTCGTCGTAGGCCGGCGACACCTGGATGCGGGTGGAGCGCGAGAGGTCCAGCCGGGACAGCGTGGCCCGGCGCTCCTCGAGCGGCCGCGGGTCGAGCGGCACGCCGTAGAGGCGCATGACGTCGTAGACCATGAACACCGCCGGCCGCTCGCGGGCGAGGGCGCGGGCGCGCTGGGCGTCGGAGACCCCGAGCCGCTCGCCGAGGGCGTCGGCCGAGGGGCTGCCGCCGTCGAGCATCACGGCCTCGCCGTCGAGCACGCCGTCCGCGACGGCGTCGACGAGGCCGGCGAACTCGGGGAACCGCGCGGTGACGTCCTCGCCGTCGGCGGTGTAGAGGGTCAGCTCGCCCTGGTCGACGTCCGCGAGCAGGCGCACACCTGCCCAGTCGACCTCGTAGCTCCACTCACCCTCGACCGGCAGGTCGCCGGGAACGGGGAGCATCGGACGCACCGGACCATCGTGCCCCCGCGACCCGACACTCCCCGGGACCGGGGTCGGCGCGTCGTGGGCTGGGTTGGCTGGGACGAATGGGGCTGCTGCGGCATGCTGGAACGGACGCACGGTGACCGTCCACGGACCGTGCCCACCGAGAGGGGCCGATGATGCGCGCGATCTGGAACGGCGCGGTGTCGTTCGGGCTCGTGAACGTGCCGGTGCGGCTGTACGCCGCGACGACGAACCACGACATCCGATTCCACCAGGTGCACGAGCGCGACGGCGGCCGGATCCGCCAGAAGCGGACGTGCTCGGTCTGCGGCGAGGAGGTCCAGTACTCCGAGATCGCCAAGGGGTACGAGACCGACGACGGCCAGCTGATCATGCTGGACGACGACGACCTCGCGACGCTGCCGGTCGCGACGGGGCACGAGATCGACGTGGTGCAGTTCGTGCCGTCGGACCAGATCGACGCCCTGCTGCTCGACAAGAGCTACTACCTCGAGCCCGAGAGCAAGGCGGTGAAGCCCTACGCGCTGCTGCGGGAGGCGCTCCGCGAGACCGACCGCATGGCCGTGGTGAAGGTGGCCCTGCGCCAGCGCGAGACCCTGGCGTTGCTGCGGGTGCGCGACGAGGCGATCGTGCTGCAGACGATGCTGTGGCCCGACGAGGTGCGCGAGCCGGAGTTCGAGACCCTGCGCACCGAGGTCGACCTGCGTCCGCAGGAGATGCAGATGGCGTCGTCGCTGGTCGAGAGCCTGTCCGGCGACTTCGAGTCCGACCAGTTCGAGGACGACTACCGGCAGGCGGTCGCCGACCTCATCGAGTACAAGCGCGAGCACGGCGGCGGGCGCCCGACCCCCGAGGCCGCTCCCGCCGACGAGGGCGACGACATGACCGACCTGCTCACCGCCCTGCGGCGCAGCGTCGAGGCGGCCGGCGGCAAGGCGCCCGCGGAGGAGCCCGCGGCGGCCTCCTCCGGCACGAGCACGGAGACCGACGAGGCTCCGGCCGAGGAGAAGCCGAAGCGGTCCCGCTCGCGGACGAAGAAGACCGCGGAGAAGAGCGAGGAGAAGGCCGAGGAGGCCACCGCGGAGGAGACGCCGAAGAAGTCGACCTCGCGGCGGTCGACGAAGAAGAAGTCCGAGGACGCCGACGAGGACGCGGCACCGGCGAAGGGGCGGCGCACCAAGACGGCGTAGCAACGGCCGGGCCGGACGGATCGCGGTCGCGTCGACGGGGTCGGCACGGTCGAGCCATCGCCTCGGTCGGCCCGGCCCGTTCAGCCGGCGAGCGCCTCCTGGTCGGGGACGTCGTAGCCCTGGTCCTCGATCACGTCGACGAGGGCGCGCACCGTCACGGCGTCGTCGTGCTCGACGCGGACGCTGCGGGTGTCGACGTCGACCTCGACCGTCCGCACGCCGTCGATCGGGCCGACGGCGCCCTCGATGGCCGACTTGCAGTGCCCGCAGTGGATCTCGGGCACGGACAGGGTGGTGCTGGCCATCCTCTGGCCTCCGTTTCGTCGCGGCGGGGTCGGGGGAGCCCCCGGCGTCAGCGACACCGTCCTCCGTCGAGGGCGGCATCGATACCCCCCGAGGGTAACCACGACGCGAGGGAGCGCTGCACGACCATGGCCGAGACCGGAGCGCTGCAGGGCAAGACCGTCATGTTCCTGTGCGCCAAGGAAGGCACCGAGCAGGTCGAGCTGACCGAGCCCTGGAAGGCCGTCGAGGAGGCCGGCGGCACCCCGGTGCTGGTCTCGGAGACGCCCGGGTCGATCCAGGCCTTCAACCACCTCGACAAGGGCGACCGCTTCGACGTCGACGCGGTGATCACGCAGGTCAAGATCGAGAACTACGACGCCCTCGTGCTGCCCGGCGGCGTCGCCAACCCCGACCTGCTGCGCACCATCCCCGACGTCGTCCAGGTGGTCGGGCAGTTCTTCGCGAACCGCAAGCCGGTCGCCGCGATCTGCCACGCGCCGTGGACCCTCGTCGAGACCGATGTGCTGCGCGGCCGCCGCATGACCTCGTTCCCGAGCATCGCGACCGACCTCCGCAACGCCGGCGCCGAGTGGGTCGACGAGGAGGTCGTCGTCGACCAGGGCCTGATCACCAGCCGCAACCCGGACGACCTGCCGGCGTTCTGCCGCACCCTCGTCGAGGAGTTCGCGAACGCCCCGACCCCGGCCCACGCGCTGTCGAGCGACCAGGGCTGACATGCGGGAGACGCCGACCGGCCGCCTGAGCTGGGCCGGTCGGCGTCATCGCGCGGAGCCCACGTGGTCGGCGACATACTCCCGCCCCATGCGTAGACGCTCCGCCCGCACCGTGGCCGCCGCCGGCCTGATCGCGGGCCTCGCGCTCGCCGGCTGCAGCAACGAGCCACCGACACCCCCGGCCGCACCCGCGAGCCCCGCAGCACCCGTCCCGACGACGACCGGAGCGCTCATCCCCGGCGTGCCGACCGAGGGCACCCGCCCGCCCACGGACAACCTCCCGCTCGCCGCCGAGCCCGAGGGCGCGCCCGCGCCGACGACCACCCCGCCCGGACGCCAGGTCCAGGTCGGCTCGGCGCCCGAGGGCGTCGTGGTCGACCCCGTGACCCGCACGGTCGCGGTGGCCAAGCGGAACCCCAACGAGCTCGTGCTCCTCGACGCCGACACCGGGGCCGTCCGCAGCCGGACCCCGCTGCCCGGCTTCGTCCGCCATCTCCAGCTCGCCGCGCCCGGCGGCCCCGTGCTCGTGCCGGTCGAGAGCGCGAACGCCGTGGTCCGGGTCGCGCTGCCCGGCGGACAGGCCGACCCGCCGCTGGTCGTCGGGACCGTGCCGCACGACGTCACCCAGGCCCCGAACGGCACGATCATCGCGGCCGACGAACTCGGTGGGACCGTGTCGGCCGTGCGCGGCGACCAGGTCGTCAAGATGTTCACCGACGCGGTCCAGCCCGCAGGGGTGGCACCGGTCGGCGACGTCGTCGGGATGGTCGACGTCCGCAAGAACACGCTGACGACCTACAACGTCGCCACCCTGAACATCGTCGGCGAGGCGCCCTCCGGGGCCGGGCCCACCCACCTCGTCGCCGACCGCCACGGCCGCATGATCGCCACCGACACCCGCGGCAACCAGGTGATCGTGTTCGAGCCGACCACCGGGCCGAACGGCGGCCCCCGCGAGGTCGCCCGCGTCGCCCAGCCCGGCGGCCCCTACGGCATCACCTACGACGCCGTCCGCGACCGGGTCTGGGTCGCGTCCTCGGGCACCAACGAGGTCGTCGGGTACGACATGACGGCACCGCAGCCCCGCGAGGTCGCCCGGGTCGCGACCGTCCAGAACCCGTACACCGTCGGCGTCGACCCGCAGACGGGCCGGCTGTTCGTCGCCGGCGTCTCCACCGGCGTCGTCCAGATCATCGACCCGGGCTGACCCCGGGGCCCGTCCCCCCGGACCTCCGGCCGGCTACTGGCCGGTCAGGAGGTCCGGGGGGATGTCGTTGTCCTCGCGGATGGCGTCGAAGAACTGGGCCGACTTCTGCTTGTTCCAGACCACGCCGCCGGAGACGCTGCTCGACAGGTCGACCGGGACCGTCGTGGTGACGCCGCTGCCGCCCGAGAGCGAACGCATCGCGAAGCCCAGGCTGACGAGGTTCCAGATGTGGGTGCTGTTGTCGACCGTCAGCGTCCCGATCGCGGAGTTGGCGAAGGGCACGATCCGGAACGGGTTGAGCAGCACCGTCGGGCTCGACGCCTCGGAGACCAGCGCGGAGAGGAACTTGCGCTGGTTCTGGATGCGCTGCAGGTCGGCGTTCGGGAACGCGCGGGTGCGCACGAAGCCCAGCGCGTTGGGGCCGTCGAGCTCCTGGCACCCGGCGGGCAGGTCGATGCCCGCCTTCGGGTCGTCGATCGCCTCGTCGAGGCACATGTTGACCCCGCCGATGGCGTCGACCATGCCCGCGAAGCCCTCGAACCCGATCTCCGCGTAGTGGTCGACCTCGATGTCCGCGTTCTGCTCGATGGTCTGCGTCAGCAGCTGCGGCCCGCCGATCCCGTAGGCGGAGTTCAATCGGCCGCGGCCGTGACCCGGGATGTTGACGATCGAGTCGCGCGGCAGGCTCGTCAGCGACGTCTGGCCGCCGAACCCGCCGACGTGCACGAGCATCATCGTGTCGGTGCGGCTGCCGTCGACCTCGCCGGTGGAGAGCTGCTGGGCCGCGGCGTCGTCGATGCCGGCCCGGCTGTCCGAGCCGATGATCAGCCAGTTGGTGCCCGAACTCGCCGAGCCCTCGTACTCGGGCAGGGCGTCGACCCGCGTCATGTGCAGGTCGAGGTAGATCCCGAAGCCGACGAACAGCAGCACGATCACCGCGAGCACGGCGCCGATGCGCTTGGGCCAGCTCCAGCGCGACAGCCGGCCGCCGCGGCCGCCACGTCCGGGACCGGTGCGCGACCAGGCGGGCCGCTCGGGCAGGCGCTCACGCCAGGAGGGGCGTGGCTCCTCGCGCGCGGCGCGGGCCACCTCGGGGTCGTAGCCGACCTGCGGGTCACGGCTCCAGTCGGGGGCGCCGACGCGGGTCGCCTGCGGGCGCGGACCGCCCTGACCGTTGCCGGCGCCGTTGCCGCCACCGTTGCCGCCGCCACCGTTCCCTCCACGACCGCGCGAGCCGCGGCCGGGCATGGAGAAGCCGCCGGGACGGGCCGGGGGCGGACCACCGGGCGGCGGGCCCTGCGGTGGCGGGGCTTGGCGTCCGGGCGGCGGTCCGGAGGGCGGACGACCGGGCGGTGGGCCGCCGGGGCCGGGAGGGGGACCGCCGGGGCCTGCGGGGGGTCGTCCCCGTCCGGGGGGACCACCGGGTCGGTTCATCGCCGCCTCACCTCGCGCCTCGCCTCGACGGGACGCCACCGGGCGGGGAGCGCCGGCCGGCTCTCGGGTGCCGGCCGCGGGGCCGTCGTGACCGGTGAGGATACGCAGGCCACGGGCCCGCCCTGCGCCCCCCGCAGCCCGGGGCGTCTCGAGCCTGCTCCGACCGACGTCGGGTCCGCGTTCACACGTCCGGACGAGCGGCCCGGTCGAGGACCGCGAGGACGAGATCGGTGACCGTGGGAGCGAGCTCGAGCAGGCGCCCGCCCCGGCCGTCCTCGACCGCGTCGAGCACGAGCTCGTTGATGCCGCCCACGAGCGCCACGGCGGTCGGACGCGGGATCCCGCTGAGACCGACCAGCTCCGGGACCGACGCTCCCGCGGCCCAGCGCGCGGCCCCGAGGGCGACGAGCGCGGAGAGCTGGTCGGCGAAGCGGTTGAGCACCTCGCGGCGGACCTGCCAGCCGCGCGGACCGAGGCCGCTGATCTCGGTGAGCAGCGTGCGGGTGAGCGCGGGCTTCTCGGCGAGGGCGGCGAGGTAGGCGCGCGTGGCCGCCGCGACCTCGTCCGCCAGGTCCGGCGTCGGCGCCCCGGGACCGGCGTCGACGGCCGGGGCCACGGCCTCGGCGATCCGGGTCAGGGGCTGCTCGGCCGCCGCGACGTAGGCGGCGAGGAAGCAGTCCTCCCGGTCGGCGAAGTGCTGGTAGAAGGTGCGCTTCGAGACGCGGGCGGAGGCGACGACGTCGGCGACGGTGACCGCCGCGTACCCCCGGTCCGCGACCAGCTCGATCATCGCCTCGACGAGGCGGTCGCGATGGGCGGCACCGGACGGGGTGACGGGGGACGCCGGAACGGGCACTGGACAACGGTACCACCGCGTACCACCATGGGGCCCGCATCCGGTACGGTCGCGTACCAACGCGGCGACGGGCACATCCCCGTCCCCGGCGGCGACGACGTCACGAGGAGGACCCGATGACGGAGGCCACCCAGGCCGCCACCCCACCCGGCGAGGACCGGGGCGCGCCCGTGCCCCACCTGGCCGTGGCCATCGTCGGCAACGGCTTCTCCGGCCTCGGCACGGCGATCCGCCTGCGCCAGGCCGGCGAGGACGACTTCCTGATCTTCGAGCGCCACGACGACGTGGGCGGCACCTGGCGGGACAACTCGTACCCCGGCTGCGCCTGCGACGTGCCCAGCCACCTCTACTCGTTCTCGTTCGCGCCGAACCCGGACTGGGGCCGGTCCTTCTCCGCGCAGCCGGAGATCCACGCGTACCTGCAGCGGGTGTCGGCGGAGTACGACATCGACCGCTTCACCCGGCACCGCCACGAGGTGCTCGACGCGACGTGGGACGACGGGGCGCAGCACTGGGTGGTCACCACCAGCCAGGGCGTGTGGACCGCCGACGCGCTCGTGCTGGGCTCGGGCGCGCTGTCGGATCCCTCGTTCCCGGACGTCCCCGGCCTCGAGGACTTCGAGGGCCCGGTGTTCCATTCCGCGACCTGGCGCCACGACCTCGACCTGCGCGGGCGCAAGGTCGCCGTCATCGGTACCGGGGCCTCGGCGATCCAGTTCGTGCCCGAGATCGCGCCCGTCGTCGGCGACCTGAAGGTCTTCCAGCGGACCCCGCCGTGGATCATGCCGCGCCGTGACCGGGCCATCACCGGCGTCGAGAAGCTGCTCTTCCGCTGGTTCCCGCCGGCCCAGCGCCTCGTGCGAGAGGCGATCTACTGGGGCCGCGAGACGTTCGTGTTCGGCTTCCGCGACCCACGGCGGATGGCGAAGGCCGCCGCGCTCGCCGAGGCCCACATGCGCCGCCAGGTGAGCGACCCGGCGCTGCGGGAGAAGATCACCCCGGACTACGCGATGGGCTGCAAGCGCATCCTGCTGTCCAACGACTACCTGCCCGCGCTCGACCGCGACAACGTCGAGGTGATCACCGAGAAGATCGTCGAGGTCCGCCCGAACGCCGTCGTGACCGCCGACGGCACCGAGCACGAGGTCGACACGATCATCGCGGGCACCGGCTTCGCGATCAGTGACCTGCCGATCAGCCACCGCGTCCACGGGCGCGACGGGCGCAGCCTCGCCGACCACTGGGGCGGCACGATGTTCGCCCACAACGGCACGATGATCACGGGCTTCCCGAACGTGTTCACCCTGCTCGGCCCCAACACCGGGCTGGGGCACAACTCGGTCGTGTTCATGATCGAGTCCCAGATCGCGCTGGTGCTCGACACCCTGCGCCACATGCGCGCCCACGGCGTCGGCGCCGTCGAGCCGACCCGGGCCGCCCAGGACGCGTTCGTCGCCGAGATGCAGCGCAAGACCGAGGGCACGGTCTGGGTCGACGGCGGCTGCTCGTCCTGGTACCTCGACGCGCAGGGCAACAACTCGGCACTGTGGCCGACCTTCACGATGCCGTTCCGCCGGCGGGTGCGGCGCTTCCGGCCCGAGGAGCACCACCTGACCGCGACCACCCGATCCTGACCGACGAGGAGACACATCATGGCCACGGACCTGGCAGGCAAGGTCCTGTTCATCACCGGCGCCGCCCGCGGCATCGGCGAGGAGACCGCGCGGCGCGCCGCCGCCCGCGGCGCCCACGTCGCCGCGGTCGGGATGGAGCCCGAGCGGCTGGAGAAGCTGGTCGCCGATCTGGGCCCCGGCCACTGCTGGGCCGAGTGCGACGTCACCGACCAGTCCTCGCTCGACGCGGCCGTCGCCACGACGGTGGCGCAGCTCGGCGGGATCGACGTCGTGATCGCCAACGCGGGCATCGCCAACCACGGCACCGTCGCCGAGAGCCCCGCCGACGTCATCGCGCGGGTCATGGAGGTCAACCTCATCGGCGTCTCGCGCACGGTGTCGGCGACGGTCGGGGAGGTCGAGAAGCGGGGCGGCTACCTGCTGCTCGTGTCCTCGCTGGCCGCGTTCACCGCGCTGCCCGGCATGGCCGCGTACTGCGGGGCCAAGGCCGGCGTCGAGAACTACGGCAACGCCCTGCGCTTCGAGCTCGCCCACCGCGGCGTCGGCGTCGGCACCGCCCACATGGGCTGGATCGACACCGACCTCGTCCGCGACGTCAAGGCCGACTCGTCGACGTTCGAGGACACCCTGAAGAAGCTCCCGCACCCGCTGGGCGCGCTGACCTCCGTCGAGGACTGCGCGAACGCCTTCCTCGAGGGCATCCTCAAGCGCAAGCGCCGGATCTTCGTGCCGAAGGCGGTCGGGATCGTCGCCGCGATGCGCCCGATCACCTTCTCCTGGCTCGGGGACCTGCCCGTCATGGCGCAGGCGAAGCAGATGGTGCCCCGTCTGGAGGAGCAGTTCCGGAAGACCGGACGCACCTTCGGTGCGACGAGTGCGGGGATGGGCAAAGGCCGGCCCTGATCTCACGGCGCGGCCCCTCCGGGTCGCGTAGCGTCGTCGGTGAATCAAGATTCATCGAGACGCCACCACCCGAGAGGGGCCCGCCCGTGACCGACCTCGCCACCGGCCCGGTCTTCACCGACGACTACTGGCGCGCGCCGTTCGCGGTGCTCGGCGAGGTGCGCGAGCAGGCGCCGGTCCGCGAGGTCGACCTGCCCGACGGCGGCACGACCTGGCTGGTCACCCGCTACGCCGACGCGCGCGCGGTGATGGCCGACCCGCGCTTCGTCAAGGACTTCCGCAACTCGCTGCCCGAGGACCAGCGCGCCTCGTTCCCCGGCATCCCCTCGCCGGGCGGGGACATGATGCTGCTCAACGACCCGCCGGTGCACACGCGGCTGCGCAAGCTCGTCGTCAAGGCGTTCACCGTGCGGCGGGTCGCGGCGCTGCGGCCGGGGATCGAGGCGATCGCGACCTCGCTGCTGACCGGGCTGCCCGGTGACGGCGCCGTCGACCTCGTCGAGGCGTACGCGGTCCCGCTGCCGACGGCGGTGATCTGCGAGCTGCTCGGCGTGCCGGTGGAGGACCAGGACGCGTTCGGCGCGTGGTCGCGGACCCTCATCGACGACTCCGGCGAGGCCGCCTCGATGCAGGCCAACGCGAGCCTCGCCGCGTACCTGGGCGAGCTCGTGGAGCGCAAGCGCGCCGAGCCCGACGAGGCCCTGATCTCCGCGCTCATCGAGGTGTCCGAGGAGGGCGAGCAGCTCTCGACGAGCGAGATCGTCGCCATGGGGATGCTGCTGCTCATCGCCGGCCACGAGACCACGGCGACCCTCATCACCACCGCGGTCGAGGCGATGCTGCGCGACCCCGGGCTGCGCGACCGGCTCGCGGCCGCCGACGCCGACGAGCTGAAGGCGGCGATCGAGGAGTTCCTGCGCTGGGGCTCGCCGATCGCCCAGGCGCCCCTGCGCTTCGCCGCGGAGGACGTCGAGCTCTCCGGGGTGACCGTGCCGCGCGGCGCGATGGTCATGGTGTCGCTGGCGGCGGCCAACCACGACCCGGCGCGGTTCGAGCGCCCGGACGACTACGTCGAGGGCCGGGACACCACCGGGCACCTCGCCTTCGGCCACGGCCTGCACTTCTGCCTCGGCGCGTCCCTGGCCCGGCTCGAGGCGGAGGTCGCGCTGCGGACGCTGCTCGACCGCTTCCCGTCGTTCACCGCCGGCACGGACCTGCCCGTGGACCGCCGCCGCAGCGTGCTCGTCAACGCCTGGGCCCGCCTGCCGGTCGTGCTCGACGCCCACGCGGCCGCGTCGGTGTGACCGCACGGCGGCGCCCCCGGACGCTGTGACACCCTGCCCCGGGTGACCCGCGGTTCGAGATCCCCGGCATGACCGGCGCCGTCGGAGCGGACGCCCGCTGGACCCTCGCGATCGACCACGGCACCACCACGACGGTCGGCGCGTGGGCCGACGTCGACCCCCGCGACGGCTGGGTGCGGGTGGGCCCGGTCGCCGTCGACGGGGCCACCTCCATGCCCTCGGCCGTGCTCTCGCGACCGGACGGCGCGGTGCTCGCCGGACGCCCCGCGCTCGAGGCGGGCGCGCAGGACCCGGCCGCGGCGCTCCTGCGCACGCGCCCCCACCTGGCCGCGAGCACCGGCGGGCCGCCCGAGCTGCTGACCCAGTGGCCGCGCCCGACCACCGCGGTGGACGTCGCGACGGCGCTCATCGCGAAGGTCGTCCGCGCCGAGGCGGAACGCCGGCGCACGCTGCCGTCGGTGGTGGTGCTGCTGCACCCGGCGTGGTGGTCGACGCCGGCGCGGGAGGCCCTGCGCGCGGCGGGTCAGGCGGCGCTCTCGGCGATCCCGCTGACCACGCCCGACCAGCTCGAGCTGTTCGACTCCCCGCGCGCGGCCGCGCACCGGCTCGGCGGCCAGGGACGGCTGCTCGTGGTCGACATCGGCGGCGCCGCCACCGAGCTCGCGGTGGTCGACCGCGCGGGCGACGGCACCGGGTCGATGGCCGCGGTCCGGTCGGTCAACGTCGGCGCGGAGGTCCTCGACGACGCCCTGGCCCAGCTCGTGCTCGACCGGGCCCCGCCGATGCTGGCGGCGCGCGTCCGCTTCGGCGGCGACCTGGAGGCCCATCGCGCCTGGTACCGGCTGCGCGCCGCGGTCCGGGAGGCCAAGGAGGGCCTCGGGACGACCGGTCAGGTGACCGTCGCCCTGCCGGTGCTGCCGCCGGAGAACCCGGGATACGGCGTCGTCGCCCTCGACCACGCGGACCTCGGCGGCATGCTCGCGCCGGGGCTCGAGGAGATCGCGCAGGGCATCGATTCGCTCGTGAGCACGCTGACCGGGCCGCGGCCCGCCATGCTCGTGCGCGGCGGGCTGGCCGAGATGCCGCGCATCCGCGAGTGGCTGGCCGAGCGCACCGGGTTCGGGCTGGCTCACGGCGGGGACCCCGGCGCGGTGTCGGCGTTCGGCCCGGCGTCGGGGGCGGCGGCGTGGGCCGCGGAACGGCTGGGTCTGGGGCGTCGCTGAGGGGACGGGTCCGTGGAAGGTGACGCCGTCCACCGCTGCGCCGCCCGCCTCGACGTCCTGTCCGGCGCGACCGTCGCGCGCAGCGACTTCCGGACCCCGTCGCTCGCCACCGCCGACCTCGCGGGACGCACGCTCGTCGCCACCCGCGCGCACGGCAAGCACCTGCTGACCCGGTTCGGCGGCGATCTGACGCTGCACAGCCACCTGCGGATGAGCGGCGCGTGGAGCGTCGTGCGCAAGCGGCACGACGACGGGCGCCCGGCGCTGCCGCGGGGTGCCCGCGCGGTGCTGGAGCTGGACACCGGCGTCTCGCTCGTCGGCGTCGACGTCCCGGTGCTCGCGCTGCTGCGCACCCGCGACGAGCACCGCGTCGTGGGCCACCTCGGGCCCGACGTGCTCGCGGGCGTGCCGACGGCGACGCAGGAGGAGTTCGACCGGGACGACGCCCTCGCCCGGCTGCGCCGCGACCCGGCCCGCCCGGTCGTCGAGACCCTGCTCGACCAGCGCGGGGTGTCCGGGCTCGGCAACCTCTGGGCGGTCGAGGTGTGCTTCCTGCGCGGGCTCTGGCCGTGGACCCCCGTCGGCGACGTCGACCTCGAGCCGCTGCTCGCGCTGGCCCGGCGGATGATCCGGCACAGCCTCGACCACGGCACCGGCATGACGACCACCGGCGTGCGCCGCCGCGGGGAGAACCACTGGGTCACCGGCCGGTCGAACCGGCCGTGCCGGCGCTGCGGCACGCTCGTGCGCTTCCGGCCCGCGGTCGGGTCGGGCGCTCCGTACGCCCGCGAGGTCTGGTGGTGCCCGTCGTGCCAACCGGAGCCGAGCTAGAGGTCGGCGACCGCCCCGATGACGATCACGGCGGGCGGGCGGACCCCGGCCTCGGCGATGGCGTCGGGCAGCTTGACCAGCGTCGACCGCGTCGTCACCTCGCCGGGCAGGCCGCCCTCCTGGACGGCCAGCGCCGGCGTCTCCGGGTCGCGGCCCGCGGTGAGCAGCGCCTCGGCGATCGCGCCGATGTTCTCGACGGCCATGAGCAGTACGACGGTGCCGCGCAGCCGGCCCAGCGCGTCCCAGTCGACGAGCGACTGCTCGTGGCCCGGCGGCAGGTGGCCCGAGACCACCGTGAACTCGTGGGTCACGCCGCGGTGGGTCACCGGCACGCCCGCCAGGGCCGGCACCGCGATCGCGCTGGTGATGCCCGGGACCACCTCGACCTCGACGCCCGCCGCCGCGCAGGCCTGGATCTCCTCCATGCCGCGCCCGAAGACGAACGGGTCGCCGCCCTTGAGGCGCACGACCCGGTGGCCGGCCAGCGCCTCGTCGACGAGCACCTGGTTGATCGTGTCCTGGCTCATGTAGCGCCCGCGGGGCAGCTTCGAGGCGTCGATGACGGTGACGTCCGGCGGCAGCTCGTCGAGCAGCGGCTGCGGCGCGAGCCGGTCGGTGACGACGACGTCGGCCTGCGCCAGCGCCTGGCGCCCGCGCACGGTGATCAGTCCCGGGTCGCCGGGGCCGCCGCCGACGAGCGTGACGCCGGGGCGCACGGCGCGGTGCCGGCGATCGGCCAGGGTGCCGCTGCGCAGGGCCTCCACGGCGCCGTCGCGCACCCCGGTCGCGCGGCGCGGGTCGCCGCCCCCGTGCACCGCGACCGTGATGTCGTCGTAGCGCCCGACCGCCGGCGTGACGGCGGTGCCCGCGTCGGCCTCGTCGGCGCGCACGCAGAACACCCGGGCCCGCTCGGCCTCCGCGGCGACCGCGGCGTTGACCGCGGCGTCGTCGGTGGCCGCGACCGCGTACCAGGCGCCGTCGAGGTCGCCCTCGGCGTACGGGCGGGTCACCCAGGTGATCTCGCGGGAGTCGGCGAGGGCCTCGAGCGCGGTGGTGAGCGCCGGGCTCACGACGACGGTGTCGGCGCCGACCTCGTGCAGCCCGGCCACCCGGCGCTGGGCCACCGAGCCGCCGCCGACCACGACCACGCGCCGGCCGCGCAGGTGCAGCCCGACGGGGTAGACGCGTGCCGTGTCGTTCACGGGCCCTCCTGCTCGATGTCCTTCTCCGTGACCCCGGCCGCGTCGAAGGTGGCGACGTCGGCGAGCGCGCGGGCCGCGGCGGTGACCACCGGCACCGCGAGCAGGGCACCGGTGCCCTCGCCGACCCGCAGCCCGAGGTCGAGCGCGGGCTCGAGACCGAGGTGCTGCAGCGCCAGGGTATGGGCCGGTTCGACCGAGCGGTGACCCGCGAACCAGGCGTGTGACGCGGTCGGCGCGAGCGCCGCGGCCGCGAGCGCCGCCGCGCCGGACACGACGCCGTCGAGCAGCACCGGCGTGCGCAGCGCGGCCGCGCCGAGCAGGAACCCGGCGAGCCCGGCGTGCTCCAGGCCGCCGACCGCCGCGAGGACCTCGAGGGGCCGGTCGTGGGCGTCGTGGTCGATGTCGTGGCGGGCCAGGGCCTCGGCGACGACCGCGACCTTGCGGGCGTGGGTGACGTCGTCGATGCCGGTGCCGCGGCCGGTCACGGCGACCGGGTCGGCGCCGGTGAACGCGGCGACGAGCGCGGCCGAGGCCGTGGTGTTGGCGATGCCCATGTCGCCGGTGACGAGCAGGCGGTTCCCGGCGGTGACCAGGTCGCGGGCGGTGTCGATGCCGGCGGTGACCGCGGCGCGGACCTCCTCGCCGGTCATCGCCGGCTCGACGGTCATGTCCCGCGTCCCGGCGCGGACCTTGCGCGGCAGCAGCCCGGGCGCGGGCGCGAGGTCGGCGGCGACCCCGACGTCCACGACCTGGACCTCGGCGCCCACCGTCGTCGCGAACGCGTTGACCGCGGCGCCGCCGGCCAGGAAGTTCGCGACCATCTGCGTCGTCACCTCCTGCGGCCAGGGGGTCACGCCGCGGGCGTGCACGCCGTGGTCGCCCGCGAAGATCGCGACGACGGCCGGCTCCGGCACCGGCGGCGGGCAGGTCCCCGCCAGCCCGGCCAGCCGCACGCCCAGCTCCGCGACGCCGCCGAGCGCGCCCGGCGGGACGGTCATGCGGGTGAGGTGCTCGCGGGCCGCGGCGGCACCGGGTCCGGGGTCGATCTCCGCGATCGCGGCGAGCGTCTCGTCGAGCGGGTCCATGTGGTGGCGCCCCCAGGTCTCCTCGTGCACGGCCCACGCCAGCGGTCGGCGCCGGGCCCATCCGGCGGTGGCGAGCTCGGGCTCGGCGGCGAAGCCGTCGACGTGCCCGACGCAGAGGTAGGCGACGATCTCGAGGTGCTCGGGCATCCCCACCCGCTCGTGCAGGACCCTCGCCAGGGCGCGCTCGTCGAAGAAGCTCACCCAGCCGACCCCGAGGTCCTCGGCGCGCGCCGCGAGCCAGAGGTTCTGCACGGCCCCGGCCACCGAGTGCGCCGCCATCCGGGGCTGCGTGTGGCGCCCGAGGACGTGCCGGCCGCCCCGGGTGGGGTCGCAGGTCACGACGACCCCCAGCGGCGCCTCGCGGATCGCCTCGACGCGCAGGCCGGCGAACGCCCTCGCGCGCGCCGCCGGGAGGGACCGGGCGAACGCGTCACGCTGGTGCTGCGCCAGGGCCGCCAGCTCGTCGCGGAGCTCCGGGCTGCGCAGCACGAGGAAGTCCCAGGGCTGGGAGAACCCGACGCTCGGGGCGGCGTGCGCGGCCTCGAGCACCCGGAGCAGGCGGTCGTCGTCCACCGGTGTGCCGACGAACCCCGTCCGCACGTCGCGGCGGGCGCGCAGCACGCGGTGGAGGGCGTCGCGGTCGCCGGGGTGCAGGCTCACGCGAGCACCGTGCGCAGCGCGTCGACGAACCGGTCGGTGATCTCGGGGGTGCGCACGGCGATCCGCACGTGCTCGGCGTCGAGGCCCGGGAACGTGTCGCCGCGCCGGACCGCCCAGCCGTGCCCGCGCAGGCGCTCGCGGACGTCGGCGCGGCCCGGGGTGCGGACGAGGACGAAGCTCGCCTGCGGGGTCGCGCGCACGTCGATGCCGTCGAGACCGTCCAGGGCCGTGCGCAGGTGCTCGCGGTCGCCGGCGAGCGCCCGGGCCGCGTCGTCGGCCTCGGCGAGGGCGGCGGGGGTGCTGCAGGCGGCGAGGGCGACGAGCGCCGGGGTCGAGACGGACCAGGGCGGGGCCGCGGCGCGCAGGTCCCGGGCGAGAGCGGCGGGCGCGAGCGCGTAGCCGACGCGCAGCCCGGCGAGGCCCCAGGTCTTGGTCAGGCTGCGCAGGACGACGAGTCCGGGGAGGTCCCGGCGGTCCGCGAGCGACTCCGGCTCCCCGGGCGCGGTGTCGATGAAGGCCTCGTCGACCACGAGGGTGCGGCCGGGCCTCGTCAGCGCGGCGACGACCTCGCCCGGGTGGCGCACCGAGGTCGGGTTCGTGGGGTTGCCGACGACGACGAGGTCGGCGCTCTCCGGCACCGCCGCGGGGTCGAGGGTCAGGTCGCCGTCCAGCACCACCCGGTCGACGTCGTGACCCGCCGTCCGCAGTGCCGCCTCGGGCTCGGTGAACTGGGGGTGCACGACCACCGCGTGGCGGGGGCGCAGGGCCCGGGCGAGCAGCACGAACCCCTCGGCGCCGCCCGCGGTGGGCACGACCTCGTCCCCGGGACGGGCATGGCGCGCGGCCACCGCCGCGACCGCCTCGCGGGTGTCCGGGTAGGCGGCGAGGTCGGCGAGGCTCGCGGTGAGGCGCTCGCGCAACCAGGCCGGCGGGGTGCCGGCGCGCACGTTGACCGCCAGGTCGACCAGGCCCGGTCCGACCTCGGTGTCGCCGTGGTGGTGGAGGTCGTGGGCGACCTCGTGGGTGGACAGCGTCACCGGCGTCCGCGGGCGACCCGCCGCAGCACCGCCTCGGCCTCGGGGACGGACGCGGCGAGCACCGACGTCACCACCCGCGGCGCGGCGCCCTCGTCCCAGTCCGCGGCCTGCATGCGGGCGACGAGCTCGCGGGCGAGCGTGTCGACGCGCGCGGCGGCCTCGACCCGGTCCCGCACCGGTCCCTCGCCGAGCAGGTCGAGCGGGAGCTGCCCGGCACCGGCGAGCACGCGGCGCAGGTCGGGGAGCACGCGGTCGGCGCGGCGGGGTGCGGTCCGGGTGCGCGTCACCGGCGGGTGCGCGCGGGCGTGCGGGGTCACGGGTGCGTGCATGTCGTCGCCGGCCTTCCTCGGGGTTCCTCGCCCGATGTCGCTGCCTTCTCGACGGCCGGAGTCTCCTGGCTCCCGGATCGCTGCTCGCCCCGGCCTTCCCGCCGGCGTGGTGCCGGCCGTGGCCTCCTCGTGGGGTCCGCTCCCCGGTGACAGTGGCGGGACCGCGCCGGATTCACACCGGCTTCCTCCGCGTCCGTCGACGGGCAAGCCGACCATGCGGACGGTGCCCCGGTCAACGCGCCGGCCAGGGTCCGGCGTGTGGCGTTACGGACGTTCTCTGTCAGCCGTGCCCCACCACTGACACGGGGACTCGCCCGATCAGCGCAGCAGGCCCTGCCGGAAGCCACGGGCGACGGCGTCGGCACGGTCGCCCGCGCCGAGCTTGCGGAACAGGCGCCGGGCGTGGGTCTTCACCGTGTCCTCGGCGAGCACGAGCTCGGCGGCGATCTCGGCGTTGGACAGGCCCTCGGTCATGCCGAGCAGCACGTCCATCTCCCGCTCGGAGAGCTCGCTCACGGCGGGGCGGGCGCCCGGCAGGACGCCGGGGTCGGCGAGGTCGCCGGCGCGCAGGAAGCCCCGGGCGCCGAGACGCAGGGCCCAGGCGGCGCGCTCGTCCTCGGAGGCGGGGTCGGCGGCGGGGGCCCGCTCGACGACGTCGAGCCCGGTCGCCGGAGGCTCGCCGACGACCAGCACGGGAGTCTCGGGGGCGTGGCGGCGGACCTGGCGGACGGCCTCCATCCAGGCGCTGCCCTCGTCGGCGCCGACCAGCACGACGTCGGGCTCGTCGCCCCTCGCCGCGGTGCCGGTGAGCCGGACGACCAGGTCCGGCACGTTGTCGATGCACGGGAGGTCGTCGAAGACGGACGAGAGGTGGCCGACCAGGCGCTCCCGGCCGGGAGTCGCTCCGGCGAACACGAGACACGATCCCATTTCACGCGCTCCTCACCCCGATGAGTGCTCTCACAATCGCACACGGTGAGCGCCGATCGGGTGACCCCCTCCCCTGACGGGCGGGGCGGCCACGGCGTGGAGGGCCTCCGGCGGGGTGACGCCGCGCCGGCGGAGGATCTCGAGCAGCACGGGACCGACCCCCCGCGCGCCGCCGTCGACGACGCTCAGGGCGAGCGACGCGCCGTCCGGCAGCACCGCGAGGAGCACGCCCTCGGCGCCCACCTTGGACAGCGCGCCGGGCAGCAGGGTCATGAGCACGGTGTCCAGCCGGTCGGGGCCGGCCACGAGGTCGGGGTGGGCGCGCATCGCCGCGGCGACGCGGTGGGCCGCCGTGCCCGGCGCCGCGTCGGCGAGGTGGCGCCCGAGGCGGGCGACGGCGACGAGGTCGGTCGCGAACGCCGGCGCGCCGCACCCGTCGACCGTCGTCGCGTGTACGGGACCGGCCACCCGCTCGAGGGTCGCCCGGACGTGCTGCTGCAACGGGTGGGCGGGGTCGAGGTGGTCGTCGAGCGGCCAGCCCCGGGCGAGGCAGGCCGCGAGGAATGCCGCGTGCTTGCCCGAGCAGTTCATGGCGAGGCGTGTGGGCGCACGCTCGCCCCAGGCGTGGTCGGCGGCGAGGCCCAGCGGGCGCGCCGGCGGGCACCGCAGCGCGTCCTCGCCCAGGCCGAGGCGGGCGAGCAGCCGCGCCGCCAGCGCGAGATGGTCCGGCTCGCCCGAGTGCGACCCGGCGGCGAGCGCGAGCTCCCGGTCGTCCAGCTGGGCACCGGCCTCGAGCACCGCCACCGCCTGCGCGGGCTTGATCGCCGAGCGCGGCAGCATCGGTGCCTCCACCGGCCCCGCGCGCAGCTCCTCGGACCCGTCGGGCCCCAGGACGACGAGCCGCACCCGGTGCTCGGACTCGACGAGGTCGCCGCGGGTGACCTCGACCAGCGCCTCGCCGGTCACACCAGACGCTCGGCCAGCGTGCGGGCGCGCCCGGCCCGTTCCTCGGCGTCCTCGACGCGCGGGTCGGCGAGCTCGCCGGAGTCGGCGATGTTCGCCCCCACGAGCGCCGCCGCCGACTCGGCGGCCGCCGCCGCGAGGAACACGGCGGTGACCGCGTCGCCCGCGAGCGCGTCGGGACCGCTCTCGGCGAGCAGGGCCGCGAGCTCGGCCACGCGCACCGCCAGCGTCACGACGTCGGCGGGCACCTGCACGATCGCCTCCGCCGCGGCCGGCCCGCCGCCGGGCTTGCGGCGCGCCTCGAGGAACCCGCTGTAGGCCTCGACGTCGTCGTCGGCCAGGCGCAGGGCCCGGGCGCGCAGGCGGTCGAGCTCCTCGACGGCCTCCCGGTCGGCGGCGCCCTTGGCCACCTTGGTGGCGAGGCCCGCGGCCAGGGACGCGGTGACCGCGGCCGTCGACCCCGCCGCTGGGCCGGGCCCCCGGGCCGCGAGGACCTCCCCGAACCGCCCGACCGACAGCTCCCCCAGCGGCCTGCTCACGGAGGACGTCAGAAGAGCCCCACGATCGTGCCGTCGGGCTTGACGTCGATGTGGTGGGCGGCGGGGTTCTTGCCGAGGCCGGGCATGGTCCGCATGTCGCCGCAGATCGGGTAGATGAAGCCGGCGCCGACCGACGCGCGGACCTCGCGCACCGGCATCCGCCAGCCCGTCGGCGCGCCCAGCAGCTTGGGGTCCGACGAGATCGAGAGGTGGGTCTTGGCGATGCACACCGGGAGGTTCCCGAAACCGTTGCGCTCGTAGAGGTCGATCGAGGTGTTCGCGGCCGGGGCGTAGTCGACGCCGTCGGCGCCGTAGACCTTGGTCGCGACCGTCTCGATCTTCTCGCGGAGCGGGGCGTCGTCGGGGTAGAGCAGCTGGAAGTGGCTCTCCTCGTTCGCGGCCTCGGCGACGGCCTCGGCGAGCTCCGCCGCGCCGCGACCGCCGTCGCTGAAGTGCGTCGACACCGCGACCCGCGCGCCGAGCGACTCGGCGATCTCGCGGATCGCCCGGTGCTCGCTCTCGTGGTCGGTGGGGAACGCGTTGATGCAGACCACCGGCGAGACGCCGTGCAGGCGCATGTTCTCGATCTGCTTGCGCAGGTTGGCCCCGCCGGCGTGCACCTCCTCGGGGTTCTCCTCGAGCAGCGCCGGCGGCAGCTCCTTGCCGGCGACGATCTTGTGGTTGCCGGAGTGCGCCTTGAGCGCCCGCACCGTCGCCACGACCACCGCGGCGTCCGGCGTCATCCCCGACGCCCGGCACTTGATGTTGAAGAAGCGCTCGGCGCCCATGTCCGCGCCGAACCCGGCCTCGGTGACGAGGAAGTCGCCGCCGTGGATGCCGATCCGGTCGGCGACGATCGACGAGTTGCCGTGTGCGATGTTGCCGAAGGGCCCGGCGTGCACGAGCACCGGCGTGTTCTCCAGCGTCTGCATGAGGTTGGGCTTGAGCGCGTCGCGCATGAGCGCGGCCATCGCCCCGGCGCCGTGAATGTCCTCGGCGGTCACCGCGTCGCCGTCGCGGGTGTAGCCGACGACGATGCGCCCGAGGCGCTGGCGCAGCTCGGCGAGGTCGTTGGACAGCGCGAGGACGGCCATCACCTCGGAGGCCGAGGTGATGTCGAAGCCGGACTCGCGCGGCACGCCGTCCATGCGCCCGCCGAGACCGGTGACGACGTTGCGCAGCGCGCGCTCGTTGACGTCGAGCACGCGGCGCCAGGTGACGCGGTACGGGTCGAGGCCGGCCTCGTTGCCCTGGTAGAGGTGGTTGTCGAGCACCGCCGAGAGCATGTTGTGGGCGCTCGTGACGGCGTGGAAGTCGCCGGTGAGGTGGAGGTTGAACTTCTCCATCGGCACGACCTGCGAGTAGCCCCCGCCGGCGGCGCCGCCCTTGATGCCGAACGTCGGCCCCATGCTCGGCTGGCGGATCGCGACGACCCCGCGCTTGCCGATGTGCGAGAACGCCTGCCCGAGCCCGACCGTGGTGGTCGTCTTGCCCTCACCCAGCGGAGTCGGGGTGATCGCTGTCACGACGACGTACTTGGCCCGCGGGCGGTCCGCCATCGCCTCGATCGCGTCCAGTTCGATCTTGGCGACGTCCGTGCCGTGGCGCTCCAGGAGCTCGGGCGGCAGGTCCATCTGCCGGGCCACGTCGTCCATGGGCTGCAGCGTCGCGGCCTGCGCGATGTCGAGGTCCGACGGGATGCTCACGGGTCCTCCTGAGTTCACGCCACCCCGGCTCCGGCCTCGCCGCCGGGGGACTCGGTGACGGGGAACGCTCGCAGACCGGCGCCGTTCTGTCAGCCCGACGTGTCACGCTCCGTGGCCCGTGCCGATCTCCCGCGCGGTGTCCGGATGCGCGACGATGAGCCCGTGGCGGGCGGGGCGGGACGGCGGCGGCTGCTGGCGGCCGTACTCGCCCTCGGCGCGGCGCTCCTCCTCGCCCCGAACGCCGCGGCGGAGGTGGCTGCGCCGGACTGCCCGGCGGTCGCGCTGTTCGCGGTCCCCGGCACCCGGGAGACCTCGGAGGACGCCGACCCCGCCCGGTCGATCGGGCTGCTCTCGGGACTCACCGACCCGCTCGCCGCGCGCTGGGGCGACGCGTTGTCGGTGCGCTACGTGCCCTACCCCGCGTCGCTCGACCGCCCGTTCTACCTGGTCAGCGAGCAGCGCGGCGCCGAACGGCTGGCCCGCGACGCCGCCGACGTGGCCGCCCGCTGCCCCGGGACGACGATCGCGCTCGTCGGCTACAGCCAGGGCGCCGACGTCGTCTCCGACGTGCTCCACCGGGCGGCCAACGGCACGGTCCCGCTCGCGCCCGAACGCATCGGCGGCGCGGTGATGCTCGGCAGCCCGCGGCGCGATCCCCGCTCGCCGAACCTGATCGAGACGCCGGGCCGGGGCGTGCTCGGACCCCGGCCGACCCGCGAGCTCGCCGTCTACGACGGCCGGGTCTACGAGGTCTGCGCGCCGGGCGACCCGATCTGCGCGACCGAGAACCTCGACGTCCGCGTGTTCCGCGAGGGTTGGTTCTCCGGCACCCACCGCTCCTACCCGACGCTGGCGGTCGGGCCGGCGGGGACGCCGCTGTTCACCGTGCTCGGGCGGGGGATCGACGCCCTCGTGACCCGCACCACCGCCAGCGCCGTCGGCACCGCCGCGAGCGGCTGAGGACGTCCGCGGTGGGCCGGGGTTCAGTCGCGGAAGGCGGCCCGCCGCTGCTCGTGGGTGCGGGCGTCGCCCATCCGGCGGACGCGGTCCTGCTGCTCGTCGGTCGCGATGCCCCCCGCCACCGCGCGCTCGGCCTCGGCCATCGCGCGGTCGATCGCGGCCTCGTCGGCGTCCGCCGGCGTCGGGGCCACCCACCCGCGGCGGGCGTCCTCCGGCTCCGGGCGGCGCTCGGTGCTGCCGATCACTGTGGTCACCTCCGGTCACACATCAGCGTGTCGTGGCTCGGGTGTCCGGCGCCCGAGGAGCCCAACCGGTCACGTACCTCACGTGGACACGTCCGGTGAGCGCCGCGGCCGGCGTCGTGCTCGCGGGCGGGCGGTCCCGTCGGATGGGCCGCGACAAGGCCCTGCTGCCGCTCGGCGGGACGACGCTGCTCGGCCACGTCCTCGACGTCCTCGCCGAGGCCGTGGAGGGGCCGCTGCTCGTGGTGGGCGCCGCCGAGGGGTCGCGGGCGTTGCCCCCCGGCGCCGCCGAGCAGCCCTGGCACGGGCGGTGCCGTGTCGTCCACGACCCGGTGCCCGACGACGGTCCCCTGCGCGGCCTCGCGACCGGCCTCACGGCGGCGGCCGGGGCCGGCGCGGCGACGGCGTTCGTCGCCGCCGTCGACCTGCCCCACCTGCACGCCGCCGTCGTCCGCGCCGTGCTCGCCCACCGCGTGCCGCCGGTCGAGGTCGCCGTGCCGGTGCTGGACGGGCACCGCCAGCCCCTCCTCGCGGCGTACGCCACCACCCTGGCCGCCCGCGCCGAGGACCTCCTCGCCCGCGGCGAGCGCCGCTCCGGCGCGCTGGTGGCCGCGAGCAGGGTCCGCGAGATCCCCCCCGCCGAGCTCCTCGCCGACCCGGACGTCGCCGCCGCCGACCCGGACCTGCGCGCCGGACGGGGCGTGAACACCCCCGAGGAGTGGGACGCGGAACGCGGCTGACGCGGTGCGCCGCGCCTAGGCTCGTGACCATGGCGGACCTCACCGACCCCGAGATCGTCGCCTTCCTCACGGAGGGCACCCGCACCGGCAAGATCGGGTGGACCGCCCGCGACGGCCGCCCGCTGGTGGCCCCGATCTGGTTCCTCGTCGAGGACGGCACGATCGTCTTCAACACCGGCTCCGACACCGCGAAGGGCAAGGCGTTCGCCCGCGACCCGCGCGTCGTCCTCTGCGTCGACCTCCAGGAGGCGCCGTACGCCTTCGTCCAGGTGCAGGGCTCGGTGACGCTCTCGGAGGACCCCGACGAGCTGCTCCGCACGGCCACCGAGCTGGGCGGGCGCTACATGGGCGCCGACCGGGCGGGCGAGTACGGGCGACGCAACGCCGTGCCCGGCGAGCTCGTGGTGCGCCTGCACCCGTCCAAGGTCGTGTCCTCCCTGAACGTCGCGGGATGACCCCGCCGGCGCTGGCGCGGGCGCTCGACCTCGCGCCGCACCCCGAGGGCGGCTGGTTCCGCCGCACCTGGACGGCGGCGCCGACGCTGCAGCCGCCCGGCTACCCCGGTCCGCGGGCGAGCGCCACCGCGATCCACTACGTCCTCGCCCCCGGCGAGGAGTCCCGCTGGCACCGGGTGCGCTCCGACGAGCTGTGGTGCTGGCACCGCGGCCCGGCGCTGTCGCTGTGGCTGGGCGGCGACGGCGAGCGCCCGGTGCCCGACGCGGAGGCCGAGGAGATCGTCCTGGGCGACCGCGTCGAGGACGGCCACGCCGCCCACGCCCTCGTCCCCGGCGGCGTGTGGCAGCGCGCCGCGCCCGCACCGGACGCCGGCGCCGAGGTGCTGGTGACCTGCGTCGTGAGCCCGGGCTTCGACGACGCGGACTTCACGCTGTGCCCTCCGGGCATGTGAGCACTTTCGCGTGCTCCAGCACCTCGAAATGCTCACATGCGCCGGAGGCGCACC
>NZ_JBTWNF010000025.1:0-102302 GCF_054796175.1 Actinomycetospora sp. C-140 | reverse complement strand
GCGGGACGGGGTGCGCGGTCGTGGGCGATGGCCGGCACGGTGACGCGCAGGCGGTGCGGGGCGACCTGCCAGTAGCGCCGCTCGGGGTCGGCCCGGCGCCAGCGCTCGGCGAGCTCGGCGACCCGGTCCTCGTCGACCGTGCCCGGACGGGCGCGCCAGCGGCGGGAACGCCCGCGCACCAGGACGTCGAGCGCACCCCAGGCCTCCTCGGCCGAACCGTGCACGCTGACCGTCGCCGGCGCCTCGCCGTCGCCGAACAGCACCGTGTAGGCACTGACCGCGTCGTAGGTCACCTGAACTCCTCCCGGAGCCGGGCGACGACCCGCGGACGCGGGGGAGAGGGTCGTCCGGCTCGGTTCCAGTGAAGACGCCCGGGGTCGCCCCGGCGAGGAGCGCACGCCGTGATCGCGCCGAACTGAACCGATTCCGCGGCGGGTGGTGCGCCCGCCCGTGTGTCGCCCGTCCGGACGTGCCGCCGAGCGCAGGAGGAGCACGTGCGGCCCGCCCGTCGCGTCAGCGTGCGGTGGCGCGCAGGAGCCGGGTCACGATGTACCGCTCGCGCAGCAACCGGCCCATCAGCCGCTCCTGTTCCTGGGCCGCGCGCCACGCCGGGTGCTCGCCGTGGTGCCGGCGCAGGTGCTCGTCGACGCGGTCGGCGCGCTCCGACCACGCCGACGGCGCCCCGGGCAGGCGCGCGGCGTCGATCTCGTCGTCCACGTGGAAGCAGGCGTC
The DNA here is from genome assembly GCF_054796175.1 of Actinomycetospora sp. C-140. Classification (NCBI taxonomy): domain Bacteria; kingdom Bacillati; phylum Actinomycetota; class Actinomycetes; order Pseudonocardiales; family Pseudonocardiaceae; genus Actinomycetospora; species Actinomycetospora sp. C-140. The sequence continues at coordinate 101,570 of NZ_JBTWNF010000025.1, read as the reverse complement.
GCCGAGCAGGTCGTCCAGCTCCTCGCGGGTGGGGAAGTCGTTGCCCTCGGGCTGCTCGGGGAGCGGCGCCTCGCCGCGTTCCAGCACCAGCAGTCCCAGGCGGCCCTGCGGCCGGAGCACCCGGCGCAGCTCGGCGACCATCGCGTCCCGGGAGGGCGTGACGCACAGGACGCCCAATGACCACGCGACGTCCACGCTGTCCGAGCCGACCGGCAGCTCCTCGGACACCGCCGCGACCGTCGGGAACCCGAACAGGCGCCGTGCCGACCGGGCGGCGTGGACCATCGGCTCGGTGAGCAGGGGGCGTCCCCGCCAGCGTTCGGCGACGTGGTCGGCGAGCCACGCCGCCGGTCCGCCGAGCCCGGCGCCTGCGTCGAGGAAGGCCTCGTCGCCGCTCAGGTCGAGGCCCCGCGCGAGCCACGCCAGGTCGGCGGGGGAGCCGCTGCCGCGGCACGCGGCCGGGATCGCGTGGTCCCGTCCCAGCGCCTCGACGGCCTCCTCGGTCCACGCCGCGACCGTGTCGAACTCGGCCTCCATGGCGCTCTCGGGGGCGCTCACCGTCGCCGCCCCGGGGTGAGGCCCGCGTCCCCGCGTGTGCGCTCGGCGATGCGCGCGGCGACCTCGGCCTTGACCTCCGCGCCCGCGCGCCAGCCGTCGGCTGACGCGAGCCCGGACAGATTCACCCCGGCCACGCCCGGCACCGCGAGCAGCGCCTCGGCCTCGGCGACGGCGGCCTCGATCCCCGCCTCGCGCGGGTCGGGCGCGGCGAGGACGGCGGCGACGGCGTCGGGGTCGAGGGCGAGCCCCGGGAAGGCGGCGAGCACGGCCGCCGAGCGCTCGTCGGTGTAGACGGCGACGCCCGCGATCACGGGGAGGTCGGCGCCGGCCGCACGGGCGCGGTCGAGGAAGGACGACAGGGCCGCCGGCGAGCCGACGTGGTTCGCGACGGCCAGGGACGCGCCGGCGCGCTGCTTCTCGGCCAGCGCCGCCGGACGCAGGTCGGCGGGCGGGGCGGCGGGGGCGACGGCGACGGCGGTGGTCAGGCCCGACGTCGCGGCGAGGTGGGCGAGCCGGGTGCTGTCGAGGTCGAAGACCTGGGTGACCTCCGGGCGCACGTCCTGCCCGCGGCCGTCGCCGGTCACGCACAGCACGCCGTCGATCCCGAGCGCGGCGAGCCCGGCGAGCTCCTGCTCGAGCACGACACGGTTGCGGTCGCGGCACGTCAGCGTGATCCAGGGCCCGGTGCCCGCGGCGAGGATCTCCGCGGCGACCATGGTCGGCGGGAAGTCCGGCCGGTGGTGGTGCTCGCCCACCAGCACGGCGTCGGAGACGGGGGCGAGCAGCCCGAGGATCTCCCGTGTCGCGGCGAGGTCGTACGGCGGGACGGACAGGTCGGTGAGGATCGCCGGCGCGTCGGCCGGCCCGGTCACCGTCGGCGACGGCCACGGACGCACGGCGAGCGGGTCGCCGTCGTCGCACCACGGGCAGGTCCGGGCGGCGTCGAGCTCGCAGGAACCGTCGCTGCGCACCCCGCCGCACGGCCCGAACACCATGCGCTTGGGGCACCCCGCCGCCGGGGCGGGCATCTGGTCGAGCACGCGGCGACGTTCCCGCGGGCGACCCGGCGGTAAACCGCCTCAGGAGGCGGTGGGCGGCGGGTCACCCCCGGTATCGCCGGGAACGCCGGGAACGCCGAACGTCGGACGGGACGGTTCCGTACCGCCCTCCGACGTCCCGGGCGCGGTCCCGTTCGTGCGCCGCCGCCGGGGCAGGTCGGAGAGCATGCTCAGCGCCGGCTCCCCGCCCGCGAGACGCCGACGGCCCGGGCGGGGCGACGGGCTGGGCGACGGGCTGGGCGACGGACGGTCGGCGGGGTCGCCGCTCTCGCCGTGCTCGGCCGACCCGGCGGCACCGGGACCGTGGCCGACCTCTGCCGCGGGGCCCGTGCCGTTGGTGCCGTGGCGGTCGCCGTCGGGGTCCTGTGGCGTGGGCACGGGACCCGAGGGCGCGGGGCCGGGCGGGACCGATGCCCCGAACGGGTCCCAGCCGGACCGGCCGCCGGGGAGCCCCGGGCCGCCCTGCTCGTCCGGGTCGGGCACACCGCGCCGGCCCGGCACCGGCCGGGGCCCGGACGGCGCGTCCCCGTCCGCCGCCGTGGTCGCGTGAGGGGCCGCGTCGGGCTCGGGTGCCGCGTGGGGCACGGCGTCGGGGGCGTCGTCCCCCGACGGCGCCGGCCACGCGGCGACGTCGTCCTCCGGCGGCTCCGTGGTGGCGGCGTCGGAGACCCGCAGGCGTGGCATGCGGTCGGTGACCGGTTCCTCGCGGTGGTGGGCGCCGGTCCCCGCCCCGTCGTCGGCGAGCTCGCGCACGGTGATCGGGTCGCCGGCGAGGGTGGCGGCCGGCTGCTCCGGGGTCCCGAGGGCGAGGTGCAGGTCGTCGAGCGGCAGCGGCCGCGTGAGGGTGACGGTCCACGCCACCGGCCCGGCCAGCGGCAGGTTCGGGTAGCCGTCCGAGGAGAGCTCGAGCTGCTCCACGACCGCGTCGACCAGCCCCGCGAGGTGCCGCGACGACGCTCCCGGCACGACGAGCGCGAACTCCCGCTCGGACAGCCGGATGGCCGCGTCGACCGGTCCCAGGGGCTCGCTGACGGCGGCCGCGACACGGCGGGCCGCGTGGTACGCCGCGCGGCGTCCGAGCCGTTGCTCGGCACCGCCGAGGGCCGCGACGTCGATCAGGGCCACGCCGACCGGCAGGGCGGTGGGACCGCCGGTGTTCGTCCACCGTGTGAGGAACTCGGGCGTGGTCAGGCCGGACTGCGGGTCGACGTGCGCGGCGGAGCGGGCGGCGACGGCGGCGTGCGCATCCACGAGCTGGGCGCGCAGCACCCGGGTGCCCTCCCGCGCGTCCTGCATCCGGCGCACCATCCGGTGCAGCGCGTGGGTCGCCCAGCGCTCGCCGTCGGTGCCTCCCGACGCCGCGGCCGCGCCCCCGGCCGGCATCACCCGCGCCAGCAGGCCGTCGATCGTGTAGCCGACCGCGGTCTCGAGCCGGGTCCCGAGCGCCGAGCGCATCCGCGCGAGCTCGTTGGCCGCCTGGACCCGCGACCAGCCCCAGCGCCCGATGAACTCGCGGCCCGCCTCGAGGCTGTGCTCGGTGGGGTCGATCCGGTGGGCGTCGGTCGCGACGAGGAACGCCCCGGCCTGCGGGCCGACGGCCACGACGGTCCATTCGTCGGCCAGCGGCTCGGTCGGGTCGAGGACGACGAGCTGGCACCCCGGCGGCACGTCGTGGGCCTCGCCGTCGGCGAACGCGAGCACGACGACGGCGCCGGAGGCCGCGATGCGCTCGTAGACCGCGTACTCGCGAGCGAAGTAGGCCTGGTGCTGGAACAGCGCGACGACGACGGTCGGGGCGTTGACCGGCCCGGCGAGGACCGCGGCCTCGATCGCGTGCGACACGGCCACCAGGGAGCGCTTCGACGCCGGCGTCGGCCGGTCGGGCGACCACGGGTCGGTCTCCGGTCGCTCGGCACGCCTCGCGCTCGTGTCGTCGTCGACCATGCAGCCCTCCGTCCGCCCACCCGCGTGCCCAGCGTCGTCGCCGAGCCACCGTCCGGGTGATGTCGCCGTACCCCCAACGGTGGGGAACATGACCGTCTGCACGCCACCGTGTGCGTCGAATGGGCCACGCAGGGCGGCGAACGGTGGACCGCCCGGGCCCTCAGAGGATGCCGAGGAAGAAGAGGAACCCGACCACGATCGCGACGGCGAGCACCGCCACGACGATCACGGCGATCACACGGACCCGCTGGCCGTCGTCTCCGGCGACCGTGACGTCGGGCTCGTTGCCCTTCACCGTGCCCGCCGCCCCGACGGTCGACGTGAGGGCGTCGGCCGGCGCCGCCCCGGCGCCGGCCGTGTCGCCCGGCCGCGCGGGTGGTGCGGGCGGGGCCGGGAGACGGGGATCGGGCGGCGGGCGGCCCGGACCTCCGGGGCTGCCGGGGCTGTAGGGGCTGCCGGGAGCGGCGGGGCCGTAGGGCGGGCGACCGCCGCCACCCGCTGGGCCGCCCGGGCCGGGAGGTCGCCCAGGACCACCGGGACCAGGAGGACCACCGGGCCCGGGATACGGGGCGCGGGGTCGTGCACCACCCGGGCCACCGGGACCGGGGCCGGCACCACCGGGGCCGGCACCACCGGGGCCGCCGCCGCCAGGGCCGGGACCACCAGGACCACCGCGACCGGCACCCCCGGGACCGGCACCCCCGGGACCGACGCCGCCCGGTGCGCCGCGCGCGCCCGGGGGCTGACCGGGCGGGCCGGGCGCGGCGTGGCCGGGCGGGCCCCCCGGTGGACCCGGAGCCCCCGGGACACGGTGGCTGTCGGGGGTGCCCGCGCTTGCGGCGGCGTGGCCCGGGGCGGGACCGGCCGCCGGTCGAGGAGAGCCCGGCGACGGGGCGTGCTGCGCGCCCCCGCCCGGCGCGCGACCCGCAGCGCCCGGGTGGCCCGGGTCCGGCCGGCCGACGCCGGACCCGTCGGGCCCGACCGGCTGAACGGACGCGGCGCGGCTCGCCAGGTCGCGGGGCAGGGCCCGGGTCGCGGCGACGGGGTCGGGGGAGTGCACGACCTCGGGCGCCGGGGCGTCGGTGACGGGCAGGGCGGGCGACGCCTGGGGGCTGCGTCCGGAGGAGTGGGCCGGGGTGGGCGTCGGGTCGTCGGCGGTCGCGCGGCTCGCGGTGTCGACGGCGTCGGTGCCCCGGGCGGCGACGACCGCCGCGCCGAGCGCCACGGCGTGCTTCGGGTGGCTGTCGACGACCGTGCGGCAGCCCAGGGACTCGCCGACCATCCGCGCCACCAGCGGGATGCGCGAGGAGCCGCCGACGAGGAGCACGGCGCTCAGCGCGCCCGCGGTCACGCCCGCGGACTCGAGCGCCCGGCGCAGGGCCGCGACCGTGGACTCGAGCGGCGTGCGGACCATCGCCTCGAACTCGTCGCGGGTGACCGTCACGTCGTCCTGCCGGGCGGGCAGCAGGACCGACACGTTCGCCTCGTCGTCGACCGAGAGGGTCTCCTTGGCCACGACGCAGTCCTGGCGCACGCGGGCGGCGGCGGCGCGGGCACGGCTGTCGTGGGGGTCGAGCTCGCTGACCGCGCCGCCGCAGGCCTGGTCGACGCGGTCGAGGACGGCCTCGTCGAAGTCGACGCCACCGAGGTGCTCCATGCCCTCGGGCACCCCGAGGATCTCGACCCCGGCGGCCCGCCCGCGCAGCACGGCGGCGTCGAAGGTGCCGCCGCCGAGGTCGTAGACGCCGAGCAGCTCGCCCTCCGCGAGACCGCGCGTGACGGCGAAGTGCACCCCGGCGGCCTCGGGCTCGGTGAGCATCGGCGGGTCCTGCAACCCGGCGAGCGACGCGACGTCCTCGAAGAGCCCGCGCCGGTAGGGCCCCCAGTTGGCCGGGTGGGTCAGCACCACGCGGTCCGGCGGGCCGCCCTCCTCGGCCTCGATCCGCGACAGGACGTCGCGCAGCATCGCCCCGAGCAGCTCGTCGGCCGGCGTGGACGCGCCGCCGAGCACCACCGGGGTCGGGTCGCCGAGGCGGCGCTTGACGCCCCAGGCGACGTCGCCGGGGCGCGCGGCCGCCTGGCGGGCGGCGGCGTCCCCGACCGCGAGCGTGCCGTCCTGGCGGCGCATGACCACCGACGGCTCGGTGACCGTGCGATCGCCGAGCGGGACCATCTCGACGCGGTGGCCGTCCCGGGAGATCGCGGCGGCGACGAAGGTCGTGCCGAGATCGATCCCGAGGCTGTACGTCACGACCCCTCCTCCGGCAATCTGACGGATAGTAACTTCCGGGTTCCTCGCCAGCGAGGAGTCCACGCCCGGTTGCCACTCAGGGAGTCCCAGTGAACACGCGCAGTGTGCGGCGACGACGGGAGAGGTCGGGCTCTCCCGACCACCCCCGAGGGTGCACACCCTGGTCGGCACGCCGGTCGCGACAGGAGGCTGCGCTGATGACCCTCGGTGACGACCCGGGTGAGGACCACCGCCGCCGCTGCGCGGAACGGTGGCACGCCCGCCGGGGGTGGGAGCGGCGGCTGCACGACGGCCCGGCGCTGCGCCTCTCGGCCCTGTCGCTGCGCCTGGGGGTCCTGCGTGCCGAGGCACCGTCGCGCGAGTGGGTGCGCGGCCTCGACGCCTTCCAGGACGAGCTCGGGGCCGCCCTGCAGGAGCTGCGCGAGGTGGAGGGCGCGCTCTACCCGCCGCTGCTGGACGAGGCAGGCCTCGGGCCCGCGCTCCGCGAGCTCGCGACGGCCACCGGAGCGACCGCCCGGATCGACGCCGTCGACGCCCGGGCGGGCACCGCGGCGGAGGGAGCGGCCTACTTCGCGGCCGCGACGTGCCTCGCCGCCGCGGGCGAGGGCGACGGCGAGGTGGTCGTCCGGGTCCGCGTCGAGGGCGGCGACCTGGTGCTCACGCTCGACGGCGTCGACCCCGGGCAGCGCGGCGCGGTCCTCGACGAGGCCGCCCCGCTCGGCGGCTCGGTCGACGCCACGCCGGACGGCGCCGGGCGCGCCACGATCACCGCGAGGTTCCCGTGCGCGTAGCCGTCGCCGAGGACGGCGCCCTCTTCCGCCAGGGCCTCGTCATGCTGCTCGAGGCGGCCGGCCACGAGGTCGTCGCCTGCGAGCCCGGGGGTGACCAGCTCGTCGCCGCCCTCACCCGCACCCCGGCCGACGTCGCGCTGCTCGACATCCGCATGCCGCCCGAGCCCGACGGCGGGCTCGTGACCGCCGAGCGGCTGCGCGCGCAGTACCCCGAGATGGGCCTGCTGTTCCTCTCGCACTACGCCGAGTCGCACTACCTCATGCGGATCCTCGAGATCGGCACGGACGGCATCGGGTACCGGCTCAAGGAGAAGGTCGGCAGCGTCGAGGTCCTCTCGGACACGCTGACCCGCATCGGGGCCGGCGAGATCGTCATCGAACCGGAGCTGGCGAAACGCCTCGTCGAGCGCCCGCGCAGCGACAAGCGGGACCTCGTCGGGACCCTGTCCGAGCGCGAGCGCGACGTCCTCAAGCTCATGGCCGAGGGCCGCTCGAACGGCGGCATCGCCTCCACGCTGTTCGTCAGCGGCAAGGCCGTCGAGAAGCACGTGGCGAACATCTTCGACAAGCTCGGCCTGCACGCCGACACGTCCGCGAACCACCGCCGGGTGCTCGCCGTGCTGACCTACCTGCGCTCCCAGCGCGGCGACGACTGACGGGCCGGACCGGTGTCGGATCGCGGCGTCGCCGGGACGGCCGGGCAGGCGCTCGCGGGCGCCCGCCGGCCCCTGCCGGTGCGCGCGGCGCTGCTCGGCGCCGGCGTCGCGGTGGTGCTCGTGGCCGTGACGCTCGAGTGGGCGCTGCTGACCGGACCGGCGCTCGCGGCCGTCGTGGGCCCGTTCGTGGCCGCCGCCGTCGCGGTCGCGGGGGCGCGGGCGGCGGGACCGTGGGTCGACCGGGCCGCCGGGCGGCTCACCCGGCGCCCGGCGCCGACCCCGTACGCGGTGCTCGCCGACACCGCGGCCCGCGTCCGCGAGGGGTCACTGGCCGACGCCCTGCCGGGCCTGGCGCGGGTGCTCGGCGAGGGCACCACGGCCGAGCGGGCCGTGGTGTGGCTGGTGGTGGACGACGTCCTCGTCGCCGAGGCGGTGTACCCGCCGGAGGAGGACGCCGGTGAGCGTGTGCGGTCCCTCGGCGTGCTCCTGACGCGGCCGGGCATCGACCACGCCGTGCCCGTGCTCGACGGCGAGCGCCTGCGCGCGGTGCTGACGATCGCGAAGTCCGGGCGGCCGGTGACCCCCGGCGACCGTCGCCTCGTGCGCGACGTCGCGGGCGGCGCGCAGCTGGTGCTCCAGGGCGTCGCGCGGGGTGCCGAGCTCGCGGCGCGGGTGCGTCGCGTCGACGAGCTGGCGGCGGAGACCGCGGCGTCGCGACGGCGGCTGGAGGTCGCGCGGGAGGTGGAGCGCCGGCGTCTGGTCACCGAGCTCGAGGGCGCGACCACCGACCGGCTGGCGGGGTTCCGGCAATCGATCGCCGACGCGGCCGAGGCCCTGGAGGACGCGTCGGACGACCCCGAGGACGCCGCGGAGATGGCCCGCCACCACGTCGATCAGGCCCGGGAGCGCCTCACCGGGCTCATCGACCGCTTCCGGGTCATCGCGCGCGGGGTGCACCCCGCGGTGCTGCGCGAGCAGGGCCCGCGCGCGGCGCTGGAGGAGGTCGTCGCGGATCTGCCCCGCACGGTCCGGCTCACCGGGCGGCTCGGCGACCGGCTCCCCTGGGAGATCGAGTCGGGGCTCTACTACGCCGCGGCGTCCGCCCTGGCGCTGCTCGCGGCGCACGGCGGCCGGTCCCCGCTGGAGGTCGCCCTCGAACGCCGCGGCGACACCGTCGGCGTCCGGGTCGAGGACCCCGAGCCGGACGGCGACCCGCAGGAACTGCGCGCGGCGCTCGCGGACGACGCCGACCGGCTCGCCGCGCTCGGCGGATCGGTCGACCTCGTCGCCCGTCCCGGCGGCGCGGTGGAGCTGCAGGCCTGGCTGCCCGACCGGTTGCGGCCGGTGGCGCTCGATGCGGGGGACACCACGGGGAGCACGCCGACCGGGGAGCCGAGCTCGCCCCGGGCGTTCGGGGGTCCGCCGTGACCGGGACGCTGGCGCCGCCGGCGACGTCCGCCGCGGAGGCCGACGCCGTGCCGCCCACCGCCGCACCGCCCCGTGGCGGGTGGGTCGCGGCGTGGTGGGTCGCGCTCGTCGCCGTCACCGTCCTCGCGGTGGTGTGGCTGGCGCTGGGCGCGGTGGTGGCGCTCGCGGCGCACGTGCCCGCCCTGGGCGCGGCGGTCGGGGCGGCCGCGGCGGGCGGCAACCCCTGGGCCCGGGGCGTCGTGGAGGGCTTCGCGATGGGGGAGCCCGGGGCGCAGGCGGTCCTCGACTACCTCGCGAGCCTCGCGAACCTCGTCGTCGCCGTCGTGCTCTGGCGCAGCGGCGGGCGCACCTGGACCGTGCGGCTGCTGATCCTCGCGATGATCGGCTCCGCGGGCGCGTTCAACCTCCAGGCCCACGCGGCCACGACCGTCGTGCGCGTCGCCACGGGCCTGGGGATCGGCGAGGCGCACCAGGTGCTGCTGCACGGCGTGGCCAGCGCGGCCTACGTCGGGGCCCTGCTGCTGTTCCCGGCCGGGGTGGCGGCGGCGCGCGGCGGGCAGCGGCTGCTCGTGGCCCTCGCCGGGCTGGCGCTGTTCGTCGCGGGCATGGGCACCGCGCTGCTGCCGCACACGGTGAGCTGCGTGGTGTTCTTCGGCTTCGGGGTCCCGCTCGTCGGTGCCGTCGGCGTCGCGCGCCACCTGCGGGCCGGCGCGACCCGCGAGCGCCGCGACCAGGCCCGTCTGCTCGCCACCGTGCTCACCGGCGTGCTGGCCACGGCGACGGTGCTCGCGCTGCTGACGCTCGTCATGGCGGCGCTGGGCCGCCCGGGCCTCACGCTCGACGACCCCACCGCGCGCCACGGGTCGGGCGGGGAGCCGACGGCGCTGCTGTTCTGGTTCGCGCGCATCTCGGCGGCCGCCATCGCCCTGGCGGTGCTGGCGGCCTACCGTCCGCGGCTGCGCGCCTCGGCCGACCGGCTGCACCGGGCCCTGACGGTCGTGGTGGAGGTCGTCGCGGTCGGCGGGGCCGTTGCCCTGGTGGCCGCGCTCGCCGGCGGCGGTGCGGTCGGCTGGGTGCTCGGCGGGGTCGTGGGCGCGGCGGTGTTCCTCGCGGTCTCCGCCCGGGCCGACCGTCTCGTCGAGCGCCTCCTGTACGGCCGGCGCCCGACGCCGTACCGCGTGCTGCTCGAGGTCGCCGAGCTCTCCCGCACCGCGTCCGCCGGCACCGACCTGGAGCGCCTGCCGGAGGCGATCGGGCGCCACCTGGGCGCCCGCACCGTGGCGCTGACGGTGCACCGGCCCGGGTTGCGGTCGCGGGAGCACCGGTGGCGACGGAGTGACGCCCCGGACGCCGGTGACGCCGAGCTGGTCGCTTTCCCGGTGCGCCAGCACGGCGAGGAGGTCGGGGTGCTCGCCGTCGACGCCGAGGCCGTGGCCGGCGGCAGCGACCGGCCCCGCCTGCTCGCCGACGTCGCCGACAGCCTCGGCGCCGTGCTCCAGGCCCACCGCCAGGAGATCGAGCTGGAGCGCCAGCTGCGCGCCGCCGTCGCGCACGGGGAGCGGATCGCGGAGTCCCGCCGGGCCGCGGTGGCGGAGATGGACGGCGAGCGCCGCGCCATCGAGCGCAACCTGCACGACGGCGCCCAGCACCACCTCGTCTCCCTGCGCCTCTTGCTCGGGCTCGCCGAGCACCAGATCGGTGCGGGGACGCTCGACGCCGCCGCCGAGCGGCTCGCGGCGATCCTCGAGCAGGTCGACACCGCCGAGGCGGTGCTCGCCGAGACCGCCGCCGGCGTCTCGTCCGCGGGGCTCGCCGAGCACGGCCTCGTCGAGACCCTGCGCCGCGAGCTGACCGGCGGCGAGACGGGGGTGACCCTGGACGTCGCCGGTGTGGCGGGCGGGCGCCGCTACGACGCCGACGTGGAGTCGGCGGTGTACTTCTGCTGCCTCGAGGCGGTGAACAACGCCCGCAAGCACGCGGCGGGCGCACCGATCACGGTCACGCTCGCGGAGTCCGGCGGGACGCTGCGCTTCTCGGTCCGCGACGAGGGCCCGGGCTTCACCCCGCGTCCCGCCGCGGCGGGCGGGGAGCGGGGCGTGCGCAACGTGGCGACCCGCGTCGCCGCGGTCGGCGGCGGCGTGCGCCTCGACTCGGCGCCGGGGCGGGGGACGACCGTCGCGGGGTCGATCCCGCTGCCCGACACGGGAGACGCCGCCGACGACCCGCCGACCGGTCCGGTGCCGGCGCCCGGTGCGTCGCCGGGTGGGGGAGCGAGGGGCGCCCTCGCTGCGCCGGAGGCAGCGAAGGACGCCCTCGTACCGCCCGAGGACGCACCGGGCGACGGAGCGGAGGACGCCCTCGCTGCGCCGGAGGCAGCGAAGGACGCCCTCGCGGCACCCGAGGTGCCGGGGCCCGAGGCCTCGGGGTTCGTCGCCGCCGTCCAGGAGCTCCTCGCGGGCCTCGTCCCGCCGCCCCCGGTCGCCGGACGGGTCGGCGAGATCGCCGCCGCGCTCGACGACCCGGCGACCGGCCCCGGTGCGCGGCGCGCCGGGCGGGCCCTCGACGCCCTCGACGCGCTGGCCCGCGACGGCGCCGGGGGGCGGGACTGGTCGCACCACCTGCGCTACGTCGTCGAGCGCACCCGGCTGGCCGGGGCGCGGGAGGTCGCCGAGGCCGACCTCGCCGACGCGCTCCGCCGCCGCGACGTCGTGCTCCCGGCCGGCGAGCAGGAGGCCGGGGAGCGGCTCGTCCGCGCCGCGGACCCGGTCGCGACCCGGCTCGGGCTCGCGGTCGACGCCGCCCCCGACGACGTCCGCCGCGCCGCGCACGAGCAGCTGGCGACCTGGCGTTCCCGCGCCGCGCACCCCACCGCCTCCCGCGCGGTCCGCGACGCGTCGCTCGTCCTCGCCGGCGCCTGCGAGGCGATCCTCGCGGAGACGGGGCCGGCCCCCCGTGCGTGATCCGGGCCCGCGGCTCCCGCCGGAAGCCGTCTGGTCGATCGCGCTGGCGGCCGCCCCGTTCGTCGTCGCCGTGTTCCGGCTCTACGTCGTCGAGTCGCGGGGCGACATCAACACCTTCCAGGCCATCGTCGCGAGCGCGGACCTCGGGGCGGTCTGGATCACGGTGGCCGTGAGCACCCTGACCGCGACGGCGCCGATCATCTTCCTGTTCTGGTGGTACCGGTCGCTCGTCTCCCCCCGCGTGCGAGCGGCGCGCGAGGCTCCCGAGCCCTCGCCGCGCGGCCGCCGCTCGGTGGCGACGGCGGCACTGCTGGGCGTCGTCGTCGCCGCCGCGATCAGCTGGCTCCTGGTCTACGACGACGTGCCGAGCGCGATCTCCGTCGCGATCCTGTTCGGCGTCATCGTCTACGCGTCCGGGCTCGTCGCGGACCGCTCCGCGGCGGCGTCGGCGCGGTGGCCGCGCTTCGTCTACGGCTGGGGCTGGCTGGCCGCCTTCCTCGTCATCGGGTTCCTGTCGGCCCAGCCCGGGTTCCCGTACGAGGCCGTCAAGATCCGCGCCGTCGGAGGGATGCTGTACGGATACGTCGTGTCCGTGGACGACACGTCGGTGACGCTGCTCTACGACGACCTCGACCGCAGCGGCGGGCTCCGGCGCATCCCGACCGGCGACGTCGAGGCCCGGTACGTGTGCTCCGCCGACGCGCCCCGGGGCAGCCCGTTCTTCAGCCCCACGACCGGGCTCGAGCGGCTGATCTCGGCGGCGCGGCAGGTCCCGCCCTACGTCCCGGAGCAGTGTCTGCGGCCCTAACCCGGCACAGCGTGATCCCGAGCCGCACGAAATGTCGGCCCCATCTCCGAGGAGCGGTCCGACCGCAGTCCATTCCCTCGTTGCACTGGCACCCAAGGGAACAAGTGCCGCTCGACCGGTTCGTCCTCCATCCAGCTGACCCAGACCACCGGAGTGCGGGAGCGCTCCCAGACTCGACTCCGACCCACAGCTCTGTGAGTGGTGGGCGAGGCGCCGACGAGGTCTGGCCGGCGTGCGTGTCCTGCGACCCCGAGCCGTCGGTCGCCAGGCGGTTCTGCCGCGACACGGCTGAGCGGCAGCGGACCTCGGGCCTTGAGAAGCTTTCGACAACCGGACACGATCACCGTCGCCCCGATCGGGCAGATCGCGGCGGCGAGACCGATGAGTGCCGCCGACCAGAAGAGGTTGTCCGAGCCCACTGCCGCTTCGTTCAGCTCGGTGTACAGCGCTCGATACTGCTGACCGATCCCGCCCACCCGATGCGTGTCCAGGGGCCATGACAATCGTGCGTCGTCCGGCAACTCGACGTTCGTGTAGTTCACGTCGACCGCTTCATCGGTGTGCCGCAAGGTCGTGGTGGTCGAGCTGTCGAGCGCAGGAACGCAGACCGCACTCTTACCGTCCCTGGGTGTGTAGTTGTAGGAGAGCGCGGCGTCCTCGCACAGTTTGGGCACCTCGATCTCGGGTGTCGTCGTTGCCCGTCGTTCGTTCTGAGCGGTCTCGAGGCGACCACCGATCGGTCCCGATAGCACGAAATGGACCGGGAGTGAGCGATAGATCGGGTCTCGGGTCACGGCGACGTACTGGCTGAGGTTCCGGTAGTCGGGGGGCGAATCGTACTGTTCCTCCGGTGCTGGGATGAACGACACCATGTAGGACTGGCTCGGAGTGACCGCTGGGAGCTCGACGTACTTGGCGTCGGCGGTGAGCTCGAACTCTGCGACGATGTCGCCGTCGGGCTGCAGCGTGCCGCTGGGTGCGACCTGCGCTGCGGTCAGAGCGTTCGTTGCATCGGCGTCGGTGGACTCGAGGTTCAGCGAGAAGCCACCGTCGGCTCCCCGGGAGAACTCGATGTCTGTCCGTCTCGAATGACTGTTGTCCGGATAGTAGCTCGCGACCTTGCCCCGCGTTGCTGGAAAGTCTGGGTGGCCGGGAGCGCCACTGTCGTGGAGGTTCTCGGCACTCAGCATCATCATGAGGGAGATGACCACCAGAGCGAGACCGCTCGCGATGATCACACAAGCTCTGGTGCGAGCCGCGACAAAATCATCCTTCCCGTCTCCGAGCGGCTCCACGATCGGGCGTGGAACCTTTCTCGGGCTCGAGAATGCTGGCGCCCGTGACCCGAGTGACGAACGCCTCCGCCGGCCGGCTCCCCCCTGAGGACCCACGTCATCACTTTCGCACGATCACCGGGGCCGATCAACGAGCACATTGGACAGCCCGAGAGATTGCTCCGCGTCATCGACCAACTTCTGTTAGTGACTGTTGCCGGGAATGGTGCCGCCATTCTGTGACGCGCCTTATCCCGTGTTCCGCATCCCCGCCGAGATGCCGTTGACGGTCAGCAGCAGCGCCCGCTGGAGATCCGGGTCGGGGTCGGCGACCTTGCGGCGCTCCTGCAGGGCGTGGACCTGCAGGTGGTGCAGCGGCTCGAGGTAGCCCTCGCGGATGTCGAGCGTCCGGCGCAGCAGGGGGTTGCCGCCGAGGAGCTGCTCGCCCGGGGAGAGCTTGAGGACCTCGCGCTCGGTGACCCGGTGCTCGGCCTTGATGATCTCGAAGACCTCCTGCAGCTCCGGGTCGACGAGCTCGGAGACGTAGAAGGCCGCGATGCGCATGTCGGTCTTGGCTAGCGTCATCTCGACGTTGGAGATGAGGTTCGCGAAGAACGCCCAGTCACGCATCTCGTCGATGACGTCGGAGTAGCCGGCGTCGTGGGCCGCCTTCAGCCCGGTGCCGAGCCCGAACCACCCGGGAACGATCATCCGCGTCTGGGTCCAGCCGAACACCCACGGGATCGCGCGCAGGTCGTCCAGCGACGCCTGCCCGCCGGCGCCGGGACGCTTGCCCGGCCGCGACCCGACGTTGAGCATCGAGAGCTCGTCGACCGGCGTGGCCTGGGTGAAGAAGTTCGGCAGGCCCTCGTGGGAGACGAGCTTCGTGTAGGCCTCCTGGGCGGCGTCGGAGATGACGTCCATCGCCTCGTCCCAGCGCTTGAGCGTCGCCTCCTCCACCCGGGAGGTCTGGTGCAGCAGCGTCGCGTCGAGCACCGCCGCGAGCATGATCTCGAGGTTGTCCTTGGCGAGCATCGGCAGCGAGTACTTGTCGGAGATGACCTCGCCCTGCTCGGTGACCTTCATGCAGGCGTCGACGACCCCGTGCGGCTGGGCGGCGATCGCCTCGCCGGCGGGGCCGCCGCCGCGCCCGACCGACCCGCCGCGGCCGTGGAAGAGCCGCAGCCGCACGCCGTGCTTGGTCGCGACGTCGCGCAGCTGGCGCTGGGCCTGGTGGATCGACCACTGCGACGTGGTGAGCCCGGCGCCCTTGTTGGAGTCCGAGTAGCCCAGCATCATCTCCTGGACGTCGCCGCGGGCGGCCACGAGCGCCCGGTACGACGGGTCGGAGAGCATCCCGTCGAGCAGGTCGCCGGAGATCTTGAGCTCGGTCGCGGTCTCGAACAGCGGCACGATGTCGATCGACGCCAGCGCGCCGTCGGCGGTCAGCTCGACCAGTCCCGCCTCCCGCGCCAGGACGGCGACGGCGAGGATGTCGTCGACGTTCTGGGCCATGGAGATGACGTAGGTGTGCAGGGCCTCCTCGCCGTAGGTCTCCTGCACGGTGCGGATGCAGTCGAAGACCTCGAGCGTCTCCTTGAACGAGTCGTCGCCGATCTGCTGCCAGTTGCGGCGCGGGGTCAGCGCGCGCCGGCCCGCGAGCTCGCGCGAGAGCACCTCGGTGCGCCCGGCGTGGTCGAGCTCGCCGTACGGGGTCTCGAGCTCGCCGAGCCGGTCGAACAGGGCGGTGAGCGCGGTGTGGTGGAAGTTCGTGTGCTCGCGGACGTCGACGCTCGCCAGGTGCAGCCCGACGGCGTTGGCCGAGCGCATGACGTCGCGCAGCCCGCCGTCGGCGATCCGCTCGCCCTGGTGGGCGCGCAGCGAGGCGTCCATGACCTCGAGGTCGCGCAGGTACTCCCCGGCGCCGAGGTAGTCACGGCCGGGCTGGTGGGCGGTGCCCTCCGTGTAGCGCCGGCGGGTGTTCTCCAGGCGGGCGTGGACGTAGGAGCACTTGAGCCGGTAGGGCTCCTCGGCGTTGAGGCGGACGAACCGGTCGTGGATCTCCGGCAGCGCCCGGCGGTCGCGGGCGAGGCTGCGGCGCAGGTCCTCCGAGACGCCGACCAGCCGGGTGGACACCGAGAGCTCCTGGACGAGGTCCTCGAGCAGTTCGATCTGGATGCGCACGCCGCGCTCGCCGTAGATCCGCATGGTCTCGAGGGTCAGCTCGGCGGTGACGTTGGGGTTGCCGTCGCGGTCGCCGCCGACCCAGCAGCCCAGCACCAGCGGGCGCGAGCCGTCCGGCAGCCGCAGCCCCGCGCGGTCCAGCTCCTCGTCGAGCTCGGTGAGGACCTCGGGCAGGGCCCGGCGTCCCAGCTGCTCGAGGTAGTAGGACACCGAGCGGGCCTCGTCGAGCACGGTGGGGCGCTCGGGGCGGATCTCGTCGGTCTGCCAGATGAGGTCGACGAGGCGGTGCAGGCGGGTCTCGGCGAGCTGCTCGGGCAGGTCGTCGGCGAGCACGCCGGCGATCGCCCGCAGCTTGCCCAGCACCGACTGGCGCTGCGCCTCGGTCGGGTGCGCCGTGAACACCGGCTTGAGCTCGAGCCGCGACAGGGCGGTGGAGAGCTCGTCGGGGTCGGCGTCGCTCACGAGCCGGTCGACGAGCGTGTGCAACGGGCCCTCGCCGGAGGCGTGGACCTCCGCGCGCTCCTCCGAGCGGTGCAGCTGCTCGGCGAGGTTCGCGAGGTGGAAGTACGTCGCGAAGGCCCGCCCGAGGACCGCGGCGGTGCCCGGGTCGAGCTCGGCGAGCATGTCGCGGATCTCGGTGTCACCCCGTTCCGGCATCTCGCGGACCAGGCGGCGGACCTTCTCGACGAGCTCGAGCATGTCGTCGCCGTGCTGGGCGGCGACGGTGCGCCCGAGCAGCGTCGAGAGCCGGCGGATGTCGGCCCGCAGGGCCGAGTGCTCGGACTCCGACGCGACACTGCCCTCGGTGGAGACGCGGTCGGCACGCGCGGGCCTGCTGTTCTCGCTCATGGGGGCGCCCTCCTGGTCGACGGAGACGGAGCGGAGGGGTGCTCGACCAGCGAGACCGTCCTCCTCAGGTGGGTCCGCGACGGTGGGGACGCCGTCGGATTGTGCCCCCGATCGGGCCGCGCGACACCCCGGACGTGACGCCTCAGGCGCTCCGCGCGGCCGCCGGCAGCAGGCCCAGCTGGGTGAGCAGCCCGTGGTGGTCCCACAGCGTCCGGACCTCGGTGATCCGTTCCCGGCGCACGGCCACCACGGAGATCGCCAGCACCTCGGCCCGCCGGCCGGTGGGGGCGACGCCGGGCAGCAGCCAGGGCAGCTCCCGGTCGTGGGTGAACGTCACCATCTCCTCGTCGACCACCCGGAAGCGGTCGCCGGTGCGCGACACCCGCCGCGTGGTGAGGTCGCCGGGACGGTGGGGCAGGACCTCCTCGGCCAGGTACCGGCGCAGCGCGGCCGCGCCCCGCGCGCCGGTGCCGGCCGGCGTGTTCTCCAGCACGATCTCCTCGGCCACCACCGCGAGGGCCGCGTCCAGGTCGCCGTCGCGGACCCCTGTCGCGAACCCGTCGCGGGTGCGCTCGACCGCGACCATGAGGTCCTGGACGGCCTTGGTCATCCTCCGATGCTCGCACCCGGGGCCGACCGGCCGCGACCGCTCGCTCCACCTGGCCCTCCACCTGGTCCTCCACCCCGCCCTCCACCCCACCTCCACTCCGGGGTCGACGACGCCGTGGCCGCGCGCGACGACCGTGGACGCATCCGGGCCGTCGGGGCCCGCGAGCGAGGGAGGACGCGATGGACGCGGGTGTGGGCGGGGGCGAGCTGGTCCTCGCCCTGGCGGTGGTGTGGCTGGTCGGCGAGGTCGCGCTGCAGGTGCGCCAGTGGCGCCGCGGCCGGGGCGGCGGCCGCTGGGAGTGGCCGAGCCTGGTCGTCATCGCCGTGGCCGGCGTGCTGTCGGGCTTCGCGTCGGCGCCCTTCCGCGGGCTCCTGGTCCTGCCCGACCCGGTGGCGCTGTGGCTCGGGCTCGCGATCGCGGTCGCGGGGATCGCCTTCCGGTTCTGGTCGATCCTCGTGCTCGGGCGGTTCTTCCGCGGGGTGGTCACGGTCCAAGCCGACCACGAGGTCGTCCGCCGCGGCCCCTACCGGTACCTGCGGCACCCGTCCTACCTGGGCGCGCTCGTCGCGGTCCTCGGGTTCGGGATCACCGCGGGCAGCGTCGCGGCGGCGCTCGTGACGACCGCGGTGGTCGGCCTCGGCGTCGGCTACCGGATCGCGGTGGAGGAGCGCGCCCTGCGTACCGGGCTCGGCGCCGCCTACGACGAGTACGCCGCGACGACGGGCCGGCTGCTGCCGAGGCTGCGCCCACAGCGCCCACAGCGCCCGCCGCGCCGCCCGGTGCGGAGCGGCTCCTGACGCGGCGGCGATCTCAGCGCAGCGTCTCGAGGCGGCCGGCCAGCAGCTCGTGCTCGACGTCGTTGGCCGTGAGCAGGGCGGCCTCCTCGAGCGCCGTGCGGGCCTCCTCGGGGCGGCCCGCACGGCGCAGCAGCTCGCCGCGCGCGGCCGCGAGGTAGCCGTAGCCGGCGAGCCGCGGCTCGCCGGCGAGGGCGTCGAGGGCCGCGAGCCCCGCGTCGGGGCCGTCGGCGAACCCGACCGCGACGGCGCGGTTGAGCGCGACGACGGGGGAGGGCCAGCGGGCGAGGACGACGTCGTAGAGCCCGACGATCTCGGGCCAGTCGGTGTCGTCGAACGTGGGGGCGTCGGTGTGGACGGCCGCGATCGCCGCGAGCACCGCGTACCGGCCGACCGGCCTGGACGTCAGCGCCCCGAGCACCAGCGACCGGCCCTCGGCGATCATCGCGGCGTCCCAGCGCGACCGGTCCTGGTCGGCGAGCAGGACCAGCGCCCCGTCCGCGTCGGTCCGGGTCGCCCGCCGCGCGTCGGTGAGCAGGACCAGCGCGAGCAGCCCGGCGACGTCCGGGTCGTCGGGGAACCGGGAGCGCAGCAGGCGGGCGAGGTCGTGGGCCCGGTCGAGCAGGTCGTCGCGCACGAGCGTGGCCCCGGTGGGCGCGGTGTGCCCGGTGGTGAGCACGAGGTGCACGACGGCGAGGACGCCGCCGAGGCGCCGGGGCAGCTCCTCGGGGGCCGGCACCCGGAACGGCACGCCCGCCGTAGCGATCTTCTTCTTCGCCCGCGTGAGGCGGGCGGCCATCGTCGGTTCGCTGACGAGGAACGCCCGCGCGATCTCCGGGGTGGACAGCCCGCCGAGCAGGCGCAGGGTCAGCGCGACCCGGGCCTCGGCGGTCAGGGCGGGGTGGCAGCAGGTGAACAGCAGCGCGAGCAGGTCGTCCGGCGGCGGTCCCGCCGGTTCCGGGGCGACCTCGTCGACCACCAGCAGCGGCAGCGCCCGCTGCGCCACCGCGGCGTGGCGGTGGTGGTCCAGGGCGCGGCGCCGGGCGGCCGTCGTCAGCCAGGCACCCGGCCGGGCCGGGACCCCGTCGCGCCAGGCGACGAGGGCCTGGGCGTACGCCTCCTGGACGCACTCCTCGGCGAGGTCGATGTCGCGCGTGACGCGCACCGTCGCGGCGAGCACTCCGGCCCACTCGCGACGGTGCGCGTCGGCGACGGCCGACCCGGGGTCGACGGTCACGGCCTCACTGCTGCCGCGTCGGCCGCAGCGGGCGCACCTCGATGCCGCCGAACGGCGACGGGACGTCGCGGGCGATGGCGAGCGCCGTGTCGAGGTCGGGGGCCTCGACGAGGTAGTAGCCCGCCAGCGCCTCCTTGGTCTCGACGTACGGGCCGTCGGTGACCAGCGCGTCCTCGCCCGGGGCGAGGTCGTCCCACCCACGCCCGTCCGGCGGGCGCAGGGTCGTCGCCGTCGCGGTCGGGTGGAGCCACCCGCCGCCCGCCACGACGGCGCCGTGCTTCGCCCCGAAGCGCTGGTGCCCTTCCATCAGCGCGCCGGCCTCGTCCTCGGCGAGCGCGGCCATCGGCGCCTCGTCGGTGTAGATGAGGATCAGGTACTGGCCCATGGTGGTCTCCTCGGGGTTCCGGGGCCCCGCGGCGGGGCCCTCATCATGTCGTCGCGGAGCGGTCGCGGGAATCGACAGCTCGGCGGATCCGGTAGCGGAGATGGGTCGCCCGCCGGGCGCGGTCCTCGGTGTCCGGGGTGGTCAGACGGCGCACGAGCTCGAGCTCGACGTGCTCGGCCGAGAGGTGGTCGAAGAGCCGCCGGCCCCGGCCGAGCAGGACGGGGACGACGTGCAGCTCGATCTCGTCGAGCTCGCCGGCCCGCAGCAGGGCCTGCGCGGCGCCCGCGCCGTGGACGAGCACGTCGCCGTCCCCGGCCGCCGAGCGTGCCCGGGCCGCGGCGTCGTGGACGTCGGTGGCGTAGAGGACGGTGCCCGGCGGCGGCTCGTCGGGGACCGCGTGGGTCAGGACGACGATCGGGACGCCGTCGTGGTGGTCGCCGCCCCAGCGCCCGGCCAGCTCGTAGGTGCGCCGGCCCGAGAGCACGGCCCGGGTGGCCATGGCCTCGGCGAAGACCTCGCCGGCCGGTCCGGGGTCGAGGCGGCGGTCGAGCCAGTTGAACAGGCGGAACCCGCCGACGCCCATCGGGTCGTCCGGTCCGTCGTCCGGTCCGGCGCAGAAGCCGTCCAGGGAGACGGTCATGTCGAGTCGGATCGCCATCACGACTCACCACCCGGGAGCACGCGGTAGCGCAGGTGGACCATCCCCGGCCCGTCGAGCGACCGCGTCAGCTCCAGCTCCACGAGGTCGTCCTGCGTCTCGTCGAACAGGCGGCGGCCCTGGCCGAGCAGCACCGGCACGATCTGCAGCGCCATCTCGTCGAGCACCCCGGCGCGCAGGCAGGCCTGCGCCGCCGCGGCGCCGTGCAGCAGGACGTCGCGGTCGCCGGCGGCCTCCTTCGCCTGCGCGGCGGCCGCGCGGACGTCGGTGACGTAGCGGGCGTGCCCGGGCGCCGGGGTGGCCGGTACGGACCGGGTCAGCACGACGATCGGGACGCCGTCGTGGTGATCGCCGCCCCACCCGCCGGCGTGGTCGAACGTGCGCCGCCCGGTCAGGACGGCGCCGGTGGTCATCGCCTCGGCCATGACGGTGGCGCCGACCTCGTCGCGGGTGTGCGCGGCCTCCGGGTGATCGGGGCCCTCGAAGGTCAGGAAGTCGTGCAGCCGCTCGCCGCCGACCCCGAGCCCCTGGTCCGGCCCGTCGTCGGGACCGGCGATGAAGCCGTCCAGGGACATCCACATGTACAGCACGATGTTGCCCATGATCAGGTCCTTTCTCAGCGCCGGCGCAGCAGCGAGACGACCGCGCCGGTCGGGATGGTCTGCAGCGAGTCGAGCGCCCAGGCCGACCTCGCGACCGCCGCGGTCCAGAACGGCACGCCCTCCCCGAGGACCGTGGGCACGCGGGTGATCCGCAGCTCGTCCAGCAGGTCCGCGGCCAGCAGGGCCTGCATGACGCTGATGCTGGAGAACACCGAGATCGTGCGTCCCCCGGTCTCGCGCAGGGCCTCCACGGTCGCTTCGAGGTCGCTCGCCACCCGCGCGTTCGTCCACGTCGCCTCGGCGAGCGTGCGGGAGAACACGACCTTCTCCACGGCGTCGAACCAGCGCGAGAAGTCGCGGCTGCGGGCGTCGGCGGCCGGGTCGTCGGCGACGGCGGGCCAGAAGCCGTGGAAGCCCTCGTAGTTGGTGCGGCCGAGCAGGACGGTCTCGACGCCCCGGTAGTAGCCGGCGAACCCGGCGGCGCACTGCTCGTGCAGGGCGGTCTCGACGAGCCAGGACATGTCGCCGCCCGGGCCGGCGGCGAAGCCGTCGAGGGAGAGGGTGATGTTGGCGCTGACGGTGCGGGTCACGGCGTGCTCCTCGGGGTCCGGCGGGCCGCTGGCGGCCCGGTCACCCCGACGTCGACCGGCCCCGTCGCCCTTGGTCGAGCACCGCGGCTCCTGGACGAACGAGCAAGGTCAGGGTCGTTGACCGACCGCATCGTCCACCCGCGCGGCGACGCGCGCCGGATCCGCCTGCCGAGTGGTGGCTGTTGCGCCACCGATCACGGACGTTGACGCCGGCCCGCGGCGGGGCACCCGTGTCCCCGTGAGCACCCCGACCGACCACGCCGTGGGCAACAGTCCATACGCCGACGCCGGCGGGTCGTTCCGCCGCCGCGGTCCCCGGTTCACCGACCGGATCGTCGCCGAGCCCGCCGCGGACGGCGAGTGGCCCGCCGAGGCGGGCCGCTACCGTCTCGTCGCGTCGCTCGCCTGCCCGTGGGCCCACCGCTCGATCATCGTCCGGCGGCTGATGGGACTCGAGGACGCGATCAGCCTCGCGATCGTCGACCCGCTGCAGGACGACCGCTCCTGGCGCTTCACCCTCGACGAGAACGGCGTCGACCCGGTGCTCGGCTACCGGTACCTCGAGGAGGCCTATCTCGCCCGGGACCCGGAGAACGGCACCGAGAACGGGGTCAGCGTCCCGGCGCTCGTCGAGGAGTCGAGCGGGCGGCTCGTCACCAACGACTACCCGCAGATCACCATCGACCTCGGCACCGAGTGGGCGAAGTACCAGCGCCCCGGCGCCCCGACGCTGTACCCGCAGGACCTGCGCCCGGAGATCGACGCGGTCAACGAAGGCGTCTTCCACGACGTCAACAACGGCGTCTACAAGGCCGGCTTCGCCACGACGCAGAAGGCCTACGAGAACGCGTTCACCGCGCTGTTCGCACGGCTCGACGAGCTCGACGAGCGGCTCGCGGACCGTCGCTACCTCGTCGGTGACCACATCACCGAGGCCGACATCCGGCTGTTCACGACGCTCGCGCGCTTCGACGCCGTCTACCACGGCCACTTCAAGTGCAACCGGCAGAAGCTCGCCGAGTTCGAGAACCTCTGGCCCTACGCCCGCGACCTCTACCAGACCCCCGGCTTCGGGGACACCGTGGACTTCGACCACATCAAGCGGCACTACTACCAGGTGCACACGAGCATCAACCCGACGCAGATCGTCCCGCTGGGCCCGGAGCCCTCGGCCTGGCTGGAGCCGCACCGCCGCGACGAGCTCGGCGGCTCGCCGTTCGGCGACGGCACTCCGCCCGAGCCCCTCGACGGCCCGTTGCGGCCGCTCCCGCCCCTGGGCGCCTAGCGTCGAGGGGTGAGCCGGGACCGTCGGTGGTGGCACGTCGACCCCGCCGGGCTCCTCGTCGCCACCGCCGCCGCGGTCCTCGCCCTCGGCCCCGGGCTCCTGCCGCGCGACGGTGTCACCCAGGGTGTCGTCTCGGGGGTCGTCGCGGCCCTCGGGTACGGGCTCGGGGCGACGGTGTCGGTCCTGCTGCGGCGCGGGGGCGTCCGGCCCCGCCGCCGGCCCGGCGTGTGGCTGCCCGTGGTGGCCGTCGGCGTGCTCGTGGCCGCCGTCGGCGTCGCCGCGGGTGGTCAGCAGCAGGCCGCGGCGCTGATCGGCGCCACGCCGCCGTCGACCGCCGCGTTCCTGCTCGGGGTGCCGGTGACGGTGGCCGTCGTGGCCCTGCTGGTCGCCGTCGCGCGGGGCCTGCGCCGGTCGACCGGTCTGCTCCGCCGTCGCCTGCCCGGCCCGGCCGTCGTCGCGACGGTCGCGCTCGCGACGCTCGTCGTGGCCGGGGTCGCGACCTCCGTGGGCCTCACCGTCACCGAGGCCGCGTTCCGCGCCCGCAACGACGAGCCGGGGGCGATCGGCGGGCCGCCGGCGCGCGCGGCGCGGTCCGGGTCGCCGACCTCGCTCGTCGGGTGGGACACGCTCGGGCGCGACGGCCGTCGCTTCGTCGCCGGCGGCCGGTCCGCCGACCAGCTGGCCGCGGCGTCGGGCCGTGCGCCCCGGGACCCGGTCCGGGTCTACGTGGGGCTGGAGAGCGCGCCCGACCCGGCGCGACGGGCCGCCCTCGCGGTCGCCGAGCTCGACCGAGCGGGCGCCCTCGACCGCTCCGTCCTCGCGCTCGTGACCCCGACCGGGTCCGGGTCCGTCGACCCCCAGATCCCCGACGCCCTCGAGCTGGTCCGCGGGGGCGACACCGCCGTCGCGGCCGTGCAGTACTCGACGCTGCCCAGCGACCTGTCCTTCCTCGTCGACGGGCCCGAGGCCCGGGCGTCGACCGCGGCGCTGCTGGACGCCGTGCGGGCGCGCCTCGCGCAGCGCCCGCCCGACCGCCGGCCCCGCCTGCTCGTGTTCGGGCAGAGCCTCGGCTCGCTGGGGTCGCAGGCGGCGTTCGGCTCGCTCGACGACGCCCGGGCGCGTGCCGACGGCGTCCTCTGGGTCGGTCCGCCCCACGGCAGCGAGCCCTGGACCGGGCTCGTCGCCCGCCGCGATCCGGGGACGCCGGAGGTGCTCCCGGTGGTCGACGGCGGCCGGGCGGTGCGGTTCGCGGGGCGTCCCGCGGACCTGGCGGGCGGGCCTCCGTGGGCGCCGTGGCAAGAGCCCCGCGTCCTCTACCTCCAGCACCCCTCGGACCCGGTCGTGTGGTGGTCCCCGGACCTGCTCTGGCACCGCCCGGACCGGTTCTCCGAGCCGGCGGGCTCCGACGTCCCGGCCGGGCAGCGGTGGTACCCGGTGATCACGTTCTGGCAGACGACCGTCGACCTCGCGCGGGCGCAGTCCCTGACGCCCGACCACGGGCACCGCTACGACGCCCTGCTGGTCGACGGCTGGGCCGCCGTGGCGCCGCCACCGGGCTGGACGGACGCCGACACGGATCGGGCGCGGCAGGTGTTCGCGGGCTGAGATCGTGGGGAGCCTCCCGGGTGAGTGCTCCGAAGACCGTCGCCGCGCACGTGCTCGCCCGCCTCGCCGCGTGGGGTGTCCACCGGTTCTACGGCTATCCCGGCGACGGCATCGGCGGTGTCTTCACCGCCCTGCCCGAGCGGGACGACGCCGAGTTCGTCCAGGTGCGGCACGAGGAGACCGCCGCGTTCGCCGCCTGCGCCGACGTGAAGTACGGCGGGTCGCCGATCGGCTGCTGCGCCGTGACCAGCGGACCCGGGGCCGTGCACGCCCTCAACGGCCTCTACGACGCGAAGCTCGACCACCAGCCCGTCGTCGCCCTCGTCGGGCACACCGCGCAGACCGCCCAGGGCGGCGGCTACTACCAGGAGATCGACCTCGGCGCCCTGTTCTCCGACGTCGCGGGCTACCTGGCCGAGGTCGAGGACCCGAGCCAGGTGCGGCACGTCGTCGACCGGGCCTGCCGCAGCGCGCTCGCCGACCGCACGGTCGCGGTGGTCATCCTGCCCTCGGACGTGCTCGAGCAGCCCGCGGTCGTCGACCCGCCCGACGCCCACGGCTACTACCACACGTCGGCGGTGCCCTCCTCCGCGATCGCGGCGCCGCCGGAGTCCGCGCTCGACGCCGCGGCGGAGGTGCTGAACGCGGGGGAGAAGGTCGCCGTCCTCGCCGGCGCCGGTGCGTTCGGGGCGTCCACCGAGCTCACCGAGGTCGCGAACGTCCTCGGCGCCGGCATGGCCACCGCGCTGCTCGGCAAGGGCGTCGTCGACGAGCGCTCGCCCTGGGTCACCGGCGCGATCGGCCTGCTGGGCACCACGGCGTCGTGGCACCTCATGCGCGAGTGCGACACGCTGCTGATCGTCGGCTCGACGATGCCCTACACCGAGTACTACCCGG
Organism: Actinomycetospora sp. C-140; assembly: GCF_054796175.1. Lineage (NCBI taxonomy): Bacteria > Bacillati > Actinomycetota > Actinomycetes > Pseudonocardiales > Pseudonocardiaceae > Actinomycetospora > Actinomycetospora sp. C-140. The sequence goes on along the minus strand of NZ_JBTWNF010000025.1, from coordinate 76,146 downwards.
CGCCCGGCCAGGCGCGGGCGGTGCAGATCGACGTCGACGGCTCGCGGTGCGGCATCCGCTACGACACCGAGGTCAACCTCACCGGCGACGCGCAGGCGACCCTCGCGGCGTTGCTGCCGCGGCTCCGCGAGCGCACCGACTCGTCGTGGCGCGCCCAGGTCGAGCGGTGGACGAGTGCGTGGGACGACTACTCCCGCCAGCGCGCGCACGCCCACACCAGCGCCCTGAACCCGGAGCTGGTGGTGCGCGAGCTCTCCGACCGCCTGCCCGACGACGCCCTGCTCGCCGTCGACTGCGGCACGGCGACCTCCTGGTACGCCCGCGACGTCACGCTGCACGGCGCCCAGTACGGCTCGCTGTCGGGCACGCTGCTGTCGATGGGCGGCGGCCTGCCCTACGCGATCGCGGCGAAGAACGCGCACCCCGACCGTCCCGTCGTGGCGCTCGTCGGCGACGGCGCGATGCAGATGAACGGCGTCAACGAGCTGATCACCGTCCAGCGGTACTGGCGCCAGTGGGCCGACCCGCGCCTCGTCGTCCTCGTGCTGTCCAACGACGACCTGTCCTACGTCTCGTGGGAGACCCGCGGGATGCTCGGCGAGCCGCCGGACCCGCAGTCCCAGGCCATCCCCGACGTGCCCTACGCGCAGTGGGCGATGCTGCTCGGGCTCGACGGCCTGGAGCTGCGCGAGCGGGACCAGATCGGCGCCGTGTGGGACCACGCCCTCGCCGCCGACAGGCCGTTCGTGGTGGACGCGAAGGTCGACAAGGACATCCCGCTCGTGCCGCCGCACGTGACGGTCCAGCAGGCCCTCAACACCGCCCGCTCCCAGCTCGCCGGCGACAGCGACGCGCTCGCGATCATCGCCAACGGCGTGAAGGAGACCGTCGGCGCCAAGGCCCGCTCCGTGCTCGGTCTGCCCCCGAAGGAGTGATCTGTCCCCGGACGGGGCACACGACCCGGCATGGCAGCCCGGGGTAAGGCGTTCGTCGCGTCCCTGTCGGGGACGTCGCTGGAGTACTACGACTTCGCGGTCTACGGGACGGCGTCGGCGCTGGTCTTCCCGCAGCTGTTCTTCCCCGGCAACGACCCGCTGACCGGGACCCTGCTGGCCTTCACGACGTTCGCCGTCGGGTACGTGTCGCGGCCGATCGGCGGGTTCGTGTTCGGCCGCCTCGGGGACACGCTCGGGCGCAAGCGGGTCCTCGTGACCACGCTGCTGCTCATCGGCGTCGCCACCGTCGCGATCGGGCTGCTGCCGACCTACGCCACCATCGGCGTCACCGCGCCGATCGTGCTGGTGCTGCTGCGCTTCGCCCAGGGCGTCGGCGTCGGCGGTGAGTGGGGGAGCGCGGTGCTGCTCTCCGGGGAGTTCGGCGACCCGCGCCGCCGCGGCTTCTGGTCGTCGGCGGCCCAGATCGGGCCGCCGGCGGGCAACCTGCTCGCGAACGGCGTGTTCGCGGTCCTCGCCGCGACCCTGTCGACCGACCAGCTCCTGTCCTGGGGCTGGCGCGTCGCGTTCCTGCTCTCGGCGCTGCTCGTCGCGTTCGGCCTGTGGATCCGGCTCACGCTCGAGGACACCCCGGTGTTCCGCGCGCTGCAGGAGTCGGGGGAGACCTCGGGCAGCCCGATCCGCGACGTCGTGCGCACCCAGCCGCGCGGGCTGATCGCGGCGATCCTCTCCCGCCTCGGACCGGACGTCGCGTACTCGCTGCTGACCGTCTACGTGCTGACCTACGCCACGAGGACCGCGGGCTTCGCGCGCGCCGAGGTGCTCTCCGCGGTGCTCGTCGGCTCGGCGCTCCAGCTCGGGCTCATCCCGGCGTTCGGGGCCCTGTCCGACCGCTGGAACCGCCGGCTGGTCTCCGTGGTCGCCGTGGTGGGCACCGGCGTGTGGGTGTTCGTGCTGTTCCCGGTCATCGCCTCCGGGGCGTTCGGGCTGCTCGTGCTGGGCGTGGTCGTCGGTCTCGTCCTGCACGCGATGGCGTACGGCCCGCAGGCCGCGTTCATCACCGAGCAGTTCTCCCCGCGCCTGCGTTCCACCGGCGCGTCGCTCGGCTACACGATCGCCGGTGTCTTCGGTGGTGCGCTCGCCCCCGTGATCCTGACCGCGCTGAACGCCGACTTCGGGTGGTCGGTCGCGGCCGCCTACGTCGCCGTGGCCTGCGTCCTGTCGGTGATCGGGCTGGCGCTGGGGCGCGACCACGACCCGCGGGAGGACGAGGAGCTGGCCGCCGCCGTCCCCGCGGGCCCTGCGGAGGCCGGTGCCGAGCGTCCGTAGGGTCTCGGGACATGGCGGTCACCGTGGACAACACCGACGACCTGACCCGCGCGCCCGGCGCGTCGGTCTCCCCCGACACCCTGCCGAACGACCTCGACATCACCGACCTCGTCATCGGGGGCGGCACCGAGGCCGGCCCGCGTGACACCGTGCAGGTGCAGTACCAGGGCATCCGCGTCTCGGACTCCGGCGAGTTCGACTCGTCGTGGTCCCGCGGCGGCGCCCCGGTCGAGTTCCCGCTGAACGGCGTCATCGACGGGTTCAAGCTCGGCATCTCCGGCATGCGCGAGGGCGGGCGGCGCGTGCTCGTCGTCCCGCCGCACCAGGGCTACGGCGACCGCGGCGTCCCGCCGGTGATCCCGGCGAACGCCCACCTCGTCTTCGTCGTGGACCTCGTCAAGGTCAACTGAGGCGCGCAGCGCCGGTGCGTGCTCAGACCCCGAACGACGCGGGCTGCCCCGTGGCCTCGAGCACCGACATCCACAGGTCGCCGTCCGGGTCGACCTGGTTGCGGTGGGCGGTGATCAGGCCCATCGGGATGTGCACGAACCGGCGCCGCCAGCGCACGACGACGGTCTCGGTGCGCCCCGCCATGCCCGCGTGCACCGCGGCGTGGGCGAGCCGGACGCAGTAGACGCTGTCGTAGGCGTTGGCCGCGACGCTGCGGATCGCGTAGCTCGGATCGAGGTAGCGCACCGTCGGCGGGAGGTCCACCGCGGTGAGGTGCTCGGTGATCTTCTCCTTGAGGAACAGCCCGATGTCGCCGAGCTTGGTGTTGCCCGACGCGTCGGTGGTCTGCCCCTCCTCCTCGAGCAGGTCCTGCCCGGCGCCCTCGGCGACCACGACGACCACCTGGCCGTGCCGGCGGACGTGGTCCTCCACCCGGCGCAGCACCCCGTTGGGCCCGTCGAGCACGAACGGGACCTCGGGGATCAGCACGAAGTCGGCGTCGTTGTTCGACAGCGCCGCGTAGCAGGCGATGAAGCCGGAGTGCCGGCCCATGAGCTTGACGATGCCGACACCGTTCTCGGCGGCCTGGGACTCGATGAACACCGAGGCGATGAACTCGGTCGCCTGCGCGAACGCGGTCTGGAAGCCGAAGCTCTGGTCGGTGTAGGGGAGGTCGTTGTCGATCGTCTTCGGGACGCCGACGACGGCCACGTCGAGGCCCCGCGAGTCGACCTCCTTCGTGATCTTCATGGCGCCGCGCATGCTGCCGTCGCCGCCGATCACGAACAGGACGTCGATCCCGAGCTCGACGAGGGTGTCGACCATCTGCTCGGCGTCCTGGTCGCCCCGCGAGCTGCCGAGGATCGTGCCGCCGTCGTTGTTGATGTCGCGGACGGCGTCCAGGTCGAGATCGACGACGCGCTCGCGGTGCTGGGGCGTGAGGCCGGCGAACCCGTTGCGGAACCCGTAGATGTGCGCGACGTGGTAGTGCTCGGTGAGCTCCTGGACGATCCCGCGGATCACGTCGTTGAGCCCCGGGCACAGGCCGCCGCAGGTCACGATGCCGACGCTCGTCGCCGCCGGGTCGAAGTACACCTTCCGTCGCGGCCCGGCCGCCTCGAGGCTCGGCAGCCGGTCGATCGGTACGCCCCGGGAGAGCAGCACCGAGACGGTGTCGTCGACGAGCACGCGGTCGTCCTCGTGGACGTAGTGGGGCGACGTGCGCTTGGTGGCCAGCATCTCCGCGAACGGGGAGTCGTGGCGGCACTCGCCCAGGCTGCGGACGCGCAGGTCGTCGAGATCGAGCGTCACGGGGGACCCCCAGGGGTCGTGGTGGGACGACCGGTCGCGTCGTTGCGGGTCTCCGGCATCTGCATCGGTCACGATAACGGAGCGGGTGCTCCCGGGCGGCCCCCGCGGGCGCTGCTCACAACGCCACGGGTCCCGCGTTCTCCTCCGGGGCCGGCGGTCCGTCGGGGAAGCGGCGGACGAGCTCGGTCCGCGAGCGCAGGCCGAGCTTGCGGTAGACGCGCGTGAGGTGGTTCTCGACCGTCTTGCGGGAGACGAACAGCGCGGCGGCCGCCTCGTCGTTCGACCGCCCCTCGGCGACGGCGCGGGCCACCTGGAACTCCTGCGGTGTGAGGGCCGCCCACGCGGTCCGGGCGTCCGCGCTGCGCGGGGCCGGCACCCCCGCGGCGGCGAGCTCGGCCTCGGCGCGCCGCGTCCACGGCCCGGCGCCCAGTCCGACGAAGACCGCGTGGGCGTCGCGGGCGGCCACCCGCGCCGCGGCGGGGCGGCGGAGCCGTCGCAGGCACTCCGCCTCGGCGAGCAGCGTGCGGCCGCGCTCGAAGGGCTGCTCGCAGCGGTCGTGGGCGGTGCGCGCCCGTGCGAAGCACGCCGCGGCCTCGTCGGCGTCGGTGGCCAGGAAGCCCCGGCACCGCGCCGCCGTCGCCGCCGGGAACGCGAGGCCGGAGGCGGTCTTCTCCTCCCACCAGGCGAGCACCTCCCCGGCGCGCGCGAGGTCGCCGCTGCGGACGAGGGCCTCGATGAGGTCCGGTCCGTAGGGCACGACGTTGCTGGCGCCGAGTCCGTCCGCGCTCGCCCGGCGACGGGCCGCGTCGAGCTGATCGGCCGCCTCCTCGGGCTCGCCGGCGGCGAGCGCGGCGAGCCCGAGGACCGCGGGGACGTAGGTGAGCAGACAGTCGATCCCGTGCGAGCCGACCTCGGCGAGGACCCGCCGGGCCCGCGCGCGGCAGCGCCCGACGTCCCCGGTCGCCGCGTCCAACCGGGCCAGGATCAACGCCGCGATCGCTCCCGTGCCGGCCTCGCCGAGCTCCTCGGCCCACTGCAGCGCCTCGGCCGCGTCGGCGCGAGCGGCGGTCCACCGCCCACGCCAGTACTCGAGCTCGGCGCGGACCGCGTGGGCGTACGCGAGCACGGTCGCGGCGCCGTGCCGCCGACCCGCCGCGAGGAGGGCGCCGACCCGCCGCTCGGCCTCGTCGAAACGCTCGACGACGACGGCGACGTGCGCGAGCCGGGCGTCGTCCCTCAGGTCCCACGCGGCGCCCCCGGTGTCGAGCCCGTCGAGCGTGACGAGCGCCGCCGGGACCTCGCCCCGCAGCACCAGGGCACAGGCCGTCGCCGACCGCCCCGCGGCCGGCGCGAGCGCCGTCGCGGTGCGCGCGAGGTCGAGCATCGCGTGGACCCGCCCCGCCATCGCGGCGGGCGTCGTCGCCTCCGCGTAGAGCGCGGCCGCGAGACCGGCGTCCGCGTCCGTCACGCGCTCGGCGGCCCGGACGAGGTCGTCGTGCGCGCGTCGCGGGTCCCCGAGCCACGCGGTGGCCCGGCTACGGACGATCTCGACCCGTGCGCCGAAGACGGCGTCGTCGTCCAGCGACTGGGCCGCCTCGGCGTGGCCCGCCGCGAGGTCGAGTGCTCCCGCGAGGAGGAAGGCCCGGGCGGCGGCCAGCAGACGGTCGGCGCGGTCCCGGCGGGCGCCGCTGAGCTCCGCGGCGCGGGCCCACGCCTCGCCGGCGCTGCGGTGGCCGCCGCGCGCGGTCGCCGCGGCCGCCGCCTCGGCGAGCTGCGCGGCGACGGTGTCGTCGGTGCCGTCGACGGTGGCGGCCAGGTGCCACGCCCGCCGCGCGCCCGACGAGCGCTCGGCGAGGGCGCGGCGCACCCGGCGGGTGGTCGCGGGGTCGACCCGCAGGGCGACGTGGCGCAGCAACGGGTGACGCAGCCCGCAGCGGACGCCGCCGCCCGCCCGGAGCAGGCCCGCCTGCTCGGCGACGAGCAGGTCGTGGGCGGACAGGCCGAGGTCGGCGAGCACGCGGTCGACGACACCGGCGTCCGCCGAGCCCGCGGCGGCGGCGACGACCACGGACGTGCGCGCCGCGTCGGGCAGGGCGTCCAGCGCGGCGGTCCACCGGGCCTCGAGGGTCGGCCCGGGCCGGAGCGCGATCCGCCCGTGCCCGGCGCTGTCGGTGCTGCCGGTGCTGTCGGTGCTGTCGGTGGCCTGGCGCGCGTGCTCGACGAGCGCCAGGGGGTGCCCGGCGAGCTCGTCCACGATCCGGTCGAGGGCCACGGGGCGGATCGGGCCGGCGAGGGCACCGAGGAGCCGCCGGCTCTCGTCGCCGCTGAGGCCATCGAGGTCGACGACGTGCGCGCCCGGCACCGCCCGTCCACGTTCGCGCGTCGCGAGCAGCAGCGCCACCCGGCAGGACCGCAGCCTCCGGGCCACGAAGAGCAGGACCTCCAGCGACGGGGCGTCGACCCACTGCAGGTCGTCGACGACGACGAGCAGTCGCTCGATCTCGCCGGCCGCCTCGAGCAGGCCGAGCGTCGCCACGCACACGGCGAGGGATCCGCCGGCGCGCCCGGCCCGCAGCGCGACGCTCACCTCGAGGGCGTCCCGTTGGACGTCGGGGACCGCCGGGAGCGCACCGGCCAACGGCCGCACGAGGTCGGCCAGGACCGCGAACGCCAGGTGGGACTCCGCCTCGACCCCGGCGACGGGCAGCGTGCGTGCGTCGGCACCGGCGAGCACCTGCGCCAGCAGCTCCGTCTTCCCGATCCCCGGCTCGCCCCGGACGAGCGCGACCCGCTCGGCACACCGGCCCGCGGCGACGCTGCCCAGCACGTCCATCTCGGCCCGTCGGCCGACGAAGGCCGACGCGGTCCGTCCCTCGCTCGCGGTGGTCATCGTCCCCCCGTGGTGGTGACACCGGGGCGTGCGTGGTGGGTGGGACACAGGATGCCGCTGCTCCTCGGGGTGGGAGTGCCGCCTTTCGGGTCGGACCCAGGGGAATTCCCCGGGGTGGGGAAACAACGCGTTCCCCCCGTTGTCGGAGAGGAACGACCGTACGCAATCGATCGGTCACGGGACGACAGAACGGGACGTCCGGTCGGCTCGGCCGTCCCAGCCGAGAGTGACCGACCCGGTACCCCTCGCGACCGCGTTCACGCTGGTCCGGGAGTTCTCCCCTCTGCCGTCGGCGGACACGGAGCGGAATCGTCGTGTACGGAGAGAAGGGGGGCCACGGTGGCCAAGAAGCAGAGCGTGGCGCGGGTACTGAGGTATCTGCGGCACGGGGGGCACGCACTGCCCAAGGAACTGTTCAAGGACGTCGCGAACGCGGAGAACCGCACGGATCTCAGCCTGCTCGAGGACGTCGCCGACGAGAGCGTGGTGGGGACCCCGTTCGGTCATCTGCTCCCCGGCCTGGTCGACCAGTTCCCCGTGGGCTACCTGCCGCCCGAGGACCCCGAGCCGGTGGTGGCGGCCCTCAAGGCGCTCGGTGCCGCGATGATCGACGGCGATCCCGGGGACGCGGCGGACGCCAACGCGACGATCCGGCCGATCTACACCTACTGGGGTCAGTTCATCGACCACGACCTCACGGCGAACACCGACCGCGAGGACGTCCTCGCGATCACCCGCGGGGACATGGGCGGGTCGGCCCCGTTCGTCCCGCTGAGCCCGGACAAGGTCGTCCAGAAGCTCCGCAACCTGCGCCAGCCCGCGCTGAACCTCGACTCGCTCTACGGCGAGGGTCCCGGGTCGACCGCCGCGGACGCGGTGCCCTACCAGGACGGGAAGCGCTTCGTCCTCGGCGCCACGACGCCCCTCGGCGGGACCAACCCCCCGATCCTGCGGGTCCCGCCGGCAGCCGACGCCGCCCGCGATCTCCCTCGCGACGCGGACAAGGTCGCGCGGATCGGTGACGGCCGCAACGACGAGAACCTCGTCATCGCGCAGCTGCACGTCGCGTTCCTGCGCTTCCACAACGAGGTGGTGTCGCTGGTCGAGGCGGCTGATCCGAGCCTCGACGCGGCGGGGGTCTTCGCGGAGGCCCAGCGCCTCGTGCGGTGGACCTACCAGTGGCTGGTCGTGCACGACTTCCTCGAGACCATCACGAAGCCGGGCACCGTGGCGAGCGTCATGGCGAACCCGCAGCCGCTGCTCGACCCGACCGACCCCGCGGTCTTCATGCCGCTGGAGTTCTCCGTCGCGGCCTACCGGTTCGGGCACAGCATGGTGCGGGGTGCCTACGACTGGAACCGCAACTTCGGGGTCCCCGCGCCGGGCCAGCCGGCGTCGCCCGCGGCTGTCGCGACGTTCGAGCAGCTGTTCCAGTTCACCGGCAAGCCGCAGGACCCCGCCTTCTCCATGCTCGGCGCGCCGACCCTCCCCGACAACTGGCCTGCCGAGTGGGACCGGATGGTCGACGTCCCGTCGTCGCCGCCGGGCGGTGTCCGCTTCGCCCGCAAGATCGACACCCGGCTCGCGCCGCCGTTGTTCACGATGATCAACGAGGGCCAGGACCTCGCCGACTCGTTCCCGGTGCGGGCCATCCTCAAGAACCTCGCGATGCGCAACCTCCTGCGCGGCTACAAGCTCGGCATCCCCACCGGGCAGGCCGTCGTCGGCGAGCTGCAGAAGAAGCTGGGCGCGAGCGTCATCCCGGACCCGCTCTCGACCACCCAGCTGCTCAGCGGCCCCAACCAGGCCACGGCAGCCGCGCTGGCGAACGGGGGCTTCCTCACCGACACGCCGCTGTGGTTCTACGTGCTCAAGGAGGCGGAGGTCGAGGTCGACGGGAACTCGCTCGGCACCGCGGGCAGCCACATCGTCGCCGAGACGATCATCGGTCAGATCCGGAAGGACCCGGACTCCTACCTGCGTCAGCAGCCGTCCTTCACGCCGGTGCTGCCGAACGGCCGCACGCTCTCCACGATCAAGGACCTCCTCGAGATCGCCGGTGTCCTCTTCCCCGGCGGCACGCCGTGAGCGTCGACCGGACCGAACAGCAGGCACGCGCGGCCCAGCGCTACCGCGACCGGGTCGACGCGCGGCGGGCCACGCAGGCGGAGCAGCAGACCCGGGGCGTCCGGGTCGTCGACACACCCGAGCAGATCCGCGCCCGTGCCGAGCGCCTGCTCGGCGGCGGACCGACCGCCCGGTCGGTTGGCCAGCAGGCCCCGACCGATCTGCTCGAGCGGATCCTGGGCGACAACGACCAGCGCCCGGTGGCGTTCCTGGCGCGCGGGGCCTGGGCCGCGGAGACGGTCGGTCGGATCTCGACCTCTGACAGCCTCGGCACGGGGTTCCTGGTGGGCCGACGGCTGGTGCTCACGAACAACCACGTGCTGCCCGACATCGCGGTCGCCGCCGCGTCGTTCGTCGAGTTCGACGAGGAGGTCGGCATCGACGGCATGCCGGAGTCGCCCGTCGCGTACTCCCTGGACCCGGCGACGTTCTTCGTCACCGACGCGGAGATCGACGCGACGCTCGTCGCGGTCGCCCCCGGGGCCGACGGCGTCCGGGCGGGCGACCGCCACGGCTGGAACCACCTCCTCGCCCAGCAGGGCAAGATCGTCATCGGCGAGCCCGCCAACGTGGTCGGCCACCCGTCGGGGCGGCGCAAGGAGATCGCGATCCGGCACAACGAGCTGCTCGACCAGCTCCCGCTGTTCCTCCACTACGAGGCCGACACCGAGCCCGGCAACTCCGGGTCGCCGGTGTTCAACGACCAGTGGGAGGTCGTCGCCCTGCACCACTCGGGGGTGCCGCGCACCGACGACCAGGGCCGGCAGCTGACCGCCCAGGGCACGGTGTGGCAGCCCTCGATGGGCGACGACGCGATCGACTGGATCGCCAACGAGGGCGCCCGGATCAGCGTGGTGCTGGGACGGTTCCGCGGGCTGGACCTGCCGCCCGCCCAGCAGACGGTGCTCGACGAGCTCGGCGAGGTGCCGGCTCCGGAGTCGGCCGTCGCGCCCGCGCGGGAGTCCGGGGCCCCGCGGGCGCCGGCGGTCCGCGCCCTCGAGTCCGTGTCCCTCGTGCCGACGGTGCCGCGTCAGCCCCGGCTGGTGTTCCTCCACGGGCGCTCGCAGCAGGGCCGCGATCCCGCCGTCCTCCGCGCGACGTGGGCGGGCGGGCTGAACCGGGGCCTCGCGGTCGCGGGTCAGCCGGCCGTCGACCCCGGCGGCGTGTACTTCCCCTTCTACGGCGACCTGCTCGCCGGCCTCGTCGACGGCGGCGCCGACGTCCGCGAGAGCGCCCCGGACGGGTCGAGCGTCGTCGAGCGCTACGCCCCACCGGGGGCCGGCGCCCGGGCGGTGTACGCCGCGCTGATCGAGGACGCCGCCCAGCGCCGCGGCTTCGTCACCGGTCTCGCGACACCGGCGGACGCCCGCGAGGGGCTGCTCGACTCGGTGATCGGGGCCCTGTCGCCGCAGCTGGGCTGGCTGGCGAACGTCACCCACCTCGACGACTGGTTCATCGCGCTCGTGTTCCGGGACGTCGCGCGGTACCTCGACGACGAGGGGGTCCGCGACCAGGTGCTCGCGGCGGTCCTCGCGTCCTTCCCGTCCTCGGGGCCGACGACGCTCGTGGCGCACAGCCTCGGCACCGTCGTGGCGCTCGACCTCGTGACCCGCCTCGGGGCCGACGTCGACCTCCGCCTCGTCACCGCGGGCAGTCCGCTGGGCATGGACGCGGTGACCAAGCGCCTCCTCGTCGGCGGGCCCGTCCGACCGGCTCGACTGCGTCGTTGGGTCAACGCCTGGTGCCCGGCCGACGCGGTGGCCATCGGGTGCCCGCTGGCGCGGACCTGGGGACCCGACGTCGTCGAGTACGTCACGGCGAACCCGCTCGACCGCGCCCACGACATCGTCGAGTACCTCGCCGACGTCCGGGTCGCGCGCGAGGTGGTCGGCGCCTGACGACGAGCGGGCGGTCGGTCGTCCGGCTACGGTGCGACCGACCCGCCCCTCGTCCGTCTGGAGGAACCGTGGCCGACGACGTCGTCGTCACCCGCACCGTCGAGGCGCCCCCGGACCGCGTCTGGGACCTCGTCGGCGACCCCGCCCGGATCGGCGGGATCTCGCCGGAATGCCACCGCGTCGACTGGCTCGGCGGTGCGTCCGGGCCGGAGCCGGGCGCGCGGTTCCGCGGCCACAACCGCAAGGGCCTGCTGCGCTGGTCGACGACGGGCACGGTCGTCGACTACACGCCGCAGCGGGAGATCACCTGGGACGTCGACCTCCTGGGCCAGCCGGTCGCCCGCTGGGGCTTCCGCCTGACGCCGCAGGACGGCGGCACGCGCGTCGAGCAGTTCTGGCAGGACCGGCGCAGCCCGCTGGCGAACGTCGTGGGCCGCGCGCGGGCCTGGGACGTGCCCGGCGCCAACCGGCGCGGCATGGAACAGACGCTCGACGCGGTGCGCAGGAAGGCCGAGCAGGGCTGACGCGCGGGGTCACTCGAGGGACGCGACGCCCTCGAACCCGGAGAGCTCGAGCACCCGGCGCGTGACCGAACCCGGCGGGACGTGCACGCGCAGCTCGATCTGGAGCACCTCGAGCCGGGCCGCGAGCGCGAACAGCACCCGCAGGCCCGCGCTGTCGAGGTACGAGAGCTCGCCGAGCCCCAGCGTCACCTCGGTCGTCTCGTTCGGGATCGCCGCGCTGAGCTGCTCCTCGACGGTCGCGGCGTTCTCCAGGTCGACCTCGCCGCCGATGTCGATGCGCACGGCGGAGTCGCGAGGATGGACGACGACGGTCGCCGTGGTCATGAGCCGGCCTCCGTGATGGTGCGCCAGAACGTCACCGTCGTGCCGCCGACGCCCGCGACGACGTCCATGTGGTCGCTGCAGCGCTGGATGAGCGAGGTGCCGCGGCCGCGGTTGTGGCCCCGGGCCGATCGCCACCGCCCGTTGTCGCGCACGACGGTGACGATCGTCGAGCCGTCCAGGTCCATCTGCAGCGAGAGGCTCCCGCCGGCCGGTCCGTAGGCGTGCTCGATGACGTTGGAGCACGCCTCGCCGGCGGCCACGAGGATGTCGGCGGCGACGTCGGGCGGCGCGCCGGTCGCGGTGAGCCAGCGACGGACCGCCGAACGGATGTCGGCCAGCGTGCGCGGCGAGGCGGGGACCACGATGTTCAGGGGCACCACGTCCGGCGTGCCCAGGCGGCGCAGCACGAGCATCGCGACGTCGTCCCCGACCGGCGTGCCGCCGACCAGGTCGTGCAGGACCCGTGCGCACACCGTCTCGGCGTCGTCGGAGACCACGGCCGCGTTGAGGTCGTCGAGGCCGGTGTCGAGCGTGCGGCCCCGCCGCTCGACGAGCCCGTCGGTGTAGAGGAAGAGCAGCGCGTCGGAGGGCAGGTCGATCAGCGTGGTGCGTCGGGGCGCCCCCACGGAGACGCCGACGGGGAGGTCCACCGGGATGTTGACCAGCGCGGACGGCGTCCCGGGCTGCGCGAGGATCGGCGGCAGGTGCCCGGCCGTCGAGAGCGCCAGCCGCTCCAGCGACGGCTCGATGATCGCGTACATCACCGTCGCCATGACGTTGTCCTCGAAGTGCTGCACGTTGCCGTCCAGCCGCTCCAGGACCTCCGCCGGGTCGTCCTCCTCGAGCGCGAACGCCCGCAGGGCGCTGCGCAGGCGACCCATCACCACGGCGGCCTGGAGCCCCCGCCCGACCACGTCGCCGATGACCACGCCGATGCGCCCCGACGGCAGCGAGAAGACGTCGTACCAGTCGCCCCCCAGGCCGCCGGCCTCGCCCGGGATGTAGCGCGCCGCGAACTCCATGCCGTTCACCCGGGGCAGCTGGCCCGGCAGCAGGCTGCGCTGCAGGGCCGACGCCGCCGCCCGGTCGAGGTCGGACATCCGGGTGCGCGTCACCATGGCGATCCGGTCCGCGGCCGTCTGCAGCAGGTCGGCGTCGTCGGAGGTGAACAGGCGCGGGCGCAGCGTGCCGACGTGCAGGACGCCGATCACCCCGCCCTCCGCGACCAGGGGCACGCCCAGCAGCGAGCGGATGTCCTTCTCGCGCAGGATCGGGTTGAGGACGTTCGAGTGGTCGACCTCGTCGATGATCACGGCCCGGCTCTCGGCGGCGATGCGCCCGGCGAAGCCCTTCCCGACCGGGATGCGGACGCCCTGGTACACCTCCTCCTCGATGCCCCGGGCCGCCGTGGCCACGAGGTTGGTCCCGGAGGGGTCGAGCAGCAGGACCGCGGCGGTGTCGGCCTCCAACAGCGAGCGGACCCGGTCCAGGAGCTCGGTGAGCAGGTCCTCGATGCGCAGGTGCGACAGGCTGGTGTCGGTGATCTGCTCGATACGGCGCAGCCGATCCTCGTCCGTGACGGCGCTGGAGGCGGCCATGGGGGCAAGTTAGTCGTCGTCCGGGCTGCGGGGAACGGGCCCGGCCGGGGGAGATCGTCGCACCACCGGGCTAGCGTGGCGGGCGTGCGACTGGCGACCTGGAACGTGAACTCGGCCAAGGCCCGGGAGCCGCGGCTGCTCGGCTGGCTGGACGACCGCGCGCCCGACGTGGTCTGCCTGCAGGAGACCAAGCTGTCCGACGAGGCGTTCGACGAGTCGTTCGGCGCGCCGCTCGCCGAGCGGGGGTACGCCGTCGCCCACCACGGCGAGGGCCGGTGGAACGGCGTCGCGCTGCTCTCGCGCGTCGGCCTCGACGACGTCACCGACGGGCTGCCCGGTGCCCCGGGCTACCCGCACCAGGAGGCCCGCGCGGTCACCGCGACGTGCGGCGGGCTGCGGGTCACGTCGGTCTACGTGCCCAACGGCCGCGACCCCGCCGACCCGCACTACGCCTACAAGCTCGAGTGGCTGGCCGCGCTGCGCGACCAGGTGGAGGCCGCCGGGGCCGACCACGCGGTCGTCGCCGGCGACTTCAACATCGCGCCCGCCGATCCCGACGTCTACTCCGTCGAGGCGTTCGCCGAGTCCACCCACGTCACGCCGCCCGAGCGCGAGGCCCTGGCCGCCCTGCTCAAGACCGGGCTGCACGACGTCACGCGCGAGCGCTGGCCCGACGAGAAGGTCTTCACGTACTGGGACTACCGCGGCGGGGCGTTCCACCAGGACCGCGGGATGCGCATCGACCTGGTGCTCACCGGTGGGCCGATCGCGTCCCGTCGCGCCGCGCTGTGGGTCGACCGCCAGGCGCGCAAGGGCAGCGGCCCGTCCGACCACGCGCCGGTGATCCTCGACCTCGACGAGGCCCCCGACGGCGACATCGGCCCCGTGGTGCCGCCCCCGTCGCTGGGCGCGAAGAAGGGTGGCTCGCGGGCGAAGAAGGCCTGAGGGGTCACGCCCCGCGGGCGGCCCTGAACGCCGACCCGGCCTCGTCGAGGTCCACGACCGGCGCGGGGTAGTCGAACTCGCCGGACTGCTTCCACGGCTCGTGGATGCGTGCGCCCTCCAGGTCGGCCAGCTCGGGCACCCAGCGGCGCACGTACTCGCCGTCCGGGTCGTAGCGCTTGGCCTGCGTGATCGGATTCAGCACCCGGTTCGGGCGGGTGTCCGTGCCCGTCCCGGCCACCCACTGCCAGTTCATCTGGTTGTTGGCGACGTCGCCGTCGACGAGGTGGTCGAGGAAGTGGCGGGCGCCGAGCCGCCAGTCCAGGTAGAGCGACTTGGCGAGGAAGCTGCCGGTGATCAGCCGCAGGCGGTTGTGCATCCAGCCCTCGTGGTGGAGCTGGCGCATGCCGGCGTCGACGATCGGCACCCCGGTGCGCCCCTCGGCCCACGCGCGGAACTCCTCGTCGTCGCGGCGCCACCGGTCCCCGCGGTCGCGGTAGTCCTCCGACGACGCCCGGGGCACCGCGGCGAGGGTCTGGTGGTGGAAGTCGCGCCACGCGAGCTGGCGGACGAACTGCGCCGCGGCGTCCGACGAGGTGCCCGCCCGACGCGCGATCTCGGTGGGGGAGACGCAGCCGAAGTGCAGGTACGGCGAGAGCCGCGACGTCGCGTCGCGCGCCGGGAGGTCCTGGCCCTCGGCGTAGTCGTCGATGTGGTCGAGCCAGTCCTGCAGCCGCTGCCGGGCGGCCTTCTCCCCGCCGGGCATCAGCCCGGGCGCGGTGTCGCCGGCCGGACCATCGGTGAGGTCCTTCGCCGTCGGGACCGTCCCGGTCTTGACCTTCTGCGGGAGCGTCAGGTTCGTCGGCGGGTCGAGCGGCTCGCGGGTCTCCACGTCGGCCCACTTGCGGTGGTACGGCGTGAAGATCTTGAAGTGGTCGCCGCTCGTCGGCGTGACCGTGCCGGGGGAGACGACGGTGACGACGGCGTCGTGCACGACCAGCTCGCGGTCGTCGTCGCCGAGCGCCTTCTCGAGCGCCTCGCGTCGCCGGCCCGCGTAGGCGCTGACGTCGCCCGCGACGTGCACCGCCGAGGCGCCCACCTCGCCGGCGAGCGTCCGGACCTCCTCGACGACGTCGCCCCAGCGGAGCACGAGCCGGCCGCCCGCCTCGCGCAGACCGGCGTCGAGATCGGCGAGGGACTCGGCGAGGAACCGCGCCCGGTTCGGCACGCGGAAGCCGCGCACGGCGTCGTCGACGACGAACAGCGGCACGACCTGCCCGTCCTCCGCGCCCTCGGCGGCGCCGTGGAGCACGGGCTGGTCGTGGACCCGCAGGTCCCGGGTGAACAGGCAGATCGTGGGCACCCCGCCGCGTTCCCGTCAGATCCCGGTCGTACTCACGAGGCTCGCCGCCCACTGCTCGATCGTGATGGGGCTCGCGGTGGCCGGCGTGCGTCCGGCGTGGCTCCGCACGGCGCGCCGGTTGAACGCCGCGTTCATCGCGAGCTGCTCGTCGGCGAGGTCGGCGGGCAGGCCGGCCTCGACCAGCACCTCGCGCATGACGTCGTCGGGCGCCCGCTCGTAGCGCAGCGGCGTCCCGAGCACCGCGCCGAGCCGCGCGACGGCGTCCGGGAGGGTGAGGTCCTCGGGGCCGGGCACCTCGCGCACCCCGGCCGCGTCCGGGTCCCGCAGCGCCGCCGCCGCGACGTCCCCGACGTCCGCCGTCGCGACCATCGGCAGCGCGACGTCCGGGTCGACCGTGTCGTGGTGCACGCCCGTGGCCAGCATCGCGGACAGCGAGGGCAGGAACGACGCGAAGAACAGCCCCGGCCGCAGGAGCGTGACCCGGGCGTCGAGGCCGGCGAGTCGTTCCTCCTGCGCGTGCAGGGTCTCGAGGAAGCCGGTCCCGCTCGGGATCTCCGCCCCGAGCGAGCTCAGGGCCACCACCCGCGGCACCCCGGCGGCGCGCAGACCCGCGGTGATCGCCGTGCCGACCTGCTCCTGCTGGCGCCGGTAGCCCGGCGCGGCGAGGTCGAGGGGCAGGAGGACGTAGGCCGCTTCGGCGCCGCGGAAGGCCGCGGTCAGGACGGCGGGGTCGGTGATGTCGCCGACCACCGGCTCCGCGCCGTGCGCCGTCGCGTCGGCGAGGCGGGCGGCGTCACGCCCCACGGCGCGCACCGGCACGCCCTCCGCGCGGAGGCGGCGCACGACCTGCCCGCCGGTGTTCCCGCTCGCTCCCAGAACAGTGATCATGATCGATCTCCTCGTGGCTCGGTGTGTTGCGTCCGAGCCTGCTGGGAGGACGGTGGACGGACCATCGCCTCCACGCCGAGTCTCTTGCTCGATCGTCCGTCGTGCTGGATTCTCGGCACCGTGACCCAGCCGCCGTGGACGCCGTCCGACGCCGTCGGTGAGGCGCTGCACGTCCTGCGGATGAGCGGGACGTTCTACTGCTCCTCCGAGCTCGGCGCGCCGTGGGCCTCCGGTTGCCCGCGACCCCGGGCTGCCTGTGGTTCCACGTCGTGACGTCGGGGACGGCGACGTTCCTCGTCGGCGAGGAGGTCGTGACGCTCTCGCCGTCGGACATCGTGCTGCTGCCGCGCGGCGAGGGCCACCAGCTGCACTCGGTCGACCCGCCCCCGGGCCCGTCGGTGCCGGACGTCCTGACGCTGCCCCACACCTGGTACGGCGACCGCTACGCGTCGATCCGCCACGGCGGTGACGGCCCGACGACGACCATGATCTGCGGCGCGGTCCGGTTCGAGCACCCGATGGCCGAGCGGCTCGTCGCGCTGATGCCCGACATCATCCACGTGCCGGTCTCGCCGCTGACCTCGCGCCTGCACGACACCCTGCGGCTCATGGCGCTCGAGGTGGAGGAGGTCCGCCCCGGGGGCGAGGCCGTGATCACGCGGCTCGCCGATGTGCTCGTGGTCCAGATGCTGCGGGCCTGGCTCTCCCACGACCCGGCCGCGCGGACGGGCTGGCTCGGGGCGCTCGCCGATCCCGACATCGGGCGGGCGCTCGCGCTGGTGCACGCCGACCCGGCCCGCGACTGGTCGGTCGCCGGCCTGGCCCGCGAGCTGGCGCTGTCGCGCTCGACGTTCGCGGCGCGCTTCACCGCGCTGGTCGGCGAGCCCGTCATGGCGTACGTGACCCGTTGGCGGATGCTCGTCGCCCACGACCGGCTGCGGGCCGGCGACACCACGGTCGCCACCGTCGCCGCGTCCCTCGGCTACCGCTCCGAGGCCGCCTTCAGCCGCGCCTTCCGCCGCGTCGTCGGCACCCCGCCCGGCGCCGTGCGCGCCCGGGCCCGCGAGGAGGAGCCGCTGCTGCTCGGGGCGTGAGCCGTCAGCCGGCCCGCCGCCGCGCCCGGTAGGGCAGGACGAACAGGGAGAGGCCGGTGAGCAGGAGCAGGGCCAGCGGGAACAGCGGCGTGTAGACGATCCACGACGACGCTTCAGCGCCCTGCGCGACGGCGATCGTCGTGACCACGACCGTCACCACGAACAGCATGCTCGTCCAGCGGTGGGTCTGTCGCACGGCTCGGTCGGCGCTCATGGTTGCTCCCTCGACGACGGGTCCGACCGTCGAGACGCTAGGGAGCCGTCGGCCCGACGGGCTTCTCGAATCCTGATCGATGCTCTCCAGATCGATCTCCCGAGAGTGTCAGGAGCGCTGTCGTGATCGGACCTCGCGGACGTTGCTGGTGACATCCTCGAGAGATCGATCTGGAGAGCACCTGCCCGATCGGTCGCGCTCGACGTCGCCGCTCGATCAGCTCGGCGTCAGTGGCCCCGCGGCCGTGACGTACACGGCGGCGGTGCCGAGCTCGTCGGAGGCGTCGAGGTCGATGTCGGCGCTGATGGCCCAGTCGTGGTCGCCGTCCGGGTCGTCGAGGACCTGGCGGACGTGCCAGACCCGCCCGTCGACGGTGACGCGGTAGAAGGCCGGGCCGCGGGCGTCGGGGCCGGTGCCGAGCTCGGCGTACTCGGCGAAGTAGCCCTCGATGGCGTCGGTCCAGAACGCCGCGTCCGGGCCGTCCTCGGACAGCTCGGCCAGCTCGGCGGGGGAGCGGCGGGCGAACAGCTCGACGCGGCGGAACATCTCGTTGCGCACGAGGACGCGGAACGCCCGCTCGTTGCGGGTGACGGGCGGCGGGCCCTGGTCCACCGGGCGGGCGTCGCTGCCCGCGGCGTCCAGCTCGCTCGGGTTGGCGAGGTTCTCCCACTCGTCGAGCAGCGACGAGTCCGTCTGGCGCACGAGCTCGCCGAGCCAGGCGACGAGGTCGTCGAGGTCCTCGGTGCGCGCGGCCTCCGGGATCGTCTGGCGCAGGGCCCGGAACGCGTCGGTGAGGTAGCGCAGGACGAGGCCCTCGGACCGGGCGATCTTGTAGAACGACACGTACTCGGTGAACGTCATCGCGCGCTCGTAGAGATCGCGGACCACCGACTTCGGCGAGAGCTCGTGGTCGGCGACCCACGGGTGGCCGGAGCGGTAGGACTCGTAGGCGGCTCCGAGCAGCTCCGCGAGCGGCTTCGGCCACGTGACGTCCTCGAGGAGCTCCATGCGCTCCTCGTACTCGATGCCCTCGGCCTTCATCGCCTGCACGGCCTCGCCGCGGGCCTGGTTCTCCTGCGCGCGGATGACCTGCTTCGGGTCGTCGAGCGTCGACTCGACGACCGAGACCATGTCGAGCGCGTAGGTCGGCGACTCCTTGTCCAGCAGGTCGAACGCGGCGAGCGCGAAGGGGGACAGCGGCTGGTTGAGCGCGAAGTCGACCTGGAGGTCGTCGACCAGGCGGACGTCGGGCCCGGCGTCGGTCTCCACCCGCTCGATCACGTCCGCCTCGATCAGGCCGCGGTAGAGCGCGATCGCCCGCAGGATCAGGCGGCGCTGGGCGGGGCGGTCGGCGTGGTTGTCCTCGAGCAGATGGCGCATCGCCGGGAAGAAGGGCTGCGCCCGCTGGGCGACCTGCAGCAGCATCGCCGTCGACACCCGGAACTGGCTGGTCAGCGGCTCGGGCTGGGCCTCGACGAGCTTCTCGAGCGTCTTCTCCGACCACGAGACGAAGCCCTCGGGCGGCTTGACCCGCACGACGCGGCGCTGCTTCTTGACGTCGTCGCCGGCCTTCGCGAGGCGCTTGGCGTTCTCGACCTCGTGCTCGGGTGCCTGGGCGACGACGTAGCCGGCGGTGTCGTGCCCGGCGCGGCCCGCGCGTCCGGCGACCTGGTGGAACTCCCGGGCCCGGAGGTGTCGCACCCGCTGGCCGTCGAACTTCGTCAGCGCGGTGAACAGCACCGTGCGGATCGGGACGTTGATGCCGACCCCGAGGGTGTCGGTGCCGCAGATGAGCTTGAGGAGCCCGGCCTGCGCGAGCGTCTCCACCAGCCGCCGGTACTTGGGGAGCATGCCGGCGTGGTGGACGCCGATGCCGTGGCGCACCAGGCGCGAGAGCGTCCTGCCGAACCCGGCGGTGAAGCGGAAGCCGCCGATGAGGTCGGCGATCTGCTCCTTCTCGGCCTTCGACGAGACGTTGAGGCTCATGAGCGCCTGGGCCTGCTCGATCGCCGCGGCCTGCGTGGTGTGCACGACGTAGACCGGCGCCTGCTGCCCGGAGAGCAGCTCGGTGATCGTCTCGTGCAGCGGCGTGCGGGCGTAGCGGAACGACAGCGGCACCGGGCGCTCGGTGTGGGCGACGACCGCGGTCTCGCGCCCGGTGCGGCGTGTCAGGTCCTCGGCGAAGAACGAGACGTCGCCGAGCGTCGCCGACATCAGCAGGAACTGGGCCTGCGGCAGCTCCAGCAGCGGCACCTGCCAGGCCCAGCCGCGCTCGGGGTCGGCATAGTAGTGGAACTCGTCCATGACGACCTGGCCGACCTCGGCCGCGGTCCCCTCGCGCAGCGCCCAGTTGGCGAGGACCTCCGCGGTGCAGCAGATCACCGGCGCCTCGGGGTTCACCGCGGCGTCACCGGTGAGCATGCCGACCGACGCGTAGCCGAGCTGGGCGCCGAGGGCGAAGAACTTCTCGGAGACCAGGGCCTTGATCGGCGCCGTGTAGACCGTGCGCTCGCCCCGCGACATCGCGGCGACGTGGGCGCCCAGCGCCACCAGCGACTTCCCCGACCCCGTGGGCGTCGAGAGGATCACGTTCGACCCCGAGACGAGCTCGATGAGCGCCTCGGACTGCGCGGGGTACAGCTCCAGGCCCCGCTCGGCGGCCCAGTCGGAGAACCCCTCGTAGAGCTCGTCGGGGTCCGCGCCGGGGGCGGCCAGGAGCGCGGTGGAGGTGGTCACCTCTCCATTGTCGGTGATCGAGCGTTCGGCTCGCCGGACCCCGCGGTTTACGATGCGTCACCGCCCGAGGACCTCCTCGTTGGGCCGGACGGTGCCAGGGAGGATGAGGACGTGACCGAGGGTGGCGGAGAGTCGGCGGCCGGGTCGGTGCGAGCGCCCCTCGGCCGGCGGGCGGCGGACAAGGCGCGCACCCGGGAGTCCCTGCTCACGGCGGCGCGCCGGGTGTTCGCCGAGCGCGGCTACGGCCCGGCGTCGGTGGAGGAGATCGCCCGCACGGCCGGGGTCTCGGTCGGCTCGGTGTACGTGCACTTCGCGAGCAAGGAAGCGCTGTTCACCGCCCTCGTCGAGGAGCAGACCTCGGCCGACGTCGCGGCCAAGGCCGCGCTCGTGCAGGGGGACCCCGAAGAGACCTTCGCCGCGCTGGACCGCATGGTGGGAGAGATCGCCGACTCCCGCGAGGAGGCGCTGCTCGACGCCGAGGTGTGGCTCTACGCCGTGCGCCACCCGGAGTTCGCGGGTCGCCTCGCCGACCACGAGGTCCGTCTCGCGCGCTTCGCCACCGAACTGCTCTCACGGAACTGGGACGAGGTCGACCCGGCGGTGCGGACGGCGGTCCGCGACGACGAGTTCGTCGTCGCCGCGGCCGCGCTGCACCACGGGCTCATCCGGCTGCGCCGCGTCCTCGGCGAGGACGCCGTCCCGACCGACCTGTTCAGCCGCGTGCTGCGGCTGCTCCTGCGCATGCCGCCGGCGTCGTCGGCGTCGGGGAACGGCGACTAGCCCGGCAGGACCGCGCGCAGGGCCGGGAGGAAGGCGGCCGGGTCCTCGGCGAAGCCGATGTGGTCGCCGGGGAAGAGCACGGGCGCCACGCCCAGCCCGTCGGCCAGGGCGCGTGAGGTGCGGTCACAGAGCTGGCCCGTGGACCGCTCGCCGATGCCGACGACGATCCGGGGCGCGCCGGCGCGGAGGGCCTCCAGGTCCGGGCGGTGATGTGTCGTCGGGCCGAGGAGGTGGCCGTTCTGGTAGTCGCCGTCGGCGCGCGCCGCCGCGTCCGGTGCGGCGGCGAAGACCGCCTGGAACACCTCCTCGGGCATGTGGATGTCGGCGTTCTCGAGGAACGCCCGCCACGAGCCGACGTGGTCGCCGGCGAACCAGCGCTCGACGACGACCTCGGCGCCGGCGTGGCGCTCCGCACGGTCGGGCAGCAGCTCCACCAGCGGCGGCTCGTGGGCGACCACGGTGTGGACGAGGTCGGGGTGCTCCTGCGCGAGGGCGAGCGCGGTGACGGCGCCGCCGCTGGAGCCGAGCACGCTCGCCGGGCCGACCGGGTCGACGTGGGTGATCAGGCGCGCGAGGTCGTCGGCGCGGGTCGACAGGGTGGGCGTGGCGTAGCGATCGTCGACGGGGCTGCGGCCGATGCCGCGCGGGTCAGCGGTGAGGACCGTGTGGTCCTCGGCGAGCAGCTCGGCGAGGCCGGTGAAGGCGCCGGCGTCCATGGGCGTGCCGAACAGCACCACGAGCGGGCCCGCGCCGCGGACCTCGTGGTGCAGCCGCGCGCCGGGGACGGCGAG
Organism: Actinomycetospora sp. C-140; assembly: GCF_054796175.1. NCBI lineage: Bacteria > Bacillati > Actinomycetota > Actinomycetes > Pseudonocardiales > Pseudonocardiaceae > Actinomycetospora > Actinomycetospora sp. C-140. The sequence goes on along the minus strand of NZ_JBTWNF010000025.1, from coordinate 53,934 downwards.
GGTGCCGGTGGTGACGGTGTCGGTCCTGGCGGTTCGGGGGGCGCTCACGGGGTCCTCCACGGGGCGTGGTGTCGGGGTCACCGGTCTGACGGCGCGACGGTCGCGAACTCATCGCTGCGGGTATGCGGAGTCCGTGTCCTCGAGAAGATCACGCAACCTGACCTGGATCCCCCGCGTCCTCGGCGTCGCCACCGCCGGCTACAGCGTGGCGATCATCGCGAACCCGTCGCTCTTCGCGAAGCCCACCGCGCTGCAGGCCGAGGGAGCCCCGCTGCCGACCGCCACCGCGATCGGCATCCGAGCCCTGGGCGGGCGCGACCTCGCCTCCGGGCTCGCGATGGCGCTCGCGCCCGCCGGCGATGCCCTGCGCACGGCGGTCGCGGTGCGCACCGGCTCGGACCTCGTCGACCTCGTGCTGCTCGGCACGTCCCTGCCCGACCGGACCGCGCGCGCCAAGGCGGTCGGCGTCGCGGCCGCGTGGGGCACGCTGTGCGGGCTGAGCTACCTGGCCGCGGGAGACTGATCCGCGCCGACCTCGGCGGGCCGCAGGTGGTAGACGCCGGCCCCCGGGGTCAGCGGGTGGAGGTCGTAGACGTGGACGACCTTGGGGCCGTCGTGGAGGTGGGTGTGGGTCACCACGGGCAGCGGGGCGCCGTGCCGCGCCTCCCGCACCTCGACCCGCCCGTCGAGCGGCCCGCCGACGTAGAGCAGGACGGCGTCCTCGTCCGCCGGATGAGTCATGGCGGCCTCCTCGGACACCGGTCGCGGATGCGGGTGGGACGGATGATGCGTCGGATCCAGCGTAGGGATCAACAGGCCACGGCGCTGCGTCTCTTCGGAGGCAAGCGGTGACGAGCAGTGACGGCGTGCGTGACTGGACGGCGCCGGGCACCGCGCCGCTCGTGCCCGAACTGACGCTGCTGCTCGCCGACGACATCCACCGCACCTGGTCGGCGATCGACGAGGAGGCGCCCCCGTTCTGGGCCTTCGCGTGGGTCGGGGGGCAGGCCCTCGCCCGTCACGTGCTCGACCACCCGGAGCTCGTGCGCGGCCGCCGCGTGCTGGACCTGGCCTCCGGCTCGGGGATCGTCGCGATCGCCGCCGCCCGGGCGGGCGCCACCGCCGTCGTCGCCTCGGACACCGACGCCCGCGCCCGGACCGCGATCGGGCTCAACGCCGCCGCCAACGGCGTGGCGGTCGAGGTCGTGGGGGACGTCCTCGAGACCGAGCTCGACCTCGACGTCGACGTGGTCCTCGCCGGCGACGTCTTCTACGAGCAGCCGATGGCGCGGCACATGGAGCGCTTCTGCGACGAGGCGGCCGCGGCCGGCGTCGACGTCGTCGTCGGCGACCCCGGCCGCGAGTACCTGCCGCGCCGGCGCTGCACGGCGCTCGGCGCCCACGACGTGACCGGGACCGCCGACCTCGAGGGCGGGGCCACGACGCGGACGACGGTCTACCGGTTCACCTGACCCCGGTCGCTGCTGTAGAAACCGTCCCGACTGACGGTTCCCCTCCTGATCGAAGGTGTTGCGGTGCGCGCGGTGCAGGTCGTCCGGCTCGACGGGCCCGAAGCGGTCGAGGTCAACGAGGTCGAGGAGCCGAAGGCCACCGGCGACCAGGTGCTGGTCGACGTCGAGGCGGCCGGTGTCGTCTTCCCCGACCTGCTGCTGACCCGCGGCCAGTACCAGATGCGGCCCGAGCTGCCGTTCCTGCTCGGCAGCGAGGTGGCCGGCACCGTGCGCGAGGCGCCCGCCGGCTCCGGCTTCTCCGCGGGCGACCGGGTCGCCGCGCTGCCGGTCCTCGGTGGCTTCGCCGCCACCGTCGCGGTCTCCACCGAGACGGTGTTCCCGCTGCCCGACGAGGTGTCCTTCGACATCGGCGCCGGCCTGCCGATGAACTACCTGACCGCGCACTTCGTGCTCGAGACCCGCGCCCACCTCGCGGCGGGGGAGACCGTGCTCGTGCACGGCGCGGCGGGCGGCGTGGGCGTGGCCTGCATCCAGTTCGCCAAGGCCCGCGGGGCGACGGTGATCGCCGTGGTCTCGTCGGAGGGCAAGGGTGAGGTGGCGACGGCCGCGGGCGCGGACCACTGGGTGCCGGTCGAGGGCTTCAAGGACGCCGCGAAGGAGCTCACCGGGGGTCGGGGGGTCGACGTCGTCGTCGACCCGGTCGGCGGTGACCGTTTCACCGACTCCCTGCGCAGCCTCGGCGACGACGGCCGCCTCGCGGTCGTCGGGTTCACGGCCGGAGACATCCCCACGGTCAAGGTCAACCGGCTGCTGCTCAACAACATCTCGGTGGTCGGCGCGGGCTGGGGGGCCTACGCCTCGAAGCGCCCGGGCTTCATGCACCGGCAGTGGGACGCCATCCGGGACGACGTCGCCGCCGGCCGCCTGGCGCCGCCGATCAGCGCGACCTACCCGCTCGCCGAGTCCGCGTCGGCGATCGCCGAGCTCGCCGAGCGCCGCGTCGCGGGCAAGGTCGTCATCCGGCCCCGGGAGCACTGAGTGGAGCTCGCACACACCCGCACCGGGACCGGCGAACCGGTGCTGCTCCTGCACGGGATCACCCACCGTCGCCAGGGCTGGGACCTCGTCGCGCCGCTGCTCGCGCAGGAGCGCGAGGTCTGGGCGCTGGACATGCCCGACCACGGCGAGTCCCCCGACCTGCCCGGCGACTACGGCGGCGACATCGCCCCGCTCGCCGACGCCGTCGAGGCGTTCTGCCGCGCCCAGGGCCTCGAGCGTCCGCACGTCGTCGGCAACTCGATGGGCGGCCTCGTCGCGCTCGAGCTCGCCGCCCGCGGCACCGTCCGCTCGGCGACCGCGCTCTCGCCCGCGGGCTTCTGGTCGCGGGCCGAGCGCGGCTACGCCAGGGCGGTGCTCGGCGGGGCGCACGCCCTGCTGGCGGTGACCCCGTCGCGGCGCCTCGAGCGGATGCTCGCGGTCCCGGTGCTGCGCACCGCCATCGTCGGGCTGCTCCTCGCGCACCCCTCGCGCATCGACCCGGTGCAGATCACCGGCGACCTGCGGGGCCTGAGCCACCCGGGGACGTCGTTCGCGACCATGCTGGCCCACCTCGACACGTGGGTGCCGCCGCGCCGGGCGTCGGTGCCGACCACCGTCGGCTGGGGTGCGCGCGACCTCCTGCTGCCCCGCTGGCAGTCCCGGCGCCTGCGCCGCGCGCTGCCCGACGCCGCGGTCTACGTGCTCCCCGGGTGCGGTCACGTGCCGATGGGCGACGATCCGGCGCTCGTCGCCGACCTGATCCTCGCCGCGACGCGCCCGCGTCCGGCGGCCGCCTGAGGCGGGACGTCCTCAGACCTCCAGCGCGGCACCGCACGACGGGCACCGCGTCGGCGGGTCCTCGTCGGCGAGCCGGCCGCACTCGGCGCACACCCGGTGCATCCAGCACGCCGGGTCGCCGCCCGCATCGTCGGGGAGTTCGGCGCGCGAGCGCTCCGGGGACGTCATCGCACCATGGTGCCCCGGCCTGGTCGGTTCAGCGCTGGGTGAAGGGATCGTCCATCGCGATCAGCCAGGTGGAGTCGGCCTGCTTGCGCATCAGGACGGTCGCCTGCCCGTTCATGGACGTCGGTCCGTCGGGACCGTTGCCGCGGATCGTCCAGTCCGAGTAGGTGAGCGCGTCCGCGTCCCGCTCGAGGATGGCGCGCGGCCGGAACTCGATGGTGGCCTCGGTGATCGGGAAGTTGAGGCAGAAGTCGCGGATGGCCTCGCGCCCGGCCAGCGGCTTCCCGCCGGGCTCGGGAACGAAGATCGCGTCGGCCTCGTACAGGCCCACCAGGGCGTCGATGTCGCCGGCGTTGAAGCAGTCCCGCCAGACGTCGTCGCCCTGCGCCGGGCTCAGGATCTTCATGGGGACCTCCTCGGTGCTACTGGTGACGTGAGTCACTCAGCGTGGCAGTGATCCGAGGAAAAGGCGCCGAGCGCCACCTGTTCGGCGCACCCATCGTCACGCAAACACGACGAAAGCCCTGGTCTCCGCCTCTTCAGGCGTCCGACCAGGGCTTTCCGGGGTGGGCGATACTGGGATTGAACCAGTGACCCCTACCGTGTCAAGGTAGTGCTCTCCCACTGAGCTAATCGCCCGAGGCGCAGGCGGGAATCGAACCCGCGTACAGGGCTTTGCAGGCCCTTGCCTAAGCCACTCGGCCACTGCGCCAGGCTTCCGGAGGTCGTCCGGCCTACCGTGGCGTGAAACCAGCCGAGGAGCCTCCCGAGCGGACGACGGGACTCGAACCCGCGACCCTCACCTTGGCAAGGTGATGCGCTACCAACTGCGCTACGTCCGCGTGTGGCCGGCGGGTTTCGGATCACCGACCCGCCGTTGCCGACGAAGAGAACACTACTGCATCGTGCGCCCCTCGCTCATCGCGGGGGGGGGCTTGCTCAGCTCGGGTCGCTCGACAGCAGCAGCCCGAGGGCGTGCTCGAGGTCCAGCCAGTCGTCCTCGCAGCCGGGGGCGACGATCTCGTGCGTGCGGGCGAGGAACTCGGAGACCTCGCGGCTCGCGGCCCGGAACGTGGCGTGACCGGACGGGGAGCTGAGCTCGATCTCGATCGACTCGGCGTCGGCCTCGGCCGGGCGGATCCGGACGTCGCCGGCGCCGGCGACACCGAGCAGACCGTCGGTGAGGAGATCGCGCGAGAACACCCACTCCACCCAGCCGGCGCGGCCGGTCCGGAAGGCCGCCTGCACGGCGTAGGGGTCGCGCGTGTCGTAACGCATCTCGACCTGGACGGGCACGGGCGGGTTCGGCGGACCGACGAGGTCGAAGACCGCCGTGGAGCGGATCGTCGTGTGGTCGTTGAGCATGTGGCTGCCTTTCGCACGCTGCTGTCGTCGGGGGAAACGACTGGCGGACGACCCTGTGACGCCGGTTCACCCGGCTCACGCATGCATCACACCGTACGAGCACTTGGTTACCGGCTTACCCGGTTCGGTTCCGTAACGAAGCACCCTCCCCGGCCGGGCGTTCGTGTGTGCCCCGGGAGCACTAGCCTGAGCGACGTCTGACCCGGACACGGACACCAAAGGAGAGGGTCGACCAGTGACCGACGCGTCGCGAGGAGTCCCGGAGGCGGCTCCGGAGCGTGACGACGACGGTCCTGCTCGTGTGACCGACGCCACATTGCTCGAACAGATCGGCGAGCGCAGCGCGGACGCCCTCGCGCAGCTCTACGACCGCTTCGGCCGCCCGGCCTACTCGCTCGCCCGTCGTATCTGCGTGGACGAGTCGTTGGCGGAGGACGTGGTGCAGGAGGCGTTCCTCGTGGTGTGGCGGGACCCCGCCCGGTTCGACCCGGCCCGCGGGACGGTGTCCAGCTGGCTGCTGACCCTCGTGCACCACCGCGCCGTCGACGCCGTGCGCCGCGAGGCGACACGGCGGAAGCGCACCGTGGCGCCGAGTGCCGACGGCGAGGACTGGAACATCCCGCCCGGGCCGGGGGCCGACCAGGCCGCCCTCGGGGCGGTGGTCGCGGGGAAGGTGCGGGACGCCCTCGCCGACCTGCCCGCCGAACAGCGCGAGGCGCTCGCGCTGGCCTACTTCGGCGGTTACACGCAGCGCGAGGTCTCGAGCCTCGTCGGGGTGCCGCTGGGCACCGTGAAGTCCCGGATGTTCGCCGGCACGCAGAAGCTGCGGTCCGTTCTCGGGCCCCAGGTCGAGGTGGAAGGGGAGGACCGATGAACGAACGCGCCGTCCCCGACACCCACACCGGGGCGCACGACGCCCTCGCCGTCGGCTGGGCCCTGCACACTCTCGACGAGGACGAGGCGACGGAGTTCGCCGCGCACCTCGAGGAGTGCCCGGTCTGCCGTCGCACGGTCGACGAGACCACCGAGATGCTCGGCGGCCTCGCCGAGGCGGTCGTCCCGGTCGACCCGCCGCCACAGCTGCGGCGGCGGCTGCTCGACGCCGTGGAGGCCGAGGCGGTGCCGGTCGCCGTCCCGGCCGCCGCGTCCCCCGACGGGACCGTCGTCCCGCTCGCCTCGCGCCGGCGTGCCAACCGGTGGCTCGCGGTCGCCGCCGTCGCCCTGGTGATCGCCGCGGTCGGCGGCATCGTCACGGCGGTGCAGTCGGTGCGCGCCGAGCGCGAGACCGCGGCCGCCGCGGCCGCCCAGGCCGAGCGGGACGCGCCCGTGATCGACATCCTGCGGGACGCCGGTACCCCCGGCACGGCCCACGCCACGCTCGCGGACCCGAACGGCGCCCTCGTCGGCCTCGTCGTCGACGACGGCCGCGGTCAGCGGGTGCTGACGACCGGCCTCGCGGCGAACCCGACCGACGAGATCTACGTCCTGTGGGGGCTCGTCGACGGAACCCCGCAGGCGCTCGGGACGTTCGACGTCGGGGGACAGGGTCCGGGAGTGAGTTCCGTACCCTCGACTCCCGAGGCGGTCCCGTTTGCCGGGTTTGCGGTGTCACTCGAGCCCGGACGCACGGCTCCCGCCTCGCCGACACGAGTCGTCGCGAGTGGACAGGTGGGACGTTGAGCGAACCGGCCGAGCCGTCGACCGTGACCGCGGAGCAGCCGTCCGGAGGCTCGACGGACGGGCAGCCGGACATGCCGCCGGCGCCGCGGCACCGCACGCTGCGGACCCGTCTGCGTCACTTCCGCGCGCGCGTGCGCGGGAACCCGAAGGCGAACAAGGCCTGGCGGCTGGGTATCGGGATCCTCGGCACGGTCGTCCTGTGCGTCGGCGTCGTCGCCATCCCCTACCCCGGCCCGGGATGGCTGATCGTCTTCGCGGGTCTCGGCATCCTCGCCACCGAGTTCACGTGGGCCGGCCGGCTCCTGCGCTTCGCCCGGCGCCACTACGACCGCTGGATGGCGTGGGTCGGCCGCCAGAACATCGTCGTCAAGGCGTTGCTGGGTCTGCTGACGTGCGCCGTCGTCCTCGCGACCCTCTGGCTGCTCGGGGCCTTCTACCTCGTCGCCAAGGTCGTCGGCCTCGGTGGCTGGACCTGGCTGCAGAGCCCGATCGCCTGATGGTCTAGGCTCGGACGCGCTGCGGGCGATTAGCTCAGGGGGAGAGCGCTTCGTTCACACCGAAGAGGTCACTGGTTCGATCCCAGTATCGCCCACCGCAGGTCAGAGGCCCGATCCCGAACCTTGGGGTCGGGCCTTCGCCGTCCCGGCGGGAACACTTCGGGAACATCGGCCCTCACTTGATGCTCGACAGCGAGCCGGCCGGTCCGTCCTCGTTGTCATCGTCGGGCCCGGCCTCGTCGTCCTCGCGGGTCGGCGCCTGCCTGCCGCCGAGGGCGTCGAGGATGCGGTCGTGGTGCTCGGTGCGCCGCGTGTAGAGCTGCAGCGTCGTGGTCACGTTCTCGTGGCCCATCACCCGCTGCACCATGTTCGGCGGGACTCCGTCGTCCACGAGCCACGTCGCGTAGGAGTGACGCAGGTCGTGGAAGCGCAGCGCGGCGCCGGCCTCCCGAGCGACTACCTTCACCGCCTCGTCGTAGGACCCGCAGACCTGGACGACGGACTCGCCGTTGTCGTCGGTCCAGTGGGCTTCGAACTTATGACCGTCGACCTCAACGACCTGGCCGAGTAGTCCCGCCCGGACGAGCGCGGGACGCCAGACGCGGGAGCGGAAGAGCGTCCGGCGCAGCGGCCTGCCGACCGCGTTGGGGAACACCAGGCCGTGATCACCGAGCCCGAACTGCGCCGTGTGGTCGCCGATCATCGTGGTGAGCCATTCCGGCAAGGGCACGGTTCGTCGGCCGGCGCCGGACTTCGGGTAGGGCTTGAACGCCGTGGTGCCACTGACCTCCACCACGACTCGGACCACCCGGAGCAGGCGGTGGTGGAGGTCCAACGCATCTATCCGGAGACCAGCGATCTCACCCCAACGCAGCCCGGCCCACGCGGCGGTGGCAACGAACGCGCGGTAGCGCTCGGGCACGGCGGGCAGCAATAGCTCTGACAGGTCCTCCTTCGCGATCACGCGGTCGTCGTGGTCGTGCTTGCGCCGCTTAGGGAGCCGTACCTCCTCGCAGGGGTTGAAGGCGATGAGCCGGTTCTTGACCGCAGATCGCAGCACCGACGACGTGAGCCGGTACGCCTCGGCCACGGTGGCGGGGGAGCGGCGCCCTGCCAGCTGCGTCACCCATCTCTGTACCGATAGGTGATCGATCTTCGCGAGCTGCCAGTCTTCCCACTGCGGGAGCACATGGGTCCGCATGATCGATGCGTCCCGGGCCTGCGTCGTCGCCTCGCTGTTGCGGCTGTCGAGCCAGGCCCGCGCATGCACCGCGAACCGGAGCCGGCCGGCCTGGGGGTCGACGTACTGACCTCGCGCCTTCGCCGTCTCCTGCTCGGCCAGGAACGTCTTGGCCTCGCGCTTCGTCGTGAAGTTCTTCGATCGCTGACGGTTGGACGGGTCGCGCCACTTGGCCCGATAGGTGCCTTCCGGGGTCCGGTGGATGCTCACGAGGCCACCGCTGACACCTCGGAGAGCCACACGTGGAAAGCCTCGCGCGGCACGAGCCAGCGCCGTCCGAGGCGCTTGGCCGGAATCTCGCCCTTGCGGATCAGCTCGTACGTGATCCCGAGGTTGATCCCGAGCGCCGCGGCGACCTGGCGCACGGTGTAGACCTGCAGCGCCGGAATGTCGTTCAACGACACCGGGTCGTCGGAGCGGTCGGTCAGGTTCTTCAGTAGTTCGTCGCCCTGCATTGTCCTTTCTCCTTCTTCGTGGTCATGCGGTGATCGAGTCGAGTTCGTCGCGGGCGGCTCGTCGCCGCGCTCGGGCGTTGGCGGACGAGGTGTTCGCCAGGAGCGCGTCAGCACTGGTGTGCCAACCGATGCCGGCGTAGGCGAGGGAGCTGACGATGATCTCGGTGGTGTCCTCGTCGCCGGGCTCGTCTCCCTGGTTGGGACGGGCCTGGTGCTGGGCCAGGCGCCAGTCGCGACGGGCCTGCCGCAGGGCGCCAAGGGTCGTGGAGTAGCGGCGGCTGCGAGTGGAGAAGTGGCCGCCGAAGCCGAGCATGTGCGCCCAGCGTTGGAGCCGCCCCCAGCCCGCGGCCCACTCCTTCGCGTCGGCGCGTTCGGGCCGGGTGCCGAGGTACCAGCACACGTCGACCTGACGGCCAACGTGGGTGTCCAACGGCGCGTGGTCTCGCACGGTGTCGGGGCGCAGCCGCCGGGAGGCGTGGCCGGCGAGTTCGGTGGCTTTGGTGGCGTACTTGGCGAGGTAGCCGGCTACGGCGGTGGTGGTGATCTCTCCGGCGTCATCGAGGTCGAGCCGGGAGAGTCGGACGGGGCGGGGGTCGACCTGCTCGCCCCAGGCAATCGGCCAGCCGGCCTCGCGGGCCGGGTGGGCCGCGGTGGAGAACCGGGTCTCGGCGACGGCGTCCCGGAGGATGGTGGCGAGGTGGTTGGCGCCGACCCGAGCGTCGGGTGGGATGACCGCGTCGGGGTCGCGGGGATCGAGGCCGTCGAGGCGCAGCAGGGCGTGGAAGTGCATCGCGCCGCGGTGCTGGAACTCGGCAACCTTGGTGTACGAGAGGCGCAGCTTGATGCCGTGCCGCTTGGCCAGGGCGTCGAGGGCGCGGCGGGCGGTGATGATGGTGCGGCGCCACAGCTCCCCGCCGTGCAGGTTCCACACCGCCTGCGCGGGGTGGTCGTAGCAGTCCAGGCACAGCGGACGTCCACGCTCGGGCGCGTCCTCGCCGTGACGCTGGAAGCAGGCCAGCGGGGCGCCGTGGGGGCAGTGCTCGAGGTCGCGGCGCGGACGACAGGGCAGGACACGCCCGGCGCGGTCGGTGCGGTGCACGTGGACTGCGCCGAAGGACGGGGCGGTGGCGGTCAGGAACACGCACGGGTGCTCGCCCACGGAGGCGGGGACGCTCTTGCCGCCGACCAGGCCGGCGGTGACGAGCTGGTAGGTGTCGGCGCGGTAGATCTCCGCGCAGCCGGGACACACCGAGGCCCGGCGGTTCCCGCACGGGGTGTAGAGCACGCCGTCAGGCATGTCGGTGGTGTGCCGCTCCCCGGTGATGCGACCGGTCGCGGTCTGGACGTGCTGTACGAGCCCGACCAGGCGGATCGGGTGGGAGCAGCCGGCGGCGCCGGCCACGTGTGCGGTCCAGGCGTCGTAGTCCCGCGCGAGTGACGCCCCGAGCTCGTCGAACGACACCGATCCGGCCGCCTTCGCCAGCCGGCGCGCGGCGAGCTCGTCGACCGTCACCCCCGTCGGCCGTATGGTCGGAACCGCTGCCGTGTTCATCGTCGGTCCCAGCGGGACGTGTCGATGCTGGGGTCACAGCTGGCGAGGTAGCGGGCGTTGGCGCGCAGGTCGCGGCCGAGCAGGTCGGCCTCGTTCGGGGAGAGGATCACTTCCACGGTGGTGTCGGGAAGCACCGTGAGGCGGACGACGAGCACGATCGCGGCGGCGTCCATGACCGGGGCGATGTTGGCCGCGCACAGCCGGAACAACAGCGGGCGGCCGTCGTCCTCCGGGTCCGCATCGAGGGCGAGCTGCACCGGTCCACGGTCGGAGGCCGCGCGGCGGGCGGGGGCGTTCACGGGGTGCTCCCGGCGCGCAGGGCGGTGGCGCGGTCGGCGAGGGCGTAGACCTGTTCGTCGGAGAGGTAGGCGGACTTGATGCGGTGGGGTTCGCCGCCTTCGGCGAGCAGGAGGCCGACGCCCTTGTCTTCGGGGGCGATGGCAGCGGCGGTGTGGCCGCGGGTGGCCCAGCCGGCGCCTAACACGATGTCCGACGAGGAGTCGGTGGTGCATCGGAACGCCCACCGGTAGCCGAACAGGTCCCTCAGCGACGTGGGGATGATGTCCGAGGACGGGCGCTGGGTGGCGGCGACGACGATGATCCCGGCGGCCCGGCCGCGGGCGACGAGGTCGCGCGCGAGCACCGAGAAGGTCTCGCGCTGGGTCCTGGTGCCGACGGTGGCCGAGTAGTAGGCGACCTCATCGAACACCCCGACCACAGGACGGATGCCGTAGGCGGCGTCGTCGGGGGTGATCTTGCGTCGGCGTTCGGCGTCGAGTAGGTCGTAGCGGCGGTCCATCTCCGCCTGGAGGTCGTGGCAGGCGGTGATGGCGTCGTCGAGGTCGGGGCCGACGAAACGTTCGGCGCAGGCGCGCCAGAGGCCGAGTTCGACCAGCTTGCCGTCGAACAGCCACAGGTCGCAGTCGGTCGAGAGGGCGGCGTGCCCGACCGGGAGGTTCAGCCCGACCGACTTGCCGGCGCCAGGCTCCCCGGCCAGCAGCATGTTCCGGTACGCGAGGGTGACCCGGACTGGCTGGCCGTGTTCGTCGACGCCGAGGTGGATCGGGTCCCAGATCGACAGCGCCGACGGCTCCGGCGCGCCGTCACAGAGGACAGCGGGCGTGCGGATGGCGTCGAGCCAGTCGCGCAGCAGGACGCGCAGTTGAGTCGGATCAGACATAGTCCGACCAGTCCCCGCCACGGTCGGGCACCACGGTCCGCTCGTCCTCGGTGCGCTCGGGCTGCACGGGCTCGGGGTGGTCGATCACGACCGGGACGTCGTCGCGTTCGTCGAGCGTGGACCGCGAGGCCGGGACACCGTTCGAGCCGGCGGCGCGACTAGTGCCGGAGTGGTGCTGGTTGGCCGGCCTCGGCGGGACGATCACGGTGCCGCACGGGGGCGACTGGCCGGTGGCGGCCGTCCAATCGTCCAGCTCGGAGGCGATCAGGTCGCGGGCGAGCGGGTCGCGGCGGATCACGTCGACCCGCACAAGGGCGGTCATTCGCCGCACGGGCGTTACACGAGCATCACGAGCGAAGCAGCCCGAGGCGATCCACTCCGTCTCGCCTTCGATGTCCGAGGGCGAGATTCCGGCACGCAGGAACAGCCACACGGTCTCGCCGACCTCAGTCGGGTGCGACCACAGGAACAACGGTGCGTGACGGGAGAAGTTCAAGCACCGGCGTTCCACGAGGACCTGACGCAGCCGATGGCGGGTCATGACCGCCGAGCCGCGTCGGGACACGAATCTGCGGAGTGCGGGGAAGGCGATGATCGCGGCGACGGTGACGGCAATAACGGCGGATGCGGCGGCCGGGGGCAGCCAGGAGTAGAGCATCGCGAGGACGGCGAAGCTCAGGATCAGGGTGGTGAGCTCGGCACGGAGCCGGATTAGCAGCCCGGCCACCCGGGCGGCGGGGTGGGTGATCGGATTGCTGATGATCTCGAAGGAGTCGGTGCGGGCGCGGCGCACGATTGGGCGGGTTGCGGGGCGGCCGGTGGTGTTGCGAGCCATGGCAGATCACTCCGAAGGAGAAGGGCCGACGCGGAGCCCGGCCGGTGCGAGAAGAAGCGGGGAGTCGAGCGGGAGAGGGGGTCGGGGCTGCGGGGAAGCCAGCCCCGACCCCGGGGATCAGTCCGGGTAGGCCAGAGCCGAGCAGATGCCGGCGCATGCGAAGACCTGCGAGCCGGTGTGCGAGCGCCCGACCGGTACGGCCGCGATGCCCGCCGGCCCCGTGCGGGTGCCGGGCACCGGGTCGGGCTGGAACTCCGCGGGGAGTTCGGGCCAGAGGAACGAGCGCTCGCACATCACGCACTCGGTTCCGTCGACCTGACTCCCGTTGAGCCCGTGCCACACGGCCTCGCTGCGGGCGGCGGTCACGACCCCGAGCCCTTCGACGGCGCGGGCGCGGTCGAGGCAATGCCCTGAGTGGTGGTGGGGGCATGTTCGATGGCGTCGGCCTTGAACGCCACCCCGGACCGCTGGCCCTGCTGCCAGGGGATCGCGATGAGCTTGACCGGGCGCACCTCCGCGCCCTGCCCGATGTCCGGGGCGCCGGGCGTGGTCACCGCGATGATCTCCGCCCCGTCGTCGTCCAGCTTGATCAGCTGCGTGACGAACAGCGGAGTGCCGGTCGTGCGGTCGGTGCGCTGGCGGCCCTCCATGTCGTTCTTCGGGCGCGGCTCCACCCCCACGCTGAACTTGGTGTCCGAGGTGTCCACCTTGATCATTGCCATGTCGTCCTCCGAGGACTTCCGCGATGACCCCGGGCTCGGGGCACCATGAAGACTCCGGAGATCGACGGGACAACCACACCACACGGCTGGACTTCTTCGGACGTCCTTGAGATCCTTGGACGTCCTAGACGTCCCCCCGAAGGGTGCCGGTCGTGGCGAATGAACGGCTACGCGATGCGCTGCACCGCGGCGGGGTGACACTCGACGACGTCGCCGAACGGACCAGCGTCGACCCCAAGACCGTCGAGCGTTGGATCACTCAGGACCGCGTCCCTTACCCCCGTCATCGACGCACGGTGGCGCAGATGCTGGCCGAGGCCGAGTCGTACCTCTGGCCGTCGGCCCACTCGGACCAGAAGGTCGACGAGATCTCGGGCTCCGAGGTCGTTAAGGTCTACTCGAGCCGCAACGCCGTGCCGCGCGAGCTGTGGGACCGGCTGCTCGGCGACGCCACCGCGCGCGTGGACATCCTCGTGTACGTCGGCATGTTTCTCACCGAGAACCCGGCGTTGCTACCCGCACTGCGGGAGAAGGGTGCGGCCGGCGGCCGGGTTCGCCTGTTGTTCGGCGACCCGAACAGTCGCGAAGTGATGCGACGCAGCACCGACGAGGGCATCGGGCGCAATGCGATCTCGGCGAAGATTCGCAACGCGCTTGCGTTCTTCGGGCGCATCGCGGACGCGCCCGGTGTTGACATCAGGTGCCACGGCACAACGCTCTACAACTCGATCTACCGCTACGACGACGAAATGATCGTCAACCCGCATGTCTACGGCGCCCCGGCGCCGCACGCCCCGGCTATGCACCTGCGTCGGCTCTCGGCCGGGTTGATGTTCGAGACGTACGCGCAGAGCTTCGACGTCGTGTGGGAGGCCGCGAAGCCGCCAAAGTGGTAGGTCTGGTGACGTGGGCAAGACCGACTACTACGACGACCCGACGGCACCGGCCGCCAACAGCCTCGTCGTCGCCGTCGCCGTGGTCGTACTCGACGACGAGGGCCGGGTCCTGCTCATTCAGCGCACCGACAACGGGTTGTGGGCGCTGCCCGGTGGCGGTCAGGAGCTGGGCGAGTCGGTCAGCCAGGCCGGTGTACGCGAGACCCGCGAGGAGACCGGCCTGGACGTCGAGGTGACTGGCATCGTCGGGGTGTACTCCGACCCCCGTCACGTCATCTCCTACGACGACGGCGAGGTCCGCCAGGAGTTCTCCATCTGCCTGCGCGCCCGACCAGTCTCGGGGGAGCTGACGACGAGCAGCGAGAGCCGGGTCGTGCGTTGGGTCGATCCCGGGCTGCTCGGCCAGCTCGACATGCACCCGACGATGCGTCGCCGGGTCGAGCACGGCCTGGCCGCCGACGCCCCTCACGTCGACTGAGGCACCCCGGCTGCCGTCATCCGCGCGCGGGTGCGATCCACCGCGGCTCTCAGCGAGGGTTCGGCGATGCCGAGAAACCGGGTCACGAGGTGATCCGGTCCGTACCGCTGTCTGATCTCCGCCCAGCGCTCGTCGGGTGAGAGCCGCTCACCTCGGGGGCCGGTGACCGCATCGCAGTACCAAAGAGCGTCACGAGTCACGCTCTCCTCATCGTCGAACGCCTCGAGCCCGTCGACGCCACGTAGCTCGGCCTCGACCGTCGCCGCAGAGTGGTGCGCGACCAGGCTGACGATGCGCTCGTCGTATCCGTGCTTGGCAAGGAATCGCGCCCCGTCGAGCGGATGAAATCCGATACGCGCCACGATCGGCGAATACCCGATGTCATGCAGGACCGCGGACTGAAACAAGGTGTCACGATCTGCGCCCTTGACGTGGGCAATCCGCAGCGCTTCTCGCGCCACTGACTGCACGTGAAGCCACCTCTCGGGCAGATGCTCAGCCAGCGCCAGTTCAGCGAGCGCACGAGCATCGGAGAAAGAGGGCACGGTCCGACCATATCCACCATCGCCGAAGCAGGGAACCGCCCGTTTGCTCAGCGCGCCGAGCCTGCGCCCCTGATCGGTGAGAACTTTCTTTACGTCTTCAAGCCGGCCCTGACGGGCCAGACCGGGCGGCTCCGCAGCCGGCTCGCCTATACCTTCGGCCCGGCGACCGGCGCGGGCACGCCCGGCCACCTTCCCGTAGACCAGCAGCAGACGCCCAAGTCTCACCAAGCCTAGGCAGCTCAGGGCCGCGCGGCCGAGATGAAGAGCCGTGGAACCGCCTCCGGCGGGAGAGGTCTGTGGTCCCCGGAGCGTCACACGGGCGCCCTCACGATCAAGGGTGCTGCGCATCGCTCCGCGACGGCCGGCCCACCGCAAGGCAAGATTGAGCAACGCGGCAGGGACGAGGAGGCGGTGAACCGGCCGCCCTTGATCGTGAGCCTCCGCGCCCGTGCTTAGGCGCTCCAAGCGTGGCGGGGGCAGCGCCCCGCCACCCGACCGGGAACCACAGCCCACAGCACCTTGGAAGCTGACTAAGCTGCGACGCTGGCCGGCGGGTCGATCTACTTGATGCGCTTGAGACGCAGCTAATGACCGTCGTCGCTGGCGAACAATTCCGCTTGCTGCAACACAAGCTCTACGGCTTGCGCTTCAAGGTCGGGAGGGTAATCGTATTTGGCGAGAAGACGGCGCACCTTGCTCCGCATCTTCGCACGCACTGACTCCTTGAGATTCCAATCAATTGTTGCGCTTTCGCGGACTGAGGCAACCAGCTCCGACGCCATTTTCTTTAGGGTCTCGTCGCCCATCTGCGTTAGGGCCGCGTCATTCTGCGCAACTGCATCGTAGAAAGCTGCTTCAGCAGCAGCCAGCCCCAATTCGTCGTGCCGGTTAACCTGATTCCGCATGTCCTTCGCCAACTCAACCAGCTCCGCAATAATTTCTGCGGTCGTGAGCGTGCGATTCGTATACTTGTTGATGGCGCTCTCGAGCAGCTCAGAGAACCTTCTAGCCTGCACTACGTTCGACTTGCGTATACTCCGAACCTGGTCGTTGAGCAGTCTTCGGAGCAGGCCCAGCTGAAGGTTCGGCTTATCTCTGTCGGCGAGCGAATCGAGGAACTCGTCTGACAGCGTCGAAATCTCTGGCGTCTCAACACCAGCCAGCTTGTAGATGTCGACTACTTCGTCAGACGTGACCGCTTCGTTCACGAGTTGGCCGATCGCAGTATCTACATCGACCGCTCCTGCGCCGCCCCGTCCCGAGTCCGGGTTTTGAATCTTGAGGATTGCAGCTCGAACGTCGGTAAATAGTCGCACATCATTGCGTATGGCGTCCGCCTCGTCCCGTGCAGCGCAGATGGCGTACGCCTTCGCCAGCGCGAGCACTTGGTCAAGGAATCGCTCGACCCGGTCGGGGTCACTCATCACGAAATCGAGGACCTTGGCGTGCTCGGACAAGCGCTGAGCGGGTTGCAGCGTTGGTGATGAGTTGTACGAACAACCATGAAGTATGCCGGTGATTACGTCATGCTTCTCCAGCATCACGTCAATCATGTCCTCGATCGGCACACCAGCTTGGTCTCGATCGGACGGGGAGTACTCGACAAGCGCCTTCTGCAGGTTTGCGAACACGCCGATGAAATCGACGATCAAACCACCAGGCTTGTCGCGGAACGTCCGGTTCACCCGGGCTATCGCTTGCATAAGCCCGGCACCCTGCATGGTCTTGTCGACGTACATCGTGTGCATCACCGGCGAGTCGAAACCTGTGAGCCACATATCGCGAACGATCACGAGTTCGAGCGGATCGTTGAGGTCCTTCGCGCGAGCCTTTATGTCTCGCCGTACTTCCTTGTTGTAGATGTGCGGCTGGAACTCTGCCGGGTCCGAGGCCGAGCCGGTCATGATTACTTTGATCTTGCCGAGCGAGGGGTCGCTGTTGTGCCACTCAGGACGAAGCGCGACGATCTTGTCGTAGAGCGACACTGCGATGCGGCGGGACATGGAAACGACCATCCCCTTGCCGAGAATTGACTTGCGGCGCTTGTCCCAGTGCTCGACGATATCTTGCGCAATCCTGTCAAGACGCTCGTCAGCCCCGACAATTGCCTCAAGGCGCGCCCATCGGGTCTTGGCCTTACTAGCTTCGTCCTCCTCTACCTGCTCCGTGATCTCATCCGCGAGGGCATCGAGCGCGTCTCGGTCGTCCGATGCTAGCGATACTTGGGCTAGCCTCGACTCGTAGAAGATCTTGACCGTCGCGCCATCTTGGACGGCGCGCGTGAGGTCGTAGACGTCGATGTATGTACCAAAGACCGCGCGTGTCGACTTGTCCGCGGATTCGATCGGTGTGCCCGTGAACCCGAGGTAGGTTGCGCCTGGCAGAGCATCTCGCATGCTCTTAGCGAGGCCTCCACGGATCGTTCCATCCGGTGCGAGCCTCTCGACGAACCCGTACTGCGACCGGTGCGCCTCATCGGCAACAACGACTACATTTCGCCTATCGGTAAGCACGAGCTCCGTGTCGTCTCGCGGATCGGTAGCGAACTTCTGCAACGTAGTGAAGATTATGCCGCCGGAAGCACGCTGCAGCTTCTGCCTCAGGTCCGACCGAGAGGATGCTTGAGCCGGTGCCTCTGGAAGAATTCGTGCCGGCGCGAACACTTCGTCGAACAACTGATCGTCCAAATCATTTCGATCCGTGATGAACACGAGTGTGGGATTGCTCATCCGGTTGTCGCGCATCATCTTAGCGGCGTAGAGCAACATCTCGACAGACTTGCCGGACCCTTGCGTATGCCAGACAACGCCACCGCGCCGATCCCCGGATGGCTGGGCAGCCCTGACAGTCGACTCGATAGCTGCATTAACTGCCCAGTACTGGTGATACTTGGCGATGCGCTTAACTACACCATCGCCTTCGTCGCTGAAGCTAATGAAGTTCTGAACAACATCCAGCAATCGGGATGGCTCAAAGACTCCCTTGATCAATACCTCAAGGGCCGCTCTGTCGCTGACGACCGCACTCCCGTCGATCGTCTTCCACGGAGAATAGTGCTCGAAGGGAGCAGTGAACGCACCGAGAGCAGCACTTATTCCGTCCGAGATCACGACAAGTGCGTTAGGCGTGAAGGCCTGCGGAATGTCGTTGCGATATGTTTGGATTTGGTTCCAGGCGCTCTTCAGAGTGGCGCCTTCGTTTGCCGAATTCTTCAGCTCAAGCAACGCAACCGGGATGCCGTTGAGGAAGATGACAATGTCTGGTCTCCGTGTCCTCCCATGGTATGTCACAGAAAATTGATTCACTGCCAGCCAGTCATTGCTCTGGCCGTGTGACCAGTCGACGACCTGGATTCGTGTTGTCCGCAGCGAGCCATCGGGGGCGCGGTGTTCAATAGGAATCCCATGGACAATTAGTTCGTGAACGCGAGCGTTCTCCTCGATCTCGCTCTGGGAGGTTGCTCGCTCAAGGCGCTTCAGCGCTTCGTCGACCAGAGATGGGTCTTCTTGGTTGAGCCTCCGCGCAGCCGAACGGACGCGGTCGTACAAGTACACTTGTTCGTAAGAGGCGCGCTCCGCGCCGGGAGCCTCTGGCGCAATTGTTGGACCTGAGATCGTATGAAACCCGACCTCGGCGAACCAAGAGAGTGCCGCCATCTCGACAGTATTCTCGTTGAAGCTAGTCATGACACGCTCTCTGCGTCGGCCAGCTGATGGATAGGTGCGTGGACCCGTCCACTAATCAGCTCCGGTAGGATTGTTGTGCGAAGCTCCTTCAGTCTCACAATCTCGTCTGCCTTCTGCCGGTAAACAGAAAACAGATTGGAGAGCCGCACCTCTAGAGTCTCTCGAACCGATTCAGCAGGGATAGGAACCTTGAGCGCTTTCAAGTTCGTCATGCTGATCTTTGCCTGGACTGCACCTGTCACCAACGGTCGCACGTCCGACGCGGAGAGTGCGAGGTAGAGCAGCTCGTTCGAGAGCCCCTTGCCGGACAGCGGATGCGCGTGGTTGTTAATCCAAGCTTTGCCCCAGATGTACTGGAGAACGGGCGAGCCATCGTCTTCAACAACACTGCCGTCTTCACCTACGAGAACGAGGACTTCGTCGAACAGGTAGTCATCGATGAACCCAAAAACGCCGGTCGCGCCATAGTATGGAAACGGACCGGGCCGACGATCTCGCTCTCGGCTCGACAGGGGTACTCGTCTTCGATTGTGAAACGTAGCCACTTCTGCAACGGGCGCGAAATGAAAACCACCTTCGTCGAGTGCCGCCTGGAAGCAGGTCCGGCTTAGCTCGGCAATCAGGCGCAACGCGCGAGTGTTGCAATCGATTTTGTCGTCAATAGAGAGCAGGACTGCAGAAATTGCTTTCTGGACTGGCGGAGGAGGTATATCGACAGCGAGGCTGGCGAGGCGAACTCGTGACAATTCAGTCTGGCCGGTGCTTCCTTCGGCCATCCTTTCGATATTGGCCTCGTTGGCGGCTAGCAAGTAGCCGAGCCAGGCTGCGTCTGTAGATGGAAGCGGGCGTACGATGGTCAAGTGACTATCGGCCGTCGTCGGGGCCGCTAACTCAACGACTGGCGCCGTGCGCCCTAGGGTTCCCACCCCAGTGGAGTTCACGAGCACATCGCCGCACAACAAGAGCTTCTCCTGTTTAACAGGCTTTGTTCCGGTATCGTGGCGCCTGGCACGAGCGAAATCTAGTCGATTGTTTCTCACGCACTTCTGGTTGACGACAATTGCGGAGCCGCTATCTGCGTACTTTGGGGTAATACCCCGTCCGACTACTTCGGCAATGTCGGCTAATGTACCCGGAGTCCATTCATCGTTCACAGAAGGTCCTCCAGATTGCGGCGCAGTGCAACTTCAAGGGTCTGGCCGGCGTCAAGCTCTCGAAACAACTCGTCGGTTAAACGAACGAGCTTCTCGTCAATTGGCTCGTCGTCGGTCTCAGCAGCGATCGCACGAACGTAACGTGTCGGGCTTAGAACGAAGTCTTGCTCTTCGATCTCGTGGAACGAGGCAGATCGTGCGAAGCCCGGAATGTCTGCATAGTCAGCCGACCGCTCTCGCCACGAGTGGTAGGTGCCGGCGATCTTCTGAATATCTTCGTCGCTCAGCTCTCGCAGCCGCTGGCTAACCATGTGACCAAGCTTGCTGGCGTCAATGAACAGCACTTCGCCCTGACGGTCCCGATGGCCATTACCGCTACGCCCCTTCGACAGGAACCATAGGCTGACCGCGATCCCTGTATTGAAGAAGAGCTTGCTGGGAAGGGTGACGATACAGTCTACGAGATCATCCTCGATGATCCTACGGCGAATATCGTCCTCACCACCCGACTTCGAGGTCAGCGAACCATTCGCGAGTACGAAACCAGCGGTTCCACGCGGAGCAAGATGGTGTACGAAGTGCTGGACCCATGCGAAGTTCGCGTTGCCTTCAGGGGGAGTGCCATACTTCCAGCGTGGGTCACCTGTGAGCTTTGCGTCCCACCAGTACGATACATTGAATGGAGGATTTGCGATAATGTAGTCAGCGCGCAAGTCAGGGTGAAGGTCCTGAGTAAATGAATCCGCGGAATTTTCGCCGAGGTCGGCCTCGATTCCCCTAAGCGCCAGATTCATCTTCGCGAGCTTCCACGTGGTGTCAGTGTACTCTTGCCCAAAGACAGAAAGGTCGGACCTGTTGCCGCCGTGCGCCGCAACAAAGTTGGCCGATTGCACGAACATGCCGCCTGAGCCGCATGCGGGGTCATAGACTCGTCCTCTGTACGGTTCAAGCATCTCGACGAGTAGACGAACGACCCAGCGGGGGGTGTAGTAGGCGCCGGCGTCCTTGCCGGTTTCTTTTCCTGCAAACTGTCCTAGGAAGTATTCGTACACTCGCCCGAGGACATCGTCGCTACCGTGATCGTCAGTCTCGGTGAAACCGATCGACCCGATTAGATCGACGAGTTGCCCTAGTCGGCGCTTATCGAGGCCTTCCCGGCCATAGTTACGAGGCAGTACTCCTCGAATAGACGGGTTTAGCTTCTCGACTTTATCCATTGCGGCGTCAATCGTCTGCCCTACCGACGGCAGCTTTGCCTGGCCTTGAATGGCGCCCCAACGTGCCTCTGATGGTACCCAGAAGATGTTCTGGCTAGTGTATTCGTCCCGATCTTCAAGGAATTGCGCTCGCCGTTGAGAGTTCGGAATGTACTCGTCCGAGTCAGGGTCGGATAGTTGTCGCTCGAGCTGCGCTCTTCTAGCTTCAAATCGGTCAGAAATATATTTCAGAAAGACAAGTCCCAGGACGACGTGTTTGTACTCGGAAGGTTCTTGGTTACCTCTGAGAGCATCGGCCGCATCCCAAAGCCGAGCCTCCAGACTCTTGGTAGGGCCAGGCTTGGCGGTTCGGGCCATTGGTCGCCTTCCTCTAGGCACTGTGACTCAAGTCGCAAGGCTGGGAGATCGTAACCGTCGACCCGAGCCGATGGTCGTGGCCCGGGGGTGCAAGCCGCGGATGAGACCTTGCGGCCGTACCAACGGCGGACGCGTTCACCCCACCTCCGGCCCGAGGCCCGACCAGCGAGAGATGTACCCGCGCTGGCGATGCTGGTCAGTGCCGCGTCGTGGAGTTGTCAAGCTTCACGGCGAGGCGCAGGGGCCCGCGCGGACGAGATGGACGGCGGCGCCCTCGCCGCTGCAGCCTCTTGCCCCGTGAAGCTTCTCCGAACATGGCTCGTGCTCCGTCGCGATGGTCGCCGGTACAGCCTCTGGGCCGTTGCTCGGGGCTGGTCCTGAGATCGACCGCCGGGGCACGCTGGGGGCACGGGAGCCCTCGACGAGCCCGGAGCCGACCAGAACCACCAGAAGGTCAACAGCCAGGTCAGGGCCAGGACGACCCCTCACGGCCGTAGTGGCTCCGTCCCGTGAACACGCTCCGGCTTTACAGGCCGGCTCCTCAGCTCCGCTCCAAGCTGGCTAGACCACCCTTCGCGCCGTCGGGAATGATGGTGAACCGCGGTTGAGGAGGTGGGCCTTGAATTCGCTTACGGTCCACGCCAAGCGAGGAATTGTCCCAATGTGATTCCGCATTGGAGCTCTCGGATTTGACGTGCCAACCCAGTGGGTGCGTGATGTCGTTGTATGTTGTTGGATCGATTAGGAACACCCTCCGTGCGGGGTCGTCATCCAACCAGTTCCGGAGTATTGCGTTCACGTGCTCGTCGCGATACGAGTACCCTATAATGCACAGGTCTTCGCACTGCTGCAACTCTTGACTCCATCTCCACAACAACTCTAGGAACGGCCATTCAGCAGTTAGCTTGTTCCTGCCGCCGAAGAGGATGGCTTGGCTTCGGTAGCTAAGAGCCTCGCTCTGTTGGGCTACTCTTGTTACACCATGGCTTCCGCGGACCCAATTGCTTGATCCATGCAACTTTATGAGTTTGATTCTCGCCGCCCCGTAGTCGATCTCCCTGTCTCCTGGAGCGGTTGAAATTCCGTCTGAGACTTCAACTCCGAAGCTTTCTCCTGCGAGTTCTAGGCACTGATCGTAGTTCAACGTGGCGACCGCGACAGGCGCAGAAGTGCGGTCGGATAAGGTGAAGAGAGGCTGAAGGTATTGCACTCTTGCCGCGTCGTCGATGTAGACGGCCTTAACTACGTCGGTCCTAATTTGATCAAGAATGGTCTGAGGTAGGCCAGGCGTCTCAGCGTGCGTGAGTCGACGCGCCAAATCTCGAGAGCTCCTCGTCAGCGAGATCGTGGGATTTCTGTCGGTCTTGCGGGCCTCGGCCACAGTCTCCTTTTGGAACTTCTTGAGCAGGTTCTCGACCTCTCGCGAATCTGCACGTCGGTCTTGGAAGGAGTTCAAAAGCGGATGCCAAGCGGTGACGAACGGGGATATATCGAGCTGGTTCCTAAAGACTAGATCGTTGACCGCGTTATATAGTGATTCTGAGTCAACTCGGGAGCTCGGCTCGGTACTGTTTGAATCTACCGCCGCAGCGGCGCGCTGCATCTGGATGCCGGATCGGACAAACTCCAAGATGTTCCGATTCTTAACTGAAGCACCTTTGATGATTATGTCTGTAAGGTCTGCTGCCATTGGTAGTCCCGCATCAACCGATGACCCGGCCCCGAGAAGGAAGCCCGCCCTTCGGTTAACTCCAAAACCATCTGCCATAGCGCCGCCTCATCAACACATCGGTAAGCGAAGGAGACTGATCGTGCACACTCTAGCGAAACATGTGCTCTGACTGGCGGTACCCCACCTCGCGTCGTTAGCGCACTCGGCGAGCCGCTGAGAGGGCGCAACGTTGAACCAGTACGTGAGTTCGACCGGTGTTGAGGAGGGCAAGACAGGGTGGTGCGGCCCGTTGGCGTCTCATGGCCTGTCAGGGTCTGAACGGTCCCGCACCCCTACTCTGGCCATGCGGCTCCCGCTGACTCCGGCTAACAAGCGCGACTTGCCGAGCTAATCTCGTTGTCGTCAAGGCGTCGGCTATGGACCCTCAGCCCTGGCCACCCGCTTGACCTCCAGCGGGCAGGGGCCGGACGGCGGAGGCATCCGGGGATCGACCTCACCTGTCCTCGTCGAGACTGGGTGGAGGGCGCGTCCCGCACCGTCTGTTGGCCAGTCCCGGCAATCCAAACGATCGATGGTTCCTCGCGCCCGAGCCGCCGGCCTAGAGCCGATGCGTTGTAGTTGTCAATGATCGAGTGCCGCCTTTGGGGACCATCTGGGGACCACACGGGCTCCACGAGCCCGTGCGGCTGCACATCGGGCACGTCGCCGGGGGAGTGGTCCGAGTGCCTGATGTGCAGGAACGCGTCGATCCTCGTCCTGGGGCTCAAGAGCGATCGCCAGGAACATCGCGGGAACGTGCCGCTCGACGCCGTCCGTAAGTCCTCGAAGCGCGCCGACGCGAACATGCAGCTCAGCGCCGCGCGACGGTGCCCGGCGGTGGTCGACAACATGGCCGGGCAGGCTTCACACCGAAGAGGTCACTGGTTCGATCCCAGTATCGCCCACCAGCAAAGGCCCTGGTCACAGCCCCACGCGGCGCTGAGACCAGGGCCTTCGTCGTGTCCGGCGAAGATCGATGCGGCAGGGACGATGTCGGTGGCGTCCGGGGCGCTCTCGCGTCCACGACCGGCAGCGCGTCACGGTCGGTGGGCATGGCGGCGGCGCTGTCGGGGGCGGCGGGCGCGAGCACGGCCGACAGTTGGTCAAGCAGCTCGGGGCGCACCCGGTAGTACACCCAGGTGCCGCGGCGCTCGCCGGTGATCAGTCCGGCCTCGCGCAGCACCTTGAGGTGGTGGGAGATGGTCGGGCCGGACAGGTCGAACACGTCGGTGAGGTCGCAGACGCAGGCCTCGCCGCCGGCGTGGGAGGCGATCAGCGAGAGCAGCCGCAGGCGGACGGGGTCGCCCATCGCCTTGAACACCCGCGCCAGCTCGGTGGACTGGTGCGCGGACAGCGGCTCGCGCGCCAGCGGCTCGCAGCACCCGACGACCCCAGCGGGCCGGACCTGCCTCTCCTCCTGCTTTGACATGCATCTACCTTGACACTCGTCGAAGCACGAGGCAACCTCTGGTTCGACCGACGTCGAAACAGACGTCCATCGAGTTCGAGGAGGACCACCATGTCCCGTGTGCAGCTCGCCCTGCGGGTCTCCGACCTGGAGGGCTCGATCCGCTTCTACAGCCGGCTCTTCGGCGTCGAGCCGGCCAAGCGCCGTCCCGGCTACGCCAACTTCGCGGTCGTCGAGCCGCCGCTGAAGCTGGTGCTGCTCGAAGGCGAGGCCGACCGCCCGACCGTCATGGACCACCTCGGCGTGGAGGTCGGGACCACCGCCGAGGTCGACGACGCCACCGCGCGGCTGTCCGAGCTGGGGCTGTTCACCCAGGTCGAGGACGACACCACCTGTTGCTACGCCCGCCAGGACAAGGTGTGGGTCCAGGGCCCCGGCCACGAGCCGTGGGAGGTCTACACCGTCAAGGAGGACTCCCAGGACTTCGGCACCAACGGGATCATCACCACGATGCCCGACGACGCCTCCGGTGAGACCGTCACCGGGCAGACCGCCTGCCCCATCGCGTGCTGTGGGGTCACCGCCTGCTGCTCCCACGACGAGCAGGCCACCGAGTCCGGCGTGACCGTCACCGAGGCCAAGACCGCCGCCGGCTGCGGGTGCGTCGCGTGAGCACCGGGTCCGCGGATCGGTAGGCCGTGGCGCGCGAGCAGGTCCGTGCCCGCTACGCCGCCGCGGCCGGCGAGGCCCGTCCCGGCCAGAACCCGAGCTGTTCGGAGTCCGACCCCGCCGGAATGTGTGCGTCGCCGACGACCCGGCCAACGTCGCGGAGGCCGCCGCGTCGGTCGGAGCGATCACGGGTGTCCTTCGCCCGACCGATCACCTGGCCCAGCTCCGCGAGGCCGGCCTCTCCGAGGTCGCGGTCGCCGTCACCCACGAGGTCGCCAGCGGCGTCTTCTCGGCCGTGATCCGGGCATCGCGCGCCGGAGGAAGCCGGGCGCACACTGCGCGCATGGACCGACGGGCGCTTCACCGGGAACTCGAGCGCGCACGCTCGACGTTCCACGAGCTGCATGCCCAGGCGACTCCCGCGGCCTTGAGACGCCGGTCGAACGGCACGCGGTGGACCAACCAGCAACTGCTGTTCCACATGCTGCTCGGCTATCTGATCATCCGGGCGCTCGGGAACCTCGTCCGTCTGATCGGGCGACTCCCTCCCGGCGTGGGTCGGGCCTGGGCGAGAGCCCTGGACGCCGGCACACGCCTCTTCGATCTCGCCAACTACATCGGCTCCTGGGCCGGTGGCAGCACCCTCGGGCGGCGCGGGCAGACGGCGCTGTTCGACCGGGTGATCGCCGCGCTGCACCGCCGCCTGGACCGGGAGACGGACGCCGACCTCGCTCGCGGGATGAACTACCCCACCCGCTGGGACCCGTACTTCAAGCCGTACATGACCCTCGCCGACATCTACGCGTTCCCGACCCAGCACTTCGACCACCACCGACGACAGCTCACCCTCGATGGGCCTGCATGAGGGGGTTCGTCGCTGCGGTCTCGTGGATCACGAGCTGGGCGCCGGCCGGGTCGTCCCACCAAGGGAGATCACCCGGAGAGCCGTTGGTCCGGTCGCGAGAACGCCTCAACCCTTCGCGAGCTTCGCTGCGTAGGAGCCAACAGAGGCTCGACGAGAGCCACCGGCCAGGGGCTTCTCGTGTTCGTTCACTCCGTCGCGCGGTCGGTGCGGGGCGGGACACCGTTGAGGTCGAGCGCGAACGCCCCGATCCCGTACGCCAGCGTGTCGACCATGCGGTCGAGCATCGGCCGGTTGATGTTGTCGACGGTGTCGCAGGCCTGGTGGTAGCAGGGGTCGAACGGGGCGCCGGCCTGCCCGCCCCACAGCTGGGCCTGGTCCGCGGACTTGATGCCGGCGTCCCCGGAGAACACGCCCCCCGTGGCGATCCCGGCCGCGACGAACGGTCCGTAGTCGGAGTCGTCGACGAACGGGGTCCCGCGCGGTGCGACGCCCTGCGACGCGAGGCGGTCGCCGAGGAGTCGCTCGACGGCCCGGGAGCCGGGCGCCGCGGTGTCGGTGTTCGCGCCGTCGGAGCCGTCACCGTCGTACACGAAGTAGCCGCCGTTCGGTGCGGCGATGACATCCGAGTTGAGCATCAGCGCGATGTCGCGACGTCCGTCGGGGGACAGCCCGGCGACATAGGCCTGGGACCCCACCAGACCGTCCTCCTCGGCCCCGAACCAGACGAAGCGCACCGCGTGGGTGACCGGAGCGTCGGCGCCGAGCCTCGTCGCGATCTCGAGCTGGGCGGCCACGCCGCTGCCGTCGTCGTCGATCCCCGGCCCCTGGGGCACGCTGTCGAGGTGGGCGCCGTCGAGCACCACCTCGTCGGTCCGCCCGGTCCTGGTCTGCGCCACGACGTTGCGCGTGGTGGCGGTCGCCGCCAAGCCCTCGCCGTCGTCGTGATCGTCCGAGGCCTGGACGACCACCGGCGTCTGCACGTCGAAACCCGCGCGGCGCAGGACGTCGGCGACGTAGTCGACGCTCTGCTCGTACCCCGGCGTCCCCACGGCCCGGTTGCCGCCGGTGCGGGCGGCGATGTCCTGCAGGGCCTGCAGGTGCACGAAGGCCCCGGACCCGGTCGCCTCCGACGCGAGGCGCTCGGCGAGGGTGCGATCGCCCGTCTGCACCTCCTCGGTGGACGACGTCGACGCCCCGCCGCCCGACGAGCAGGCGATCACCATCAACGGTGCGATGACCAGCGTGGCGATCCGACGTCTCGACACGGACACCCCTTTGCGGGCGAATCGCCGACACTCCGCAAACTAGACCGTCGGGCCGCTCGCGGGCCAGACGCGCGTCCGGACGGACGCTAGGCGTGGACGACGACCTCGCCCTGGATGACCGTGGGCGGGTTCGGCAGCGCGCCGCCCAGCCCGAGCTCGCCGATCAGCTTCGCCGCGGCGCGCGTCGACTCCTCGGCGCCGGCCCGGTCGGCGAAGACGCTCACGGTGACGAGGCTCGCGTCGCCGCTGTCGACCAGGTAGTAGGCGACGAAGCCCTCGATCCCGGTCATCAGCTCGCGGAGCCTGGCTTCGTGGCCCTGGATCTGCGCCACGACGTCCGGTGCCTCGTTCTGGTAGTGACGGACCGTGGTGAAAATGGAGCGGCTCCTCTCCGTCGTGCCGCCGATCGGGCGGACGAGGACGAGGGTGGGCGCACCCGGCGCGCACCTGCACCTCCGAAGGGATGACAGTGGCCGTCGACGGAGCGGGCGTGCACGCTCGCGGGCGTGGCAGCCAGGTTCGTCGGGGACGTCGTCTGGAGCGCGATCGGCGTCGGCGGGGCGTTCGGCGCGATCAGGGTCATGGAGTCGTTCCGCCCGGAGGTGATCTCCGACGACGTCAGCGCGCCGCGGAACGTCGCCGGCGTCGGGGAGCTGACGCGGGCCTACTTCCTCTCGGCGTCGATCATGGCCGCCTCGCCGATGGCGACGACGACGCGCCTGCCCGCGGCGTGCGGGCCCCTCGGGATCGCGGTCCAGATCGCCGGCGTCGGGCTGCGGGTCCGCGCCATGCGGGCGCTGGGCGGCCACTACTCGCGGGGGCTCCGCGTCGCCGAGGGGCAACCCGTCGTCACGTCCGGTCCCTACCGGCACGTGCGTCATCCCGGCTATCTGGCCGCCCTCCTCGCCTGGCTCGGCGCGGCGATCAGCACGCGCAACGCCGTGCCGGTCGCGATCACCCTGCTCGCGGTCGGGACGGCCTATCGGCACCGGATCGACGCCGAGGAGGCGCTGCTCGTGCACGACCTGCCGGGCTACGCCGAGTACGCGGCCACCACCGGGCGGTTGGTCCCGTTGCTCGGTCCCCGTCGCTGATTGGCGTGTCATTCACTCGAACGGGTGGGTGGGCCGTTCATACTCCTTTTGCCGCCGGCCTCTGCGACGACGCGTTGTCGGCACTCTGGGGGAGGCGTGCCATGAATCCGTTCACGATCAGCGGGATCCTCGCCGGAATCGTTCTGGGATTCCTGCTCGGACGGTCCTGGGCCGAGTACTTCAATGCCGCGGCGGTGGGGCAGCAGGCGCACAACAACCGCAAGAACTACCGGGGGAGGAGCACGCTGGCCTGGTACCTCGGCGCCTTCCTCGTCATCGGGGGCGTCCTGTTCTTCGGGTACGCCGTCCCGGCCTGACCGGCGGCGACGTAGACACCGCCGTCGGGGCGGGCTTCAATCCTGGAGGCATGGGAGCGACCCCGGCCGCGGCCGCGTGGTCCACGACGGCGGTGGATCAGGACCAGGCCTTCGACTACTGGCGCGACCTGATCTGCGACGCCTTCGTGCAGCTCTCCGCCCGCCCGGGGCACGACGGGCCGTTCGACGGCGCGATCGAGCACCAGGTCCTCGACGACGTCGAGCTGTCGACCGTCACCGCCGACGCCCAGCGTGTCGACCGCACCCGCACCCTGATCGCGCGGAGCCACGAGGACTACGTGCTCGCGAGCATCCAGCTCGACGGCTACGGCCGGATCCGCCAGGACGGGCGTGTCGCGAGCCTGCGGGCCGGGGCGATGGCGTTCTACGACAGCACCCGTCCCTACACCCTCGAGTTCGGTGACCGGTTCCGGCAGCTCGTGATCCAGGTGCCGCGCTCCGCGGTGCCGCACGCGCGGGTCCGCGAGGCCACCGCGGTCACGCTCGACGCCCCCGGCCCGGGCCGCGTGGTGACGGAGTTCTTCGTCGGGATGGCCCGTGAGGCGTGGCAGGGCCACCCGTCGCCCGCTCTGGTCCCGCACGCGTTGGGCCTCCTCGAGTTCGCCCTCGGGCTCGCGGCCTCGACGACGGCGGGCACCGAGGCCGGCTTCGAGGCCGCGACCCGCCAGCAGGTGCGCACCGCGATCGCCCGCGCCGCCACCCGGCCGGGCGTGAGCGCCGAGGACATCGCGGCGGCCTGCCACGTCTCCCGGCGGACGCTGTTCCGAGTCCTGGCGGCCGAGGGCGCGACGCTGCGCGAGCTGCTGCGCGGCGAGCGGGTCCGGCGCGCCGAGGTCCTGCTCCGTGGCCAGCCCCACCTGCCCGTCGCCGTCGTCGCCGCGCGCTGCGGCTTCGGCGGCGAGGCGCAGCTGCACCGCGCGTTCCGCGAGGTCACCGGCGTCAGCCCCGGCGCCTACCGCTCCCGGGGTTAGGTCGGCACGCGGCGCGAGTGCCGGTGGCACGCGGCGTCAGTCCGCCGCCCGGGACGTCGCGCACGCTCCCGTCACCGGCGACGACGTCGTCCCGCCACCGCGATCGACGAGGAGACCCCCATGGCACACGTGGTGCGTGCGGCCGCCGTCCAGGCCGAGCCCCGCTGGCTGGACCTCGACGCCGGCGTCGAGCACATGATCGGCTACATCGCCGACGCCGCCCGGCAGGGTGTCCAACTGGTCACCTTCCCCGAGACGTTCATCCCCGGCTATCCGTGGTGGATCTGGCTGGACGCGCCCGCCATGGGCATGCCGTTCGTGCCGCGGTACGCCGAGAACTCCATGACCCGCGACGGTGAGCACATGCGGCGCATCGCGCACGCGGCCGGCGAGCACGGCATCCACGTGGTCTTCGGCTTCAGCGAACGCGCGGGCGGCAGCCTCTACATGTCGCAGGCGCTGATCTCGGACACCGGCCAGGTGATCAGCGTGCGGCGCAAGCTCAAGCCGACCCACGTCGAGCGCTCCGTGTTCGGCGAGGGGGACGGCAGCGACGTCCAGGTCCACGACACGCCCCTGGGGCGGGTCGGGGCGCTGAACTGCTGGGAGCACCTCCAGCCGCTGACCAAGTACGCGATGTACAGCCTCGGCGAGCAGATCCACGTCGGCGCCTGGCCGAGCTTCTCGCTCTACCGGGGCGGCGCGCGAGCACTCGGGCCGGAGGTCAACAACGCCGCCAGCCTCGTGTACGCCGTCGAGGGACAGACGTTCGTGGTCGCGCCGTGCGCCGTCGTCGGGCAGGCCGGCCACGACCTGTACTGCGACACCGAGACCAAGCGCCAGCTGCTGATGCTGGGCGGCGGGTTCGCGCGCATCTTCGGGCCGGAGGGCACCCCGCTCGGCGAGGACCTCCCGGAGACGGAGGAGGGCATGGTCGTCGCGGACCTCGACTTCTCGATGATCGCCATCGCGAAGTCGGCGGCCGACCCGGTCGGGCACTACGCGCGCCCCGACGTCATGCGCCTGCTCATCAACCGCGCGCCGAGCCCGGCCGTGGTCGACCGCAGCGTCCCCGCCGTGCCGGCGTTCGTCGACGCCGACGAGCTCGCGCCGGCGGACTGACGCGCGACTGCGGTGCGCCGCGCCGGAACGCGGGCCCGGCTCGGTGATGCTGTCGCCGTGACGGACTTCGTCGGCGCGCCGACACCCGGTCCCGGCCGCGATCCCGGTCCGGTCGGCAAGATCATCCTGCTGCTCCTCTGGCTCGTGCTCGCCGTGCTCCCGATCGTCGCGGCGATCGGGGACCTCCGGCTCGCCACCGGAGCGATCGGCACGCCGGGAACCCTGACCGTCGAGCAGTGCACCGACCTCGGGCGGGGCCGCTACGACTGCACCGGCCGGTTCGCGCCCGACGGGGGAGGGCCGCCGGTGGCCGTCGACGCCTCGCCGGACTCGACCGCGGGCGACGTCCGCCCGGCGCAGCTCACGCCCGAGGGGGACCGGGCCGTGCCGGCCGGGACCGCCGGCATCCTGGCCGCCCTGACCCTGCCGTTCCTGGGGCTCTTCGCGCTCGGGTTCGTGCCGGCCATCGGGCTGTGGGCGACCGGGAGCCGCCGGAGCAAGCGCCCGGCGGTCGCGGGCGGGGTCGTGATCGGCGTCGTGTCGGTGATCGGGATCGTCGTGGGACTGGTCGCCGCGTACTCCTGACGTCTCCCGCGGCATCGCTGTGGTGGGCATGGAGCTGCCCTCCGATACGGGAAGTGTGAGCGACTCCACGTCGCGGTCGATTGCTCGCCGAGGGCACGCACGACTCGGCCGATCGAGCGACTTCTCCCGAGGGCGGCGTTTCTCGGGTCTACCTTCTCGGTGACCGGATTCTGGGGGGAATCATGGACAGACTGAAGTCGGTCGGTGCCGCTCTTCTCCTGGTGTTGTTCGCCGCAGCGTGGACCTACGTCGGTGTCCGCCTGATCGCCTACGCGCCGACGCCACAGTTCCCGGCGCTCGACCTGCCGGAGGCCCAGGTCACCGTCGCGGGCCTGCTGGCGACGGCCGTGGGCGCGGGAACGGCCTCGGTGCTCGGTATCGAGGTGGCCAAACAGCAGAACACGCAGACCGTGGCGGTCCAGGCCAGCGGAGCCGTCTCCCAGAATCCGTTGCTCGGAATCGGTGTCGTGATCTACGCCGCCGTGGGCTGCTTCATTCTCGGCGTCTACTGGTTCACCTCGGAGAAGACACCCGACTTCATCGCGGCCTTCGCGCTCGGATTCCTGGGATGGTTGGCCGCCACCTTCACCGCCGTCTACCGGGGTGCGGCCAGCCCGGGAGGGGCTCCGCTGGTCGAGGATCGTGGAGAGGCCGGAGCGGCGCGGGAGACACCTCCGGCGCCGGCTCACTCGACGCCGCCGTCGGGCGGCGCCGGGAACGCGTCCGGTGCTGCCACTCTGGTCGGTGCGGGAGCGCCGACGGTGTCGACGAAGAACGGCGCGAGAGACGACGATCCGGAGGAACCCGGCGAGGCTTGATGACGCCGCGAGTCACGCTCCGCGGGTCGCCGCTACGAGCCTCGCTCCCGTCCGGTCGACGGCCGACCGCAGGAGGGGCTCGGCCCGATCGAGGCATCGGGTGACGACGTGGTCCGTTCCGTAGCGGACGCGGATCTCCGCCCAGCGCCCGTCGGGTGTCCAGTGCTCGCCGCGGGGCCCGGTGACGGCGTCGCAGTACCAGAGGGCGTCGCGCGTCGGGCTCTCCTCGTCGGCGAAGCGGGCCAGGCCGCCGATCCCGCGCTCGGCCGCCTCGACGACCGCGGCGGAGTGGTGGGCCACGAGCGCGACGACCCTGTCGTCGTACCCGCGGGCGGACAGGAAGCGGGCCCCGTCGAGCGGGTGGAAGCCGCTGCGGGCGACCACGGGTGAGTAGCCGATGTCGTGCAGGACGGCGGCCTGGATCAGCGGCTCGCGGTCGACCTCCGGCAGATCCGCCAGCTGGAGAGCCTCCCGTGTCGTGGCCTGGACGTGGAGCCAGCGGTCCGGGAGGTGGTCGGCGAGGACCGTCTCCGCGAGTGCGCGGGCGTCGGCGAACGAGGGCATGTCTCACCTTCCGACCTCGGCGTCCGGCCTCCGTGGCGGAGCTTATGGCCGCGACGTGCCTCGTACCCGGTCTCGACCGCGCGGTCGTGGAGCTTCTGCCCCACCGCCGACGACGGCCTCGTCGACGACGCCCAGCTCCTCGCCCACCAGGGCGGGCTCTGGTAAGTCACCGACGGGCTCGCCGAGCCCCTCGACGCGCCGATCACCGCGATCGGCTCCGGCGGCGACCTCGCCCTCGGCTGCCTCGAGGCGTGCCTAGACCACGAGCGGCTACCCGGGAGCGACGAGGACGGGCTCGCCGGGACCGCCGGCGCCCTCGTCGCCGCGATCGGCGCCGCCGACCGCTACGACACGGGCACCGACGGCGCCGTCGAGGTCCTCTCCCTGCACCCCGGCGGGCGGATCACCCGCCCCCTCGCCCCCGAGGGGACCCCGTGGCACGACAAGCGAGCCGAGGCCGCCCGACCGGCCGGCGAGGCGGCGCCGCCCGCGGCACCGCCAACCGGCGACGCACCGTCCTCGCGGCGCGCACCCCGGCGCAGAAGCGCCGCAAGGGCGCCTTCCTGACCCGCCACTTCGCGCCGAAGGCGCGGGCGCCGCTCACCACCCCGCGGCGGCGCCCCGACCCCGCACGCGCGCGGCGCCGCCCGCTGGGGCGAGCCGATCCCGCGCACCCGCGCCGGCGAGGCCGCCCTCTACGCCAAGGGTCGCCGGATGCTCGCCGCGGCACGCCGGTAGCCCGGGTCAGGCGCCGCCGTAGCGGACCGCCATGTAGGCGGTGACGATCTCCGCGACCGCCCCCGCGAACACCGTCGCCCGGAAGACCCAGGTCCGCCAGCCCGGCCCCTGCGGCCCCTCCGGTTCGCCGGTGTCGTTGCCCGCTCCCGCTCCGGGTACGTTGCCCATCAGTCGTCCTCGCTCTCATCGGGAAGGTCACAGCTCCGCGAGGCGAGCAGGACGGCGACCCCGGGCGAGCCCGCAGTTCGCGCTGGGGGCCCGCCCACCCGCGGGGCCTCTTCCACGTGGAGGGGCCCCGCTTCGCGTTCGTCGCCGTCTTGATCGCCCGGCACCGCCGAAGGTAGCGGCGGGTGCTTGGGGGCTCCCGCGCCGACCCCCGCCCGCTACGTTTCTCCATTCGCATGTACTAACTCGCGAATCCGAAGCGGCGCGAAGTGCGCTAGAGACGCGAAAGAGGCCGGGGGCGTCACGTCCCGTCGATCCCTGCTCAGACGAGTACCGTCCCGCGTTTCCCCTGCTCAGACCTCGCGTTTCTGAGCGGTACGGGATAGGCGCGGTATCGAGAGGGGATATCGAGACATAGCCTTACCGCGACGCCAATGATCAGGGTCACAGTCGAATTGCTCCGCTTGATGTAGGGCGCCCGCCCGCCGCGGCCGACCACGACGTGTCAACGCACCCCGCCACCGGCCGCCGCCTCACCGCGAGTGCTGCGCGCACCCCTCGACCGGCGCCTCCCCGACCCGCGCGAGCACCGCCGACCCGCACTGCGGGCAGTCGGACATCTCGGCGAGGATGCCGCCGCCGGTGAGCGCCTCGAGCGCCTCGAGCCCGTCGTCGTCCCCGTCGTGGTCGCCCTCGGCGACCTCGCCGTCGTCGAGGTCGGGCAGCAGCTCGCGCACCAGGTCTCCGCCGGGCGCCGCTCCCGGTCGCCGTTCACAGGTCCCGCCCGGTCGTCCCGTGCTCCGCGGCGACCCAGGCGGGCACGGCACCACCGGTCTCGCGCGCGACCTCCTCCTCGATCGCGGTCTCCGGGTCGTCGGGCGCCGCGGCCCGCGCCTCGCGGGCCTCGAGGTCGGCCCGCCACGCGGCGAGCGCCTCGACCGTCGCGGCCTGCGACTCGTTGATCCGCCGCTGCGCCTCGTTGGTCGCCTGCTGCATCTCGATCGTCTCGCCGACCCTCTCGGCGGTCTCCCGCTGCCCGGTCGAGGTCGCGAGGATCGTGCGGCGGGCCCGCACGGTCGACCACAGCGTCACGAGCAGGGCGACGAGGACGATCCCGTCGGCGACGGGGGTCACGCCGGCACCAGCGTGAGCGCGTCCGCGTGCTGCCGATCCAGCTCGGCGACCGCGAGCTCCGGGCGCGGATCGGCCTCGGCCTGCGCCCGCAGCTCCGGCAGCCCCGACTCGATCGAGGCGAGGCCCTCGTCGCGCGACGCCGGCCGGCCCTCCGGCCGGCGGCGACCGCCGGGTCGTCGGGGTCGGGGGGGGGGGGGCGTCGTCGACCGAGGCGTCGAACTCGCGGAGCGTTCACGATCGCGACGATGTTGTCGTGGGTGTCGCCGTTGTCGGTGGTGTTCGATAGAATCGAACACATGAGCGAGGGCGGTGTCGGGCCGGTGGAGCGTGAAGCGCTCGACCGCGCCCGGCAGCGTCTGGTCGCCTCGCGGCAGGAGTACTACCGCGGCCTGGAGGACATCGCCGAGCTCGACCGTCTCGCTGTCGTGGCCCAGACCGGGGACAAGGCGCTGCACCGGCTGCTGGGGGACTTGGGGTTGTTCGACACCGGCGAGGCCCGCCGGCTCTGCGACGAGGCCGCCGACCTGGTCGCGGGACGCTCCCTGGCCGGGGAACCGCTGGCGCCGCGGTATCCGTGCACCGCGGCGGTGCTGGCCGCGGGGCGGACCGGGCCCGCCCACATCGCGATCATCCGCGCGACCATGACGCGGTTGGAGCGGGTGGCCACCATCGCCCCGGGTGATCTCGCCGAGTGTGAGCGGATCCTGGCCGAGGCGGCGGCGGGGTTGCCGCCGCGGATGCTGCGCCGGGTCGCCGAGCGGCTGCTGGCCGAGTTCGACCCCGACGGGGTCGCCCCGCCCGACGGGGCCGACGTGCGCGATGAGTTGCGGTTGCTGCGCCGCCGCGACGGGTCGCTGGCTCTGAAGGGTCGGCTGCAGGACCCGCTGGACGCCGAGATGATCGTCGAGGTGTTCGACCTGCTCTCGACCCCGGCCGGCCCCGACGACGACCGGGACTTGGCCCGCCGGCACGCCGACGCCCTCAAGGACC
Organism: Actinomycetospora sp. C-140; assembly: GCF_054796175.1. Taxonomy (NCBI): domain Bacteria; kingdom Bacillati; phylum Actinomycetota; class Actinomycetes; order Pseudonocardiales; family Pseudonocardiaceae; genus Actinomycetospora; species Actinomycetospora sp. C-140. Next base: position 18,165 of record NZ_JBTWNF010000025.1, on the reverse strand, counting down.
TCGCCCAGAACGCGCTCGGCGCCACCGGGCTGGCCACCGACGCCCGCCGAGAGAACAGCGACCACACCAGCGACGAGCCCGCCGACGCCCGCATCGGCACGGACGCCGAGAACGCCGACGACGCCGTCAGCGCCGCCGGCGCCGTGGACGACGAGACGATCAGCGAGACGAGCAGCGAGACGGACGGCGACGCCGCCGACACCGCGGCCGGCGGCGGTGGTGACGGCACCGCTGCCTGTGGCGGCGCCGGTGGCGATGGTGAGGGTGTCGGTCAGCAGGCGCTGATCCCCGAGCCGCGGATCCCCGAGCCGCTGCGGGCCGCGCCGAGCCCCGCGTCCAGCCCTGGCGCCGGGCCGGCCCGGGCCCTGCTCACGATCACCATCGACCACCGGTGGCTCTGCGACGCGGTCGGGCACGGCGTCCTCGACTCCGGGCACGCGGTCGACGTCACCACCATCCGCCGCTGGGCGTGCGACGCGGGCATCGTGCCGATGGTCCTCGGGTCCCGCGGCGAACCCCTCGACGTCGGGCGCCTCTCGTACTCAGCGCCCGAAGGCATCCGCCGCGCCCTGATCGTGCGCGACGGTGGCTGCGCGTTCCCCGGCTGCACCCGACGACCCCGCCGCTGCCACGCCCATCACGTGCGCCAGTGGCTCGACCACGGCGACACCGCCCTGGACAACATGACGTTGTTGTGCCGGTTCCACCACCAGCTGATCCATCACGGGCACTGGACCGTCGCCATCGTCGACGGCCTGCCCTGGTTCACACCCCCGGCCTGGATCGACCCCGACCGACAACCCCGGCTCGGAGGACGAGCCCGCGTGTCGATCGAGAGGTCCACCCCGGCAGGGGCGGTCCGGGAACCGCGACGACGGTGACCCGCGCTGGGCGGTCGGATCTCCGTGTCCCGCGACATCTGCGGCGTGGGCACTGAGTAAGCTCTGCCGGCCGCGGTCGAACAGACGGCCGCTTCGTGGATCGGGGCGCCGGCCCGAGGCACTGCGCTCGCCAGGTCCCTCCGCTGTCGTGACCGCTCGCGCCCGTGACCCCCGGGTGGGAGCGGCCCCGCGCGCCCGGAGGACCCGCCAGCAACGACGCGTGACGGTGCTGCCCCGACTTCGTCGCGACCGTCGAAGGTGGGAGAACGCGTGCACCCGGGTCAGGCCGAGCAGCTGGTCGTCGCCCTGCGCAGGACCGCGCGGACGCTGGTGGAGCGGCGCAGCATCCGCGACCTGCAGCAGACGCTGTCGGAGATCGTCGCCGCCGCGGTGGAGACGGTGCCCGGGGCGACCGCCGGCGGGATCTCCGTGTCCGAGGACGGCATCGTCGGCAGCCGCACCCCGACCAGTCGGGAGATCGCCGAGCTCGACCGGCTGCAGGGGGCGCTGCACGAAGGGCCGTGCGTCACGGCGATCGAGTCGCCCGAGGACGACGGCGTCGTCGTCGCCGAGGACCTCGGCGGCCGGGACGCCGAGCGATGGCCGCGGTTCGCGCCGGCGGCCGTGGCGGCGGGCTACCGGTCGATGCTGTCGGTCCAGCTCAGCACGAGCGGCCCCCTGCACGCGGCCCTCAACCTCTACGCCCCCGAGCCCGCCGTCTTCGACCGCGAGGCCCGCGTCATCGGCGGGCTCTTCGGCGTCCAGGCGTCGATGCTCCTGCACGGCAGCGAGCAGGCCGTCCACCTGGGTCGTGCGGTCGACAGCCGCGACGTCATCGGCCAGGCCAAGGGCGTCCTGATGGAACGGTTCTCGGTGGACGAGTCCGAGGCGTTCCAGATGCTCGTGGAGTCCTCGCAGAGCACGAACCTCAAGCTCGTCGACGTCGCCCGCTGGCTGATCGGCGAGGTGAAGCGCCGCGGCGGCGCCCACAGGAGCGCGTCGGCGAACGGCCCGGCCGACGGGCTGCTGCCGGGGAGCGCGCCGTCGGGGAACCCAGTACAGTCCTAAAGAAGTACGAATAAGTTGTAGCTAAGTACTCAGCGCTGCTAGCGTCCTCGCGTACCCCATCCCAGGAGGTCCGTGATGACGTCCCCCGCGACGACCGAGCGCCGCGCGTGGATCGGGCTCGCCGTGCTGGCGCTGCCGACGCTGCTGCTCTCGCTCGACATGAGCGTGCTGTACCTGGCGCTGCCCGCGCTGTCGGCCGACCTCGGGCTCGGGCCGACGGCCCAGCTCTGGGCGATGGACGTCTACGGCTTCATGATCGCCGGGTTCCTGGTGACGATGGGCACCCTCGGCGACCGCATCGGCCGCCGGCGTCTCCTGCTGATCGGGGCGGGCGCGTTCGGGGTCGCGTCGGTGGCGGCGGCGTTCTCGACCGGCCCCGCCATGCTCATCGCCACGCGGGCGCTGCTCGGCGTCGCCGGGGCGACGCTCATGCCCTCGACGCTGGGCCTGATCCGCACGATGTTCCCGGATCCCCGGGCACGCGGCACCGCGATCTCGGTCTGGATGAGCTGCTTCATGGGCGGCATGACGGTCGGCCCGCTGGTGGGCGGAGCGCTGCTCGAGACCTTCTGGTGGGGCGCGGCGTTCCTCATGGGCGTCCCGGTGATGGTCCTGCTGCTCGTGGTCGGGCCGGTCCTGCTGCCCGAGTCGCGCGACGCCGGGGCCGGGCGCCTCGATCTCGCCAGCGTCGCGCTCTCGCTCGGGGCCGTGCTGCCCGTCGTGCAGGGGCTGAAGTCGCTCGCGGCGGACGGACCGACCCTCGGCGCCGTCGCGGCTCTCGCTCTCGGGGCGGGCCTCGGGACGGTGTTCGTCCGCCGCCAGCTGCGCCTCGACGACCCGCTGCTCGACCTGCGCCTGTTCCGGCGCCGTGCCACGGCGGGCGCGCTCGGCATCAACGTCGGCGGCGGCGTGGTGATGGCGGGGACGTTCCTGCTGCTCACGCTCTGGCTGCAGCTCGTCGACGGGATGTCGGTGCTCACGGTCGGCCTCGTGCTCGCGCCGCTCCAGGCGGCGATGGTGATCGCCTCGCTGTCCGCGCCGCGGCTGGCGCGCTCGGTGCGGCCCGCCCGGGTGATGGCGGCCGGGCTGCTGATCGGTGCGGTCGGGCTCGCGGTCGTCGGGCTGCTCGGCGCCGGTGCGGGCGGCGGCACGGTGGTGCTCCTCGGGGGCTTCCTGCTCGCGGCGGTCGGGATCGCGCTGCCGACCGCCCTCGGCACCGACCTGCTCGTCGGCTCCGTGCCGGAGGAGAAGGCCGGATCGGCCGGCGCGCTGTCGGAGACCAGCGGCGAGCTCGGGGTCGCGCTGGGTGTGGCGACGCTCGGCAGCCTCGCCACCGCGGTCTACCGCGACGTCCTCGTGGTCCCGCCCGGCACGCCCGCCCCGCTCGCGGACGCGGCACGGGCCGGCCTGACCGAGGCCGTGACCGCCGGGCCGACGGCGCCGCTGCTCGACGCCGTGCGGGCGGCGTTCACCACCGGGCTCGGGGTCGCGGCCACTGTCGGTGCCGTGGTCTTCGCCGGCCTGGCCGGGCTCGCGCTGGCCGCGCTGGGGAGCCTGCCGGTCACCCCCGCCGCACCGGTCGACCAGGGGACGGCACCGGAGACCGCACGGGAGACGACGCCGGGGACGGCCCCGGCGGACGACGAGCCGGTCCCCGCCGCCGCCTGAGCGGAGAGCGGTCGGTGCCGCGGCGTACCGTGCCCTCATGCCGGGCTTCACGTGGCCGCCGCGCGACACCGACCGCAACCGCATCCTGACGCGCGTCCAGGTCGTGGTCTACGCGCTGGTCACGGCCTACTTCGGCCTCTTCGCGCTGGCATCCGGCGGCGTGGTGCCGTGGGCGATCTTCACCGTCGCGCTGGCCGCCACGATCGTGGCCGGGGTGGCGCTGCTGCTGATGCGCGCCCAGCGCCAGGAGCAGCACCCCGCTCAGCGCTGAGGGCCGGCGCTCGCGATCGCGGGTCGACTCAGGTCGACGGCCCCGCGGCCGCGACGGTCTCCCAGCGCTGGGAGAGGTCGTCGAGGTGGCCGAGGAGCGCGGTGACGTCGTCGGCGTGCGCGGCCATGAGCTCGCCCTCGAGCGCCAGGACCCGCTGGTGCACCCGGTGGAGCGCCTCGCGTCCCTGGTCGGTGAGCCCGAGAAGCTTGCGGCGGCCGTCCGCGGGCGCCTGGGTGCGCTCGATGAGCCCCCGCTCCTCGAGGCGCCGGCACACGTCCGCCATCGTCGACCGGTCCAGCGCCACGGTGTGCGCCAGCGACCCCTGGTCGAGGCGCGGATGGGCGTCGACCGTCATCAGCACGGCGTACTGCGGTCCGGTCAGGATCGGATCGACCCGGCGGGCCCAGGCGGCGGTGTAGGCCTGGTGCAGTCGGCGGGCCAGATAGCCGGGTGCTCGTTTGATGGCGTCCGGGGTGGCAGGGCCACCGTTCGTCGCGTCCCCCTCGCGTGACATTCGTCCACTGTGACACAACCGAGTGATACACAACGCATTTCAGGTCGTCGTGATGCGGACGAACGGTCGGGTCGGGCGGCCACCGGGCGTTCGGTTGGTTCTGACGGAGGAATGCCGTTGGTTCACGAGGACGGGCCACGCGCGTCACCGGAACGGCGGTGGCAGGCTCGCGCCCCGTGGACGGCATCGCGGAGTGGACCCGCGCCCAGCAGCGCGTCATCGCCCTCGTCACGGATCTGCCGGCGGAACGGGCGGCCACGACCGTCCCGGCCTGCCCGGACTGGACCGTCCGCGACCTCCTCTCCCACATGGTCGGTCTCGGCGCCGATGTCGTGGCCGGCAACGAGCCCGACGACCACAACGAGGCGTGGACCGCCCAGCAGGTCGAGGCCCGGCGCGGCGAGGACGTCGCCGCGCTCGTGGCGGAGTGGGAGGGGATCGCCGATCCGCTGCGGGCGTGGATGGGCGAGCACGGCACCCGGCCGCTGGGCGACGTCACGATCCACGAGCAGGACCTGCGGGGCGCGCTGCGGGAACCGGGCGGGCAGGACACCCCGGCGATGGCCGCGATGCGCGAGCGCTTCGCCGGTCGTCTCGCGGCGCGGCTCGACGCCGGGCTGGCGCCGATCGCCCTGGTCGGCGGGTCGTGGACCTGGTGCTCGGCGGGGGAGGCCGCAGACGCGGCGGTCGAGGTGCGGGCGTCCGACTTCGACCTCACCCGGGCGCTGATGGCGCGGCGATCGGCCGCCCAGCTGCGCCGCTGGACCACCCGCGGCGACGTCGGGCCCTACCTCGATGCGTTCGCGACGCTCGGCGACCTGCCGACCGTCGACCTCACGGACGGATAGGCGCTCAGCGGATCCCGGGCGGCACCTGGCTCGGGAAGAGCAGGCGGACGTCGTCGACGGTCACCAGGCGCAGGTGGATCGCCTGCTCGACGACCGCGATCCGCCAGCCGCGGGTCTTGTCGTTGAGCCGCAGCCCGCGCAGCCAGCGCTGCGCGTGCCGGAAGGCCTCGCTCTGGGTCTTGGGGCTGGGCGCGGGGCGGCCCTCGGCGCGGTGCCAGTCGGCGATCTGCTCGGCGTCGCCGTGCACGTCGCGCGGCACCGTGCCGGGACCGGCGGTGACGGCCGCGAGCAACGTCGGGCCGCACGCCGCGACCAGCACCGACCACCACGTCTCGGCGGTGGGCAGCGACGTGTCGATGGTGCGCCCGCCCGCGAGCCCACCGCTCGTGCCGGGACCGGCGCCCGCGGCCGGCGCGAACCGGAGCAGGGCGAGGGTCAGCTCCTGGCCGTCCGGGAACCAGAGGCCCAGCGAGGACCGGTCGTCGCGCACCAGCAGCCCGTTGCCGGCCCGGATGCGGTCCTTGCCCGGCACCCCCGGCACGAACAGGGTCAGCAGGCCGCCGTGGCGCTGCCGGTTGATGATCAGGTAGGCGTCGTCGCGGACCTCGATCTCGGCGGCGAGGCGCGAGACGCGGTCGTCGGCGACGGCGACGTGCCGGGGCGCCCCGGCCCCCTCGCCGGCGCGGCGCACCCCGTCGCCGCGCCCGATCGTCACCCGCTCGCCCCACGGCACCGACTGCGTGCGCTCGGTGCGGACGTCGAGGACCGCGAGGCCGCCCACGGGCAGGCGGGGAGGGGCGTGCTGGGGGGCGCGCGTTCGGGTCACGCCACCTCCCGGTCGAGCGGGGGACGGGTGGGGTTCACCCGCCTCGGCGGGGACCCGCCGGCGGACGCCAGGATACGCGTGGTCGCGGGTCGTCCGGCCGCGCCGAGGGCGACCGGTCACCGGGCATCACCCGGGCCACGAGCGTCCGGAACGTGCCCGGACCGCGGTCGAGGACCGTCGTCCCGCCGACCTGCTGCGTCGCCCCTCCGTCTTCCCGGGACCCCCCGACGGAGTCCCGGGAAACCCCGGCCGGCCCCCGCGCCGGAGCCGGCCGAGGTGGAGGGGGCAGCGGGCCACGGCCCGGCCGGCCGGCTGCCCCCGGCACGGCCGGGCGGGGCCCGGGAGGAGCGGGGAGGGCACCGGCGGGAGCCGGCGGTGCCGCGAGCGACGACGGGGTCGGGTCCGTCGCCGACGCCGTGGCGACGGGATCGGCCGGCGGCCGGGAGAAGGCGGCGGTGACGACCACCCGGCCGACCGGGACGTCGGCGCCCGGGACCAGGTGCAGGAAGGTGCGCTCGGCCATGCGGCGCGCCTCGGTGCCGCGGGCGTGCTCGAGGTAGCCGCTGAGCAGCTCGTCGGCCAGCACCTCGAGGGGCCAGCGGGCGGCGACGTCGGCGAGGTCGTCGGGGTTCAGCTCGACCCACAGGTGCGGCGCCGTGACGCGCTGCCCGCGCGGGGTCCAGACGAGCGCCTCCTCGGAGGCGAGCCGCCGCGCCGCGGCCCGGATCAGCCCGTCACCCTGCACCCAGGGTCGGCCGAGCAGGCCCCGGAGGGCCCGTCGCGTCCGCTCGCCCGCGGACGGCGGCGCGAGGTCGGTGGTCGGCAGGGCGCCCAGCAGGGCGTCCGGACCGTCGGCGCCACGGGCACTGCGCGGGCGCCACGAGACGAACAGCCACGCCAGCGCGCCGGTGCCCCCGACGAGGACCAGCACGAGCAGCGCGAGGACGAAGGAGCCCGAGGTCCACCACGTCACGAGCAGCAGCCCGAGCGCCCCGGCCCCGGCCACGCGCGGGCTCGTCAGCGGGACCCTGCCCGGGCCCGTCACCGTCCGCCCCCGTCGGCCACGAGGCCGCTCTCGCCGCCGGGCAGCAGGACCAGCGGGTTGGGCAGGTGCTCGGCGGCCGCGCCGAGGACGGTGCTGCCGCGCAGCTCGTCGCCGAGGCCGCTCGGGCCGGTCACGGTCAGGATCCCGGTGAGGAGCACGAGCAGCATGACCGCCAGCGCGCCGTGCGCGGCGACGCCGAGCAGCCGGTCGGGCAGTCCGGGCCGGTGCCAGCCCCCGCCCGTGCGGCGCGCGAGCGCCTCGCCCAGCCGGCGGCCGAGGCCCCACCCGACCAGCGCCCCGACCAGCGCGGCGCCGAGCACGAGCGCGCCGAGCGAGAAGCCGGAGTCCGGCGCGAGGATCATCGGGGCGAGCCAGCGCGCCAGCGCCCCGCCGAGCAGGACGCCCGCGACGGCGCCGGCCGCGCGCAGGACGAGTCCGGTGCCCCCGCGGCGCCAGCCGCGCAGCGCGGCGAACAGCACCACCGCGAGCACCACCAGGTCGACGACGGTCACGGCTCCTCCTCGGGTCCCAACGGATCTCCACGCAGATCGCGGCGCGGCCCGGCCAGACGTCACCGGGTGACACCGAGTCAACGCCCGGCGAGACGGTGCGACGGCGGGAGGATCGGGAACTATTTCCCGTTCTCTCCCGGAGCTTCCCGAGCTCCCGGAGGGCCCTCGAGGGGCACGAGCGACTCCTGCATCGCCGGGCTGTCGACGGGGCCGCCCGCGGTGCGCGCGAGGAACCCGATCACGCCCGCGGCGCCCCAGTGCCATGACGGCTCCCCGCCGAGGGTCCAGATCCCCGCCTCGCGGGTCGCCCCCCAGCGTCCGTCCGGGGTCGCCACGGAGAGCAGCCAGGCCCGGGCGTCGCGAGCGGCCGCCGCGAACTCGACCTCGCCGGTGACGCGGCCCAGCGTGTCCAGGAACCAGCCCGTGCCGGCGGCGCCGCTGTTCGTCGCGGTGTGCACGGTGGGGCTCCCCTCGAACTCCTCCCACGCGAGTCCCGTCGGCTCGTCGAGGGCCACCGCAGTGAGCCAGCGGCCCGCGCCCCGGGCGCGCTCGAGGTGCCGGGGGTCGCGGAGGATCGCGTGCGCCTGCAGCGACACCCAGCCGATCCCCGCGGCGCCCTCCTCCATCCCGGTGGCGCGGCGCGGGTTGTCGGGGGTCAGCGCGGCGTCGCCGGCACCCAGCAGGATCGGCCACGTGAGCCCGCCGGCCGCCGGCTGCGCCGTGCGGTCGAGGAACCCGAGCGCCGACTCGGCCGCCGCGCGCCACCGCTCGTCGCGGGTCCACTGGTACATGCGCAGGAACACGAACGCGGCGCCCGCGGTGCCGGAGAGGAACCCGGTGTTGCGCCGCGGCTCGTCGGCACGCTCGGGCAGGCCGCCGTCCGGATCGAGCCGGCTCGCGAGGTACGCGGCGCCGCCGGCGGCGTGCGCGGCGAGCTCGGGGTCGCCGGTGCGCTCGGCCATGACCGAGAGCGCGTAGACGATCCCGGCCTGGCCCTCGCCCATCCCGTGGCGGTAGGAGGGCGGGTCGGTGCCGCCCGGCTGGTCGACCCAGGCCCAGCGGCACCGTTGCGGGCAGGGGAGGCCGTCGACGCCCTCGGCCCGGTCGAGCACCCAGCCCATCGCGGCCCGCGCCCCGGCGCGGAAGCGGTCCTCGCCGGTGGCCTCCGCGAGTCGCCAGAGCACCTCGCCGATGCCCGCGGCACCGTCGTCGAACGACGTGTACGCCCGGGGTGAGGGGCCGCCGGGGTCGACGTAGTCGGGGAACCGGCCCGCGTCGCCGGTCCGGGCACCGAGCAGGAAGTCCCCGGCCGCCCGCGCACCGGCCAGGTGGCGCTCGCGCTCGACCGGGACGGGGGTGGCCGCGGCGAGGGCGAGCAGCCCGTGGGCGATCCCCGCGGCGCCGACGTCGCGGTCGGTCTGGCGGTGCGGCGCCTGGATGACGCTGGTCCAGGCCCGGGCGCCGGGCGGCCCGTCCGGGCCGAGGGGGTCGGCGACGGCGTCGGCGACGAGGCGGTCGGCGAACGCCGTCGGGAGGCCGCCGGGGGCGGCGGGCCGCGTCGGCTCGGCGGCCGGGGCGCGGGCGCAAGCGGCGAGCAGCGCGGCGGTCAGCACGATCAGCAGGACCCTCACCGCGGGACCACGGCGGCGCGCGAGCCCGCGTTGACGGTCGAGGGCAGGGGCGACGGCGCGACCACCCCGAAGGTCACGCCGCGGGCGCGCAGGGTGTCGATCGCGCGGGGCAGGTAGTCGAGCTGGTCGGGTGCGCAGCCGACGACGTCGCCGGCGTCGTGGAGCAGGATCATCGCCTGGTCGACCGCCTCGGCGCTGACGTAGTCGGCGACCGCGCCGGCGCCCGGGCACTGGAAGTCGCCGGGACGGTCGGAGGCCCAGCGCCAGTGCACGCCGCCGGTGAGTCCCAGGCGGGCCAGGGCCGCGTCGCCGCCGGGGGAGGGCTGGCCGAAGGGGTAGCGGAACAGCACGGGGCGCACGCCGGTGATCTCCGTGAGCTCGTCGTTGGTGCGGCGGATGTCGTCCTCGGCCTCCTCGGGGGTCAGGTCCGGGAACCAGGAGTGCTCCCACCCGTGGTTCGCCACGACGTGCCCCTCGGCCTGGATGCGCCGCACGAGGTCGGGGTGGGCGGCCACGTGCTCGCCCTGCAGGAAGAAGGTGGCGGGGACCTGTTTGGCGGCGAGCACGTCGAGGACGAACGGCGTCACCTGCGGCGAGGGGCCGTCGTCGAACGTCAGCGCCACGCGGGGGCCGGGCGCGGCCCCCACCGCCGGCGGGAGCGCCCGGTCGGCGGCGGTCGGCGTGTAGCGCCGGCCGTTCTGCTCGCGGTCGGCCGCCCCGGCGAAGGTGCCGGCGAACGAGACCACGGCCGTGCCGAGCAGGGCGACGAGGAAGAAGAGCAGGGAGCGGACGTTGCGGCGCCGGTCGTCGAAGGACACGGGTCGGCGGGGTCGGCGGCCGGGCTCAGCGGCGCAGGCGGGCGCCGCGGCGCACGATCCGCACGAGCAGCATCAGCGTGAACACCACCGTCACGCCCATGAGCACCGCCGCCATCACGTTGATGCCCGTGGCCGCCGCCAGCGCCAGCCCGGTGGTCCCGCCGCCGACCCCGCTCGTCAGGTAATACGAGTGCTCGCCGTACATCCCCGCGCTCCGTCCCCTTCCGATCCGGTCCTGCTCACCACGCCTGGCGGCGCGCGTTGAGGCAGCGGAACGCCGCCACCACCGCACACCACTCCAGGAAGAACCCGTAGACGTCCTCGACCAGCAGGATCGCCACCAGCGCCACGTCGACGGCCCCGCGCCCGGGCAGCCGCCACATCGAGGTCACCCGCTCCACCCACATGACGGCGAGCGGGATGAGGCCGATCAGCGCGTACCGGAACGGGACCTCGTAGACGATCATCAGCGTGAGCATCGCGATGAACAGCACGCGGAAGAACACGCTGGCGCCGAACAGCACGTAGGACAGCGCGTCCTGCCGTGTCGCCGGGGTCCAGCCGCGCTTGAGGCACTCGTCCATGCCCCCGCGGCCCCAGCGCAGCCGCTGGCGCCACAGCGCGCGGAACGTGCTCGGCGGCGTCGTGTAGACGTGGGCGTGCTTCGCGGCCGCCACGCGCCAGCCGCGGGCCTTGAGCTCGAGGGTCAGCGCGTAGTCCTCGATCAGCGAGGCCCCGTCCCACGGCGCGCCGTCACGGGCGGCGGCGACCTGCTCGAGAGCGCGGCCCCGGTACATCGCCGCCGCGCCGCTGGCCACCGACACGCGCCAGCCGCGCAGGTCGCGCAGGTCGTCGTAGCGGGTGTACTCGAGGCGTTGCAGCCGCCACGCGAGCCCGCGCCCCGGCGTCGCCCAGTAGCGGGCGCACACCGCGCCGAGCACGGCGTTGGCCCGCATCTCGCCGGCCATCGCGGCGACCGTGTCGGGCAGCAGGACGGTGTCCGCGTCCATGGTCAGGACGAGATCGGCGTCGCGGGCGGCCTCGCGCCACCCGTGGTTCAGCGCGCCGGCCTTCTTGTCCGGGTTCCGCGCCATCTCGATGACCGTCACCGGGTAGCCGCGGGCGATCTCGGCCGTTCGGTCGGTGCAGTTGTTGGCGATGACGACGACGCCCGCGATCCGCAGCCAGTCCGGGGTGTCCTGGGCGAGCAGACCCTCCACCGTCGCGGCGATGCCCGCCTCCTCGTCGTGCGCGGGCACGAGGACGGTGACGGTGGTGACCGGGGTGGTGGCCTGCGTGGACCTGGTCGACCTCGTCGCGCCCGTCGTGGCCGGGGCGGCGGCTGTCGTGATCGCCCGGCGGAGCTGGATCGTCGGTGCGTCCGGGTCGGTGGAGCGACGGGCGGGACGGCGCCGGGTCGACGGCGGGACGGTGGGGTGGGTCCTGCTCGCCACGTCACCTCGCTCGTCTCGTGCTCGTCTCGTGCTCGTCGTTGCGTGAGCGGCTGTCACCCGATCGGTGGGCCTCTCGCCGGGCTTACCGTACACAGAAGGGATTTCGTTACACCATCGTGAGAATTCGGATGTGGTGCTCGACGCCGGAGCGTCACTCACATCGTCTTCACGCGGCCGTCGACGAGCACACGGGTGACGGCCATGCCGCCGTCCAGGACGACGACGTCGGCCCGCCCGCCCGGGGTGAGACGGCCGAGGTCGGGGCGCCCGAGGAGCTCCGCCGGGACGGTCGTGGCGGCGCCGAGCGCCTCGACGAGCCCGACGCCCGCGGCTACGGCGGTGCGGACGCCACCGAGGAGCGGGGTCGCGGCGCCCGCGAGCCCGCCGGCCCCGTTGCGGACGACGCCGCCGGCGAGCGTCACCGGCACCCCGGCGAGCCGGTACGGACCGTCGGGCATCCCGGTGGCGGCGACGGCGTCGGTCACCAGCGCGACGCGGCCCGGCGCGGCGGCGAACGCCAGCCGGACCAACTCGGGGGCGACGTGGTGGCCGTCGGCGATGAGCGTCGCGACGACCTCGGGGCGCGTGAGGGCGACGGCGGCGAGCCCCGGCGCGCGGTGCCCGAGCCCGCTCATGGCGTTGAAGAGGTGGGTCCCGGCCCGCACGCCGCGGTCGACGGCGGCGTGGGCGCCCGTGGCGTCGGCGTCGCTGTGTCCGGCGGACACGACGACCCCGCGGGCGAGGAGGAGATCGACGAGCGCGGCGGCGCCGGGGAGCTCCGGGGCGAGGGTGACGACGTCGACGCGGCCGGCGTCGAGCAGGCGGGCGAGCAGCGCGGGATCGGGATCGCGGCGGTGCTCGGGCGGGTGCGTGCCGATCCGGCCGGGGGAGAGGAACGGGCCCTCGAGGTGGGCGCCGAGCAGGTGGGCACCGTCGCCGTCGACGTCCCGGGCGGCGTCGAGACGGGCGAGGGCGGCCGTCGTGCGATCGGGGTCGTCGGTGAGCAGCGAGGGGCAGAGCGCCGTGGTGCCGTCGCGCGCGGCCGCCGCCCGCACCGTGGCGATCTCGTCGACCTCGGCGCTCGCGAGATCGACACCGGCGTAGCCGTGGCAGAGCAGGTCGACGAGCCCCGGTACGGCGACGGCGTCGCCCTGGGCGGGCGGGAGGCCCACGGCCGCGACGCGACCGTCGGCGATCTCGACGTCGCCGGCGCACCACGCGCCGTCCACCACCGCCCCGGAGACGCCCAACCGCACGGGGCCAGTGTGGTGGTGGCGGGAACCCGTATCCCGGGGACACGGGTCGGCGTAGCCCCCGAGGGACGGTGCGGAGCGAGGGCGTCCCTCGCTGCGTCGGGCGCAGCGAAGGCGCCCCTTGTTCTTCGCACTCCGCGGCTCGGTGGCTCCGCGGAGATCAGGAGCACCTCATCCACGTGCAGGGGCTGGCGCGGGGGGACCAGGTGCTCGTGATCTTCCGGTCCGAGGTGGGCGCGGGTCCGCCGGCTGCCCTGCCCTGTCGCGAGGAGCACGTTCGGCAGAGCGCGAGCCCCGCTGAACATGCAAGACGTGCCGTTCGCGCACGCGGGGCCCGAGGACGCGGGTTCGCGCGGAGGGCTAGCGCGGGGCGGAGTACGAGTAGCCGGACGTGCTGTAGGTCGACCCGTTCGTCGACGAGGCGCCCGCGAGGCCGATGACCCACAGCAGGCAGATCAGGAGGGCGGCGGCGCCGAGCACGACGCCGCTGATCGCGAGCCCGCGACCACCCTGCTGGGCCGACCGGGTCAGGCCGATGATGGAGAGGATCAGGCCCACCGGCGCGACGATCCACGCCACGATGCCGAGGAACGGGATGATCGAGAGCACGGCGCCGCACAGGGCGACGACGAAGCCGCCGGTGGCGAGGCCGTTCGACGCGTGCGGGGCGACCGGCGCGGCGTACGGCGCCGGGTACTGGGCTGCGTAATGGGTCGCGTACTGGGGCCCGTAGTACGGCGCCTGGTGCGGCGGGTACGACGGGTGCTGGCCGGGCGGCAGGTACGGCTGGCTCATGGCGGAGGTCCCCCGAGACGTCGCGCCCCCGGCGGATCGGGTGCGTTCGCCCGGTTCTCGCCGGATCATCGGTCACCGTTACCGACCTACGCTGGACCGGGTGACCACGCCGATCGAGATCGTCGGGTTCGTCGTGTCGCCGGAGCACGCGTACGAGGGTCGGCCGGGCGACGGGCCGCGGGCGGTGCGCACCGAGACCCCGGCCACCATCGCGATCCGGGCCGGGCACGGCGTCGTCGGGGACCGCTACGCCGGGCAGGCCGCGCACCGGGAGGCCGCGGTGACGGTGCTCGCCGTCGAGGCCCTCGAGGCGGTGGCCGACGAGCTCGGGGTCGCGCGGTTCGACCCGGTCGCGGCGCGGCGCACGATCGTCACCCGCGGTCTCGAGGTCGAGGCGCTGCGCGGGCGGGAGTTCGCGATCGACGCCGGGAACGGACCGGTCCTCCTCGGCGGCGGGCGTCCGGCCGCCCCCTGCGCGTGGATGGACGTCGTGCTCGCGCCGGGCGCGCACGCGGCGCTGCGCGGCCGTGCCGGGGTGCGGTGCGCGGCGCTCGGTTCGGGGACGCTGCGGGTCGGGCCGGCCACGGTCGCGGTCGGCGACGACGTCGTCCTCGACCCGTCCCGCGCCGGTCTCCCGCACCGGCGGCGCCCGGCCCGGGCGTAGAGACCGCGCACTTGCGACGTACCGGACCGGTCGGGGGTGGGATCGGTCTCGACCACGGGTATCGGCCCGCGTCGCCGGGCACGGTCGTGCGGTGAGTGCCGAGACCTCGTCCGCGACGTCCCCCGCCGGCACCAGCTCCTCGATCGGGCGGGCCCGCACGCTGCTGCTCGCGGTGGTGTGCGGCGCCGCGGTGGCGAACATCTACTACGCCCAGCCGCTGCTGCACACGATCGGCGAGGCCTTCGGGGTCGGCAACGGGACGGCCGGGCTGCTCGTCACCGCGTCGCAGATCGGCTACGCGACCGCCCTCGCGCTGCTCGTCCCGCTGGGCGACCTCCTCGAGCGCCGCCGCCTGGTCACCGTGCTGCTCGCGGCGTGCGCGGCCGTGCTCGCGTTCGCCGCCGCCGCGCCGACGTTCGCGGTGCTGGCCGCGGCCGTGGCGCTGGTGGGGGTGACGTCCGCGGTCGCGCAGATCGCGGTGCCGCTCGCGGCCTCGCTGGCGGGCGACCACGAGCGCGGCCAGGTGGTCGGCACCGTCATGAGCGGGCTGCTCATCGGCATCCTCGGCGCGCGCACCGTGGCCGGGTTCGTCGCCGAGGCCGGCGGCTGGCGCTGGGTGTTCGGCGTCGCGGCCGGGGTGATGGTGCTGCTCGCCGTCGTGGTCCGGGTCGGGCTGCCGCACGTCGCGCCCACCGAGTCGTCGAGCTACCCCCGGCTGCTGCGCTCGGTGCTCGGTCTGGTGCGCCGCGAGCCGGAGCTGCGGCGCCGGATGATGCTGGCCGCGGTCGGCATGGGCTGCTTCACGATCCTCTGGACCTCGATCGACTTCCTGCTGTCCGCGCCGCCCTACGGCTACGGGCCCGCGGTCATCGGGCTGTTCGGGCTCGCCGGTCTCGCCGGCGCGGCGATGGCGCCGCTGGCCGGGCGGCTGGCCGACCGGGGGCACGGCACCCTCGTCGTCACCGTCGGCCTGGTGGTGCTGGCGGCGAGCTGGGCGCTGCTCGGGCTCGGGGCGGCGTCGGTCGTCGCGCTGATCGTGGGCGTCGTCGTGCTCGACCTCGCCCAGCAGGCGCTCCAGATCAGCCACCAGAGCGTGATCTACGCGCTCGCCCCGCAGGCCCGCAGCCGCGTGACCACGGCCTACATGGTCTCGGCCTTCCTCGGCGGCACGCTCGCCTCGGCCGCGACGTCGCTGATCTACCCGGCCGCGGGGTGGAGCGGCGTCTGCCTCCTCGGCGCCGGTGTCGCCCTCGCCGGCCTGGGCGTCTGGTTCCTCCCCCGGACGTGAGCAGTCGGCGCCCTCCCAGGGGCGCCAACTGCTCACGGACCTCAGGGAGCGACGCCGTGGCGCCAGGCCCAGGCGACGAGGGCGGGCCGGCCGTCGACGCCGAGCTTCGAGATGAGGTGGTTGACGTGCGTCTTCACCGTCGCCTCGCTCACCACCAGCCGTGACGCCGTCTGCTGGTTCGACAGGCCCTGCGCGACGAGACGCAGCACGTCGACCTCGCGGGCGGTGAGGCCGGCCTCGACGGTGACGTCGGCGCCGGCCTTGCCGGTCTCGACCGGCGGCGGCGACCCCGCGAGCTCCACGAGCCGGCGCTGCACCGCCGCGTCGAGCACCGACCCGCCCGCCGCGACCGTGCGGATCGCGGAGACGAGCGCCTCGCCCGTCGTGTCCTTGGTCAGGTAGCCCGCCGCGCCGGCGCGCAGCGCGGGCAGGACGGCGTCGTCGTCGGCGTACGTCGTCAGCACGAGGACGCGCACCTCCGGCGCGTCGCGACGGAGCGCCGCGGTCACCCCGGCGCCGTCGAGCCCGGGCATGCGCAGGTCGACGAGCGCGACGTCGGGGCGCTCGGCGAGCACCACCTCCACGGCCGCGGTGCCGTCGGGGGCGGCGCCGACGACCTCGAGATCGTCGGCGGCACCGAGCAGGAGCGCGAGACCGTCCCGCACGACGGCCTGGTCGTCGGCGAGGACGACGCGCAGTGGAGTCACCGGGTCACCGTGCCCGGAACCGTCGCACGGTCCCCGGCCGGCACCCGCAGCGTGACCCGCCAGCCCGGGCCGTCGGGATCGGGCCCGGCCGCGAGGTCCCCGCCGACGAGTGCGGCCCGCTCCGCGAGACCCGCGAGCCCGTGACCCCCGCCGGCACCGCCCGCCGGCTCCCGGCCGGACCCCGGACCGTCGTCGCCCACCCGCACCACGAGCCCCTCGCGCGCGTCCACCTCGACCCGCGTGGCCGCTCCCGGCGCGTGGCGGGCGGCGTTGGTCAGCCCCTCCCGGACGGTGGCGACGGCGGCGTCGCGCCACGGGGCGGGGCAGGCGTCGAGGTCGCCCGCCACCGTGAGCGTGGCGCCGGCCTCCGCGGCCAGGCGTTCCACGTCGGCGCGCCCTGCCGCGGGTCCCGAGGCGCGCAGCGCGGCGACCGCCTCCTTGGCCTCGGCCAGGCCCGAGCGGGCGAGGTCGGCGGCGCGGTCGACCTGGGCGAGCACGGGGTCGTCGGTGTTGTCCGAACGGCGCGCCAGCACCGCCCGGATCGCCTGCAGGTGCAGCGAGAGTCCCGAGAGCGTGTGGGCGAGGACGTCGTGCAGGTCGCGGGCGATCCGCGCCCGCTCCTCCGCGGCGGCCGCCGCGAGCTCGGCGCCCCGCAGCGCGTCCCGTTCCGCGAGCAGGGCCACGACCCGGGCGTGCTCGCGCTGGAACCGGGCGCGGCTGTAGCCCCGGGAGGCGAGCAGGGGGACCGCGACCGCGGCCAGCATCGCCCAGGGGCTGTCGGAGACGGCCGCCATCACCGCGGCGACCAGCACGGTGAGCACGCCGGCGAAGCCGGCGATCACGCGGACGTCGGTGACGTGGCGCGCGACCATCGTCGCCGCGACGAACGCGGAGACGTACCCGAGGCCACGCGGCTCGACGAGCACGGCGCCCAGGCCGCTCAACGCGGTAACCGCGAGCAGCCCGACCCGGCGTCCCGTGCGGTCGCCCGCGACGATCCCGGGGTCGCGGTCGGCGGCCACCGCCGCCGCGGCCCCGACGAGGATCAGCCCGGCCGCGACGACGGCCTCGCCGGTCAGCGGCCACAGCGACACCAGCGCGACGAGCAGCCACAACGCGGGACGCAGACCGCGCACCCGCCCGAGCACCGAGGTCGCGGGCGCGTCGGGCACCCCGACCGTCGGCAGCCCCCGCGACACCGCGGCCGGGGCGGCCGGATCGGGTCGGACGTCCATGGCGCCGAGTCTGGCCCCGCGCGGCGCCCGGCACACCCGCTCTCCACCGCGTCTCCACCCCCGGGTGGACGCCCGGGCCCACCCGGGCGGGCGACGGTCGTCCGGTCGGTCGGCGGGGTGCCGGCCCGGGGAGGGAGGACGGGATGACCGGGATGCTCTCGGCACTGGTCGGGATCGCGGTGCTGGCGTGGGTGATCGTGAACCAGCTGCGGCCACAGCCGCTGACGGCCCGCAGGCTGCGGCTCGCGGGGATCCTCGCGGTCGTCGGGGTCGTGCAGCTGGTGTCGGCGGCCGGTGCCCACCCCGTGCCGCCGATGGGGTGGACGCTCCTGGCGCTCGGGCTCGCCATCGGGGCCGTGCTCGGCGCTCTGCGGGCCCGGACGGTGCGGCTCTGGGTGCGCGACGGCGTCGTCTGGACCCAGGGGCACGCGCTGACCGCGGTGCTCTGGGTCGTCGGGATCGGCGCGCACGTCGGCCTCGACCTGCTGGCGAGGACGGTCGTGCCGGCCGCGGAGACCGTGAACACCGCGAGCATCCTGCTCTTCGTCGCGGTGAGCCTCGGCGTTCAGGGACTGGTCACCGTGCAGCGGACCCGCGGCCTGGCCGGCGCGCGGTCCGTGCAGCCGGTCTAGTTGTACCCGGCCAGGACGTTGGTGACGGTGCGGCGTGGCTAATTGATCGAGGAAG